>JBHHWO010000071.1:0-23430 GCA_046756565.1 Thermoanaerobaculia bacterium | reverse complement strand
GTGTCGGGCTGCTCGGTGTCGGGTTCGCTGGGGGCGACAGGAGCCGAACCCTCGCCGATCCCGTCCCGCACGTGCTGGTACTGCGGTTCGTGGCCGGTCTCGCCGTCGGAGGCAGAGAATAGAGGTCGGACGCGGGAATCCGAGTCGGACGCAGCCGAGTCGAACGCACCACGGGCTTCGAGAGCTTCGCGTGTCGAGCCCCTCGTCGAGTCGGGCTGCGAGCCCGGTCTGGATCCCGATGTCGCATCGAGCGGAGCAGATGACATTCGCTGAATCGGCCTCGGCTGGGGGGGCTCGGGGCTCGATCGAGCGATCGACGGCCGATCGGGATTCCCCGGATCGGCAGCCGGTAGATGGGCATCAGCCTCCTCGGGCGAGGATCTGGTCGCGTTTGGCGGTTGGACCGAGCTCGCTCGCAGGTCGGAGATGTCGGCGGACTCGGAGGTGGCTTCTGCCGGTGGGCGCTCGCGCGGGCGTGGCTCGGTGCTTCTGCTCCGGCCGGCTGGCGCGTCCGGACCGGAGGGCCGCGTCTCGGAGGCCGAAGCCGTCGCTGGGGCGGCCTGGACCGAGTCGTACGCGCCGATCTCTCGAGCCTGCGGCGAGGGCTCGGCGCCGCTCGCACCCCGGCGCTGGACCGGGGCTTCGGGTTGGGGCATGGCCGTCTTGGGCTCGATTGATGGGCCGGCGGGCTCGTGTGCCGCTCCGCGGGCGGCCTGCTCATCGCCGGGTAGGTCTGGAACCGCCGAGTCGGCGCTCGGAGCCGGGTCGACGGCCCTGTGCGGCTCCGAAGAGGGGCTTTGCCGGGGTCCGGTGGCTTGGGCTTCGACCGCCGGCGACCGGTGTGGCGCGCGCACGGCACCCTCATCTTCGGTATCGCGCCGGTCCGGGAGAATGTCGCGAGGCGGGGCGGCCGAGTCCGGGGGCTCGGCGGTCTCGCCGCCGGGCTCCGGATCGGCGCTTCGAGAGTGAGGCTCGGTTGTCGACGCGCTTCGAAGCTCGGTCGAGGCCTCGGAACCGGCTCGCGGCGGGTTCGTGAGTGACTCGTTCGGCCCGTAGGTTGATTCGGGAGACGGAGACTCCGAGGCGGGCTCCGGCCTCGCCGGCGTGCTCGACGGGCGTCTCGGCTCTTGCGCAGGCGAGCCGGTGGTTTCGTCCGCTGTATCCGGCGGAGGGTACGCATGCCTCGACGCCGAATCCTCGGCGACGAGCGACTCGCCGTCACGTCTCGCTCCTCGAGTCGGGTCGATTGGGAGGGGGGACGGCTCGGTCGCGGTGGACTCCCGGAGCTGGACAGGTTCTTGCGAGCCTTTGGCAGAAGACGTCGGCTTGCCGGCCCAGTCGGTGGCTTCGGGCGACGGCTCCGGGACATTCGCCGGTTCGCTCGGCGGCCCTCGAAGCTCGCTGTCTTCTTCGATCCTCGAGGCGGTCTCCCGGGTTGGGGTCGCGGTTTGCGATTCGCCTGCCTTCTGTGCGGCCTCGACCGGCTCGACGGGCTCCGATTCAGGGCCGTGAGGCGCCTTTGCTCGAGGCGCGCCCTCGTCTTCTCGAGGCTGCGGCTCGGCGCGTCGCGCCTGGGGGGTCGAAGCCGGTGCGCCGGTCGGTTCGCCGTGGTCGGCCGGTGCGCTGCCCGGCGGGGCCGGAGAGGGAAGCCCCGACTGTCTGAGCTGGGTTGGGGACTCCGAAGTCAGGAGCTTCGAAGCGGACTCATGCGCCGCCCGCTGGACCGGACCGGCGACCGGATCGGCGGGCGAACCGACGTCTGGCTTCTCCGTTGGCGATTTCTGCGCGGGTGGCTCTGGTGGGAGCTGCTCCTGCGTCGGGACCGGAGCCGGCGCGCCCGCCTCGACCGTCGGGATCGGTTGATCGGCGTAAATCGGAGACGTCTCCTCCGCTTGGGGCGGGTCGTCGAAGCGCTCTGATTCGGAAGGCGCGGAGGGCGAGTCGACCGTCCGGCCTGGTTGGACTTCGTCCTGCTGGGTCTCGATGGCCTCGGCCTTGTCGGGCTGCTCGGTCGTCTCGAGCCGCTCGGTCTTCTCGAGCCACTCGGGCGCAGCCGAGCGGGGCCGCCTCTCGGCAGGTCCTTTATTTTCGACGCTCCCTGTGCCGGGGTCTTGCCCGGCGATGTGCCCGGTGGTTTCGCCGGCCGCCGGCGAGGCACTCGAGCCGCTGCGACGCCGCTGGACGGCGGCTTCGCCGGATCGCGACGGCTCGTCGTGCGGGTGCCGACCTTCGGATCGACCAGGGGAGGCCTCGGAAGCGGCCGCGGTCGTCTCGGTCGAGGCGCCGGCTTCCGCCTCCGGGTCGGTGTCGATCGAGGCCGCGCGGGTTTGCACGCCAGCTGCGGGGGGCTCACGGTCTTCCGTCCGAGCTTCGAATTCACCGCCTCCGGTCTCGCGGCGGGACGGTTCCGGTGACGGCTCGGATCGAACGGAGCCCTCGGGGACGGCCTCCCTCGTCGCGATGATCTCTGATGCCGGGGAAGTAGTGGATCCGTCGCCGCCGGTGTTCTTCCCGGTGGCAGCTGGAGTCTCGTCCATTGCCGCCGTGCGTGGCGGGGTGCCACCCTTGCCGGTTGCGAGCGCCGAGGGTTCCCGACGCGTCGATTCCTCGGGCGAACGGATCGACTCGCCTTCGGGCAAGAGCCCCTCGCGTGCGCCGGCGAGCCGTGCCAGTTCCGGAGAGCCGGTGTCGGGCGTGTCCACAACGGGCGGTGCCGGGCTGGGTTCCGACGGGGCGTCGACCGTTGGCGAGTGGCTCGCGGGTTGACCCTTAGTCGCGGTCTCGCCGGGCGCGTCGGGCTCCGGCGGAGCCCCGGCACTCCGGCTCGTTGCCGGCGCTGAGCCGGCACCGGGGTGGCCTCTTGCCGGGGCGGACAAAGAGGGCGAGGACGTCGCCGGCCGGGAATGGCCGACACTCGAAGGGGCATCCTTGTCGCCCGAGCGCTCGACCGGCTCCGGTTCCGCCGGCGCCGCCGCGTCGGTCTCGTGACTCGGGGCGCCGGGAAGCTCTCCTTCTGGACTCTCCGGACCGGCTTTTGCCCCGGACGTCGGCCCGGCCTTGGCCTTCCCCGCAGAAGGTGCGGGCTTGGTCGAATGGGCTTTGGATTCCGACGTCTCGCGAGCTTCGGCAGCGGGCTGGTCTCCGGTGCCTGGCCCCTCGGCCGGGCGCGTCGGTCTCGCTGGCTTCTCCCGTGGCGCTCGCTCGTCGCGTTGGGGATCCCGGTCACCGCCCAGATGCGGTGCGGGGCCGAAGCGGCTTCCCACGACCGGCTTGACCGAGGGCAGCTCGCCCCGCGCGCGCTGGATCAGACGTTTCAGGTAGTCGCTCATCCTCGTCGCCTCGCCAGCTCGAGATACCGCTTGCGCCTAGCCGGTCCCATGGCCAGGATCTCGCTCTCGCTCCAGCCGTACAGATTCGCCAGGCTGGCGACTTCGTACATGATCCGCTCGGCCGACGCCTCGACCTCTGCCCAGAGGCAGCTCCCGATGTCGAGGATCGGCGACCACTTGTGACCGCAGAGGTCACACGCCAGGTTGATCGGGATGTCGGCCAGGGGATCTTCGCTCTCCATGCGCTCGGAGAGTGCCGCCAGGACGCTCTCGGGAAGCTGACGGGCCGCGACCGGCGCCTCGCCTCGCCTCGCCTCGATGACGCAGCGCTCGAGGAGCAGGCCGTAGGCGTCGGCAGAGCCGTAGCGGCTCACCGCCTCCAGATCTCGAGCCGTGGGCAGCCGGAACTCGACCTCGAAGCCGTCGGCGGTCAGAACCATCGGTCCGCTTCCGGCCGTTGGTGACTGCTGTCTCTCGAGCTCCTCGATGTCCAGCTCGAACCTCAGAATGGCGTCGCACTCCCGGCATTTCGCGTAGGCCGGAAGCGTTGTCCCGAAAGTCATGCGGCGCAGCGCCAGCAGCAGCCCGTCGCGCTCGCCGATACTGAGCCGGGAGAAATCCGATTGCGCCGGTTCGGGCTCGGCGGCGGACAGCAACATCAGGGCGCGGTCCAGCGGCGCACGATCCAATCCCCGGCCCCAGGCATCGACGATCTGCTGGCCGGAGAGTGCTCGCATCGTCTCCGCTTATGCTTCGGATCCTGCGGGCCGATTGAAGCCTGGCTGGCCACGGCGTGCGGCCACAGGGCCTTGGAGTCGGCCGGCTTTCACGAGCGCGCGCCGAACGTACCGGTTCCCGAGGCGAGGGGTCGCCGAACCAGAGACGTTAGATAGCGCCGCCATTTCCCAAAAGCTCCACCCCCGAAAAGAGGTCAAGAGACGGTCCGGCTCCACCCACGTTCGCGGGCGGAGCCGGACTGCTTCAAACTGTCCTTATTCAGGCATGCGGAGCATATCAGGAACGGCTACGAGGTGCCGGGCGCGTCCGGATGGACGATGCTCGGGTAACCCGACAGCGGCTCGGGCGCGGTGAACGAGTCATCGCGCTGCCAGCCCTCGTTCTGCAAGGTCAACGACTCGAGGGCAACGGCATTGGCCGCGGCGTCCAGCTCAGGCAGGGCCGTGTACTCCGAGGGCCAGCAGTTGAATGCCAGGTACTGCTTCATGATCTGGCCTGCCTGGTTGCAGAGTTGGATCGTGATGTCCTTGCGGAAGTCCTGAAGCGAGACCTCCTCACCGAGCTTTCCGGTGTTCTCGTAGAACCAGACCTTGTTGGCCCACTGCTCGAAGGTCACGTCGATAATGAGCCCGCGCTCGAGGGTGATCGGGCCATAGGTCGTTTGCCCAGGGATCTGGCGCACGCTCTGCGGCGCACCGCCCTCGCGGTGGGCGACGCTCTCGGTGTTGCGGCTGAGCGCTCCGATCTTGCTGACTCCGGCTACGGGATTGCCTTCCCACGAGATGATGAACTTGAAGTTCAGCAGCGGATCCATCAAGTACGGCGCTGCTGTGGCTCTGACGTCTACTGGTGCTGCCATGTGCTCCTCCTCGTTTTAGGGGCTAGACCGTGTTACTCCTGGCCGGCGATCTGCTCGATCTGCAGGATGATGAACTCGGCCGGCTTGATCGGCGCAATCCCGACCACGATGTTGACGATGCCGTTGGCGATGTCCTGAGGCGTCGTGGTTGTCGAGTCGCAGTGCACGAAGTAGGCCTTGTCCGGGCTCGAGCCGGCAAAGGCGCCGTCGACAAAGAGCCCCGAAAGGAACCCTCCGACCTGTGTGCGGATCTGGGACCACAGATTCTCGTCATTCCCCTCGAACACCGCCCACTTGAGGTTCTGATAGAGCGTCTCCTCAATGTAGCTGGTCAGACGCCGAACGTTAACGTATTTCCACTGGCTATTGAGCAGGTCGGCTCCGGCGAGCGTCCGTGCGCCCCAGGAGATGTTGCCGTAGACCGGAAACGCGCGCAGGCAGTTGACGCCGAGCGGGTTGAGAATGCCGTTGTCGTTGTCGGTCATCTTGGAGGCGACCTTCACGCCTTTGAGCACCGCCTCGATGCCGGCCGGCGCCTTCCAGATGCCGCGCCGCGAGTCGGTGCGGGCATACACGCCGGCCAGAGTTCCGCTCGGGCCGACGTTCCGCGGCCGGTAGTTCTGGAGCGGGTCGGGCATGACCAGCCGCGGGTAGTAAACGGCGCCGGTGAAGTTGGCGGCGCTGCCGTACTTCTTGTGCCACATTTGCATGTCGCTGATCTTCTTCACGTTCTCCGGGATGTCCAGGATCATGAAGGCTCGCTTCTCCTCGCAGTAGCCGAGGGCCGAGGTGATCGCGACGCTCGCCTCGCCGGCAGGATAGGTCGCGGTGATCGGGAGGCACAGGATGTTGAAGATCGACGGCGCGATGTTGTCGAGGGCGTTCTTCATGGTCGCGATCAGCTTGGCTTGTCCCGGGGGCTCGCCGTCGTGTCCGCGCTCGAGCGGCAGCATGCCCTCGCCGATCGGCCTCGTGCCCTTGACCGCCGGTCCGTTGTAGCTCAGCTTGACCATGTCGGACTCGTGATTGACAAGTTTGATGGCAAATCGCGCGTCGTCCTCGTCCTGGAGCGTGAGGTTGGAGTATTCCTCGGTAGCGATCGCTGTGGCTCGGCCGTTGCGGATGGCGAACTCCTGCACCGTCAGTCCGAATTTGTACTTCTTTCCCTGGATGATCTCGGCTTTCAGGGAGTTGCCCCACTCGCCCGGGCTGGTGGCCGCGATCTTGAGCGTGGGCGCGGCGCCGGCCTCCCCGACCACTATCGCGGCCACCTGCGCGTCCTGGGAGGCACCTGCGGCATCGTCCGCCGCGTCCGCAGCCAGGTCGGCCGCCTCGGCGACCGCGGCCCAAGCTTCTCTGGCTTCCGCGACGGTTTCGAGCAGGACCTCTCTTGCCTCGGTGCCTTCGGCCTTGATGGTCACCCGGCTGGCCGCTCTCTCGGCGGTCTTCTTGGCGTTCTCGGCCGCGCCTCGGGCGCCCTTGGCAGCATCGGAGGCATCCCTGGCCGCCTGCCTCGCCAGATCTCCGGCCTTGCCCTCGGTCGCCTCTTTCTCGCGAATCCTCTGCGCGAGCACCTTGCTCGAGGCGTCGGCGGCGTCGGCGGCCAGTTCGGTCGCCTCCGCGGTTTCCTCGGTGAGCCTGGCGGCCGCTTCGACCGCGAGCGCGAGGTCGGGCCAGCCTTCGGTGTCGATCTCGGGGTTTTTCTCGATCAGCTGGATGGCCGCGTCGGCGGCATCTCCGATCGTATCCACGGCCGAATTGGCCTCATTGATCGCCTTGGTGGTCGCCGCGGCGTCCGCGGTCGCGTCGTCGACCTGGGCCTCGCGCGCGGCTGCCAGCGCGGTGTGGGCGGCATCGAGTTTCTTCTGGAGCTCATCGGCCTGGTCGCGAGTCTCGCCAAAGGTCGATGGCGCATCCTCGATGATCCTGTCGGTCAAGAGTCCGCCGGCCTCGGTCAGGGCGTCCTGGGTCGCCGACACGGCGTCCGCGAGATCGTTCCCGGTCGCATCGTCGGCGGCCGCCTTGATCGCGTCGTCGGCCTCGATGATCTTCTTGGTGGCCTCTTGGTCGTTGATGTCCTGCGGCGGAATGTTGGCTCTGCCGATGTCGTTGGCTTCGTCCTTGGCCGCTTTGGCGGCGTCGAGGGAGTCCAGAACGTCGTCCTTGGTCACCTCGCCGCCCAGCGCCGTGAGATGGTCGCTCGCCGCCTGGGTCGCGTAGCCGGTCGAATAGTGGATCGCGCGCAGCGAGTCCATGCCTTTCTCGGAGCCGTCGTTGCCCTCGTTGATGAGAGCCGCGTCATCGGCGCCGTACTCGTCGTTCGGCTCGGCGGCCTTGGCGGCTTTGGCGGTGATCGCGGTGGTGGAGGCCAGCGAAGTTTCGACGGCGGCCTTCAGGTCCGGCGTCTCCTTGCGGGTGTCGACCTCTGCGAAATCGACCCTGGCGTCCTTGTACTCCTTGGAGAGGTCACCGTCGGAGAGCGTGCCGTCTTCGTTGGGCGGCTCGACCACTCTGATGGCGGCCTCGGCGGCACTCAGGGCGCTTCGCAGGTAGGCAGACATGATCGCGAGCTCGTCGAAGGTGTCCGGCGCCGCCTTGGGCGTGGGCTCGTCGGCGTCGGGGTCCGTCGCGATGTCCGCCAGCGCGGCTCGAGCCGCGGCGCCGGGTTGGAGCTTCGGCATGGCGCTGCGCTGGGCACCGGTCACCGAGTCGATCGCGCGGACCACGTTGCTGGCGCGCTTGGCCATGCGAGCCGCGTCGTGTGCGGCGTCGGCGGCGTCCTTGGCAAAGTCCTCCAGGAACGGAATCCGCACCTTGGCCTTGAGGTCCGCGGCAACGCCGGTGCCGTCGTCGGTGCGCACGACCCAGGCGGTCTGGCCGCCGTTCTGGAAGAACTGCATGATGGCGTAACTGGCTTCGCTCTTGGCGTACAGCCCGCCGAAGATGCGTTGGAAGTCCCGGTAGTTGAAGAGCTGCTGCGCTTTCGCTTCGCGCTCGTTCGACATCGGTCCGCGGGCGAAGCAATCGACGAAGGCCGTAGTCGAGGTGCTGACACCGGTGACGGTCTTCTCGGTGCTCGGGAGCTCTTCGACATAGACGCCCGGGTAGCTCACTTGCACTGGCATAGCTTGGTCTCCTTCTCGGTCCTTCCTCGGTTCTCAGTAGCTCGCACGCGGCCGTGCCTCAGTTGCGGCCGGCGCCGTAGGCTTTCCTCTTTTTCTGTTCGTGCGCGTGCAGATCCACATCGGTCACAAGGTCGTGCTGGAGGTTCGTGGCCTCGTCCTGCGCCCTTGCGGCCAGCTCGACGGCCTCTTCGGCCGTCTCCATCAGCTCGTGCGTTGTCTCCCGGATCTCCTCGTTCGGCTCGCGCTGCAGGACTTCTGTCGCCTCTTTGCCCTCGGCTTCGAGGGTCACCCGATCGGCGGCCGACCGGGCGATCTCAGCGGCCTTCCGGGCCAGGCGGGCCGATTCTTCGGCTTTCCCGCTGGCCTCGGCCGCCAGCTTGATCAGGCGGTCGTACTCCGGCGGGGTCTCGGGCGCGAATCCGTGCAAGCCTCTGCCGACGCGAGCCACCCATGGCCGCCGGCCGCGGTTCCGGTTCTCCGACTGGTCAGTGGGACGTGAGCCCAATCAGCCCTCCTCGAACGGTTCGGTTCTCAGGTACTCCCTATGCTCCAGCCACAGGCGCGTTCCAGCAATCGGGCGACTGCCGGATTTGGACCCCGGCAGCTCCTGATTTCGCGCTTCAGGATTCCTGAGCCCGGCCGCTACGGGTCGGCCGAGGTCAGGCCGTGCTGGATCGCGTACTTGGTCAGGCCCGCGATCGTGTGGATGTCGAGCTTCGTCATGATGTGCTCGCGGTGGGTCCCGACCGTCTTGGCGCTGACGTGGAGGCGCTCGGCGATCTGCTTGTTCGAGTGACCCTCGGAGATGAGCTGGAGCACCTCGCGCTCCCGTTCGGTGAGCTCGGCCAGCCGCCGGCCCGGCTTCGAGGGCTCTCCTCGCAGCAGCGCCTCAACGACGCCTCCGGCGACCCTGGGCGAGAGATAGGTTTCGCTCGCCATGACCACTTCGATCGCCCGGATCAGCTCGTCGACGGCGTAGTCCTTGAGCTGATAGCCGGTGGCCCCGGCCTCGAGCATCGCTTCGACCATCACCGGGTCGGAGTGCGAAGAGAGGCACAGCACCTTCGGTGCGTTCTTGCCCGAGGTGAGCCGGCGAGTCGCCTCGATTCCATTGAGGCCCGGCATGGAGACGTCCATGATCACGAGATCCGGCTCGTGCTCCTGGGCTTGCCTGACCGCTTCGAGGCCGTCCCGGGCCTCGGCCACGACCTCGAGCCCGGGTGCGCGCTCGATCATCGAGCGCAGCCCGTCCAAGAGGATCTCGTGGTCGTCGGCGAGAAGGATCCGGGTTGGCACGGCGGGTCCCTTTAGAAGTCCTCGTCCGGGTCGAGGGGTGCGGTCACGATCATGCGGGTTCCAGACGGAAACGCGGCTTCGATCGCGAGGTCGCCGTCGATGTGCTCCAATCGTTGGCGGACGCCAAAGAGGCCGAATCCGCCGTCGGGTCCCGGGAGCTTGTCGTCCGGGGACTCGAAGCCGACGCCGTCGTCCTCGACCGTGATGCGGAGGCGATCGTTCGCGCGTTCGACGGTGATCCCGGCACGGCTCGCCCAGGCGTGCTTGACGATGTTGAACAGGAGCTCTTCGATGATTCGGTAGAGGATGACCTGCCGATTCTCGGACAGCGGTTTTGAATATTCGTCGGTCGAGAACGCGAACTCGATGTCGTGTTGCCGGGCCAGTCGCTTGCCCAGGCTCTTGAGCGCGGCTTCGAGTCCCAGCTCATACAGGACCGGCGAGCTCAACTCGAAGGTGAGCGAGCGGATCTCCTGCATGGCGTCCGCCGTCAGCCGCTCGACCTCCTCGAGCGCGGCGAGCTTGTCGGAGCCGGTTTCGCCCTGGCGCAGCTCCCCGAGGCGCATTCTGGCCAAGGTGAGCGAGTTGCCGATCTGGTCGTGCAGTCCTCGGGCGATCCGTTTCCGCTCGCTTTCGACGTCGAGCGGCAGCTTGAGAGCCAGGGTGCGGAGCTCGGCCTTATGCTCGTCGAGCTCCTTCTGTATCCGGTAGCGGAGCTTCTCGGCCCGTTCGAGGCGAGAGACGTCCCGGACGCACACGACGAAGTGCTCCGGCTCGGCCTCCGCGGCTTCGACCACATTGATCGTCGCCGCGAAGAGCTCTCCGGAAGCGTGTCGGGCGCTCACTTCGAGGTCTCGCACGGGATAGGGGAACCTCGCGACGGCTGTGAGCTCCCTGTGCGATCCGGGTGGGCTCTTCTTCGGATGCGGCGGAATCAGAAGATCCTCGATCGGTCTGCCGTCAAGGACGTCCGGCTCGTGCCCGAAGACCTCCTGAAGCGCGCCGCCGGTCTCGACGAGGACGCCTTCGGAGTCCGTGACCAGAACGGCATCGAACAGAGCGGCCGTCGTGGGCGGGAGACGCAATGCCCTGCCGGACGGACCTTCGCCTTCGGCGGAAGGAAACCTCTTCTCGGTCCGGACCTTGCTCTTCATGGAGTCCTCGGACTGTCGACAGTCGTGCCGTTGTTTGGAAACCAGGCAGACAAGATAACACGCCGCTTCGACGACAGGGTATCGGCGCGACGTGGACAGTGCCCGACTCTGCGTGTAGGATCCGTGACAGCTTTCTGTTGAAGCGAGGCTCGGCTCGAAGTCGAGCCGGAGTGGGAAATGGAGCAGGGCCGGTCCCGAGCTCCGCATCTGTCCGCCGCGGCGGCTTCGCTCGTGGCGGCGAATCGACCACAGAGGAGGCAAGCATGGCACCAGACAAGAGCAAGGCCAGTTCCGGGACGAAGGCCCCGAAACCGGGAGACTGCCCGACCTCGCAAGACGCTCAGAAGACCGCGGACGCGAAGAAAGCCGCACTCGTGTTTCAGCAAGCCGAGGCGACGGCCGAGAAGGCCTGGCAGGACGCTCAGGACGCCTTCGAGGTTGCCCTGGCCGCGGCCGAGAAAGCCAGGGACGAGGCAAATCAGGAGGTCAAGAACGCTCAAACCGGTGCGAGTAGCGCGGGGACGGCCCTGACCAAGGCCGAAGGCGCGAGAGACGAGGCCCAGAGGAAGAGCGACGACGCGGCAAGTGCTTTGAAAGGCGCGCAAGATGAATTGAAAAAGAAGCAGGACGCCGCCGCGAGCGCCGAGGAGAAGGCAAACAACACCGAGTCCGCCCTCGCCGACGCGGAGGCAGCCGTCAAGAGCGCGGCGGACGCCAAGGCAAAGGCCGAGAAGGACGCCGAAGCCATGAGCCTGCAGACGAACGTCATCAAGGCTCAGTTCGAGTCCGCGAAAGCCGATGCGAACCTGAACCTCGCGACCGCGAATGAAGCGCGCGAGACCGCGCGCGCCGAGGCCACGGCGGCCCGTGACGCGGCCCTGGCGCCTCCGGCCGGAGGCGACGCGGCCAAAGTCAACTAACAAGAAAGGGAGAGCGAGCTCCGTGCGACGCTTCGCGGATCGGGGGCCTTCCGAGGCCAAGCAGGACCGGCCGTCGGCGCTCCTGCGGGCGCGGCCATTTGCCGACGCCCAACGCGACTCGCCCGATGCCGTCCGAGCGCCGCCGAAGAGACCACGGGCGTACCTACCCTCTGCCGGCAAGCCGGCAGGCGGCGAGGCCGTGAGGAGCGGTCGGGAGACCTCCGGTGCGCATGCGACCGCCCCAACCGGCGGAACTTCGGCAGATCCGGTCCAGTTGTGTAGACACGATGAGACTCTCTCGAAAGGAGAATGCCCGCGGTGTCAGGAGGATGCAGTCAAAGTCCAGGCCCAGGTGCGAGGATTCCTCGCTCGCAGGAAGGCATCCAAGCCCAATGTCGACTACGGTCTGAATCTCGCCGGCTGGCGCAACTCGAGCGGCAAGGGATACGGGCACATGACCTTTCAACGCAGGTTCCCCGAAGGCAGGGAGGGTCCCTGGGAGGACTTCCGCCAAGCTCTCGAGGAGAACCGGGGGGCCGGGAAGTTCGGCTCGGTCGACCTCGAGGATCCAGCGCCCCTCGTAGGAGTCCAAGACAACCAAGAGGCCGAGGCGACCTCGACTTCTGAACCAGCTCCCCCAAGGGCGTTCAACAAGCTTGCCCATGGCGAGCACCCCGACGACAGGTCTCTGGTCGAGCGCTTCCTGACTCGGCCATACAACACCAGCGACGCCTATCAACACAACACCATCGACGCCCAGGTCGTCGCGTTGAGCATGAAGGAGCGAATCAAGCTCGCGGGGCAACTACATGCTCGCCGCCAGCGTGGCGCGTATCATCTCTTCGAAGAAGCCCTCCAAACCGAGCCCGACGTCGCGACCCGCTGTCTGTCGCCCCTAGATCTCGTGGACAGAATGCGGCGGGGGGTGGGGGCCGGGGCTCCAGAACCCCTTCACGACGAGCCCAAGAACGTCGCCCAAGTGATGGACAACTTTCATCACCGCTACCCTCGCACAGCGTCCTCGAGGCTCGAGGCCTGGACCGGAAAGATCCCCAGAACCGAGGGACCAGTCCACCCTTACTGGCAAGCGCACCGCAGAGGGGAGCACGACGTCCCCAACACGGGATCAAGGAGTTTCCCGATCGGGTCGAGGGAGGACGCTCTCGCGGCTCTCGATGAACTCGAGCGCGACAAGGAGCATAGACGCGGCACCGGCTCCAGCGGAGGGTCCTCCTCGACCGGCTTCTAGCCCCGAACGCCTCTTGCGGCGATCCTTGCCGCGTAGAGCAAGGTGATGCCGGCCCTCGCGCTCGGTGGTTCGCACGCCGGCGGTCGGCCTTGTCGCTGACAAAGACGGCGATGCTGGCCACACGAACGTCGATCGTCTCACTCGCTACCGACCGCCCGGCGCGCTCTGATAAGGTCCGCCGCGAACGACAGACCTTCCCGCCTGGGGAGACAGGGAGGACTCAATACATGCAAGGTGACCTTGGTGGAGGCGACTCCGCCAGCCAGGAAACGCCCAGGCTGTCGGCCGAGGCTCTCTACCGGTTGCTGTTCGAAGAATCGAAGGACGCGATCTTTCTCAGCCGACCGAACGGACAGATCGTAGACATCAATGCGGCTGGATTGGCACTGTTCGCCATCCGGGACAAGAAAGAGATTCTCGAAGCTGACCTCGGGGGCCTGCTCTACCAGAACGCCGCCGAACGAACGAGACTCTTCCAGCGCCTGCAGCGTGACGGACACGTGCGGGACCATGAGCTTCGGCTCAAGACGCGCGACGGTCGAAACATCGTCGTGCTCGAGACTTCGACGGTGGTGCGGGGAACAGACGGCCGTGCGACCGCCTACCTCGGCATCCTCAGAGACATCACCGAACGGCGTGAGCTCGAGACTCGCTTGTTGGCAGCGCAGAAAATGGAGGCGGTCGGTCGTCTGGCGGGAGGCATCGCACACGACTTCCGGAACATCATGATGGTGATCCGGGGCTGCAGCGACATTGCGGCCGGCAAGATTCCTTCCGAGAGTCCGGCGCACGAAGACCTGGCCTCCGTTACCCAAGCGATTCAGCGTGCGGTCGGAATGACCGATCAGCTTCTCACCTTCAGCCGCCGGGAGCCGGACAAGCCGGAGGTGATCGATCTCTCGGCGGTGGTCAACGAGATGGGGAACCTGCTCCGCCGTTCCCTCGGCAGTCACATTTCATTGGAGACCCATCTGGCGGAGTCGCCTTGGACGGTGCTCGCCAATCGCAGTCAGATGGAGCAAGTGCTTCTGAACCTCGCGGTCAATGCCCGCGACGCGATGCCCAACGGTGGCCGGCTCGTGCTCTCGACCGAGAACGTCGTCCTGGACGAGAGCTACTCGAAGGACGTGATCTCGGTACCGCCCGGGCATTACGTGCGCCTCTCGGTGAGCGACGACGGCATCGGTATGGACAAGGAGACCACTGCCCGCGCGTTCGACCCGTTCTTCAGCACCAAGGAGCGCGGCGAGGGAACCGGGCTCGGTCTTGCCACCGTCTACGGCATCGTCAAGCAGAGCGCCGGATTCGTCTGGGTCTATTCGGAGCAGGGAGTCGGCACCACCTTCAAGATCTACCTGCCGCGGGTCGAAGCCTCGGGAAAGCAACTGCCGCCCAAAGAGACGCTGTCCGGCCCGCTCAGCGGATCGGAGACGGTGCTGGTGGTGGATGACGACTCCACATCCCGTCGTCTCGTGGTCCAGGTGCTCCGTCACTACGGGTATCGTGCTGAGTCGCTCGACAACGCCGACGACGCGCGGCAGCTATTGGAGGCGGTCGAAAAACCGGTCGACCTGCTGATCACCGATCTGATTCTGGGAAGTGAGTCGGGACGCGATCTCGCCGAGGCGGCCCGGAAACGGAGGCCGGATCTGCCAGTGCTGGTGATATCGGGATACGCGGAGCACACCATCACCGGTGAGGATGACGATCTGTCGATTTCGTTCCTCCAGAAGCCGTTTTCGCCCCTGGACCTGGCCCGGGGGGTGCGCGAGATCCTCGACGGCTAGCTGGGAGCGCCCCGTTCAACGAGTCGATTATCTTAGGGGGGTTAGCCGTGCATAGGCTCGGCGAGACGTTGCACTGAAAGGCTTTCTTGGGCGCTCGGGGGCGGACGGCGTGTTGAAGGCAAAGGGCGGTGTCCGGTGCAGCGAGCGTGGCTCACCTGGAAGACTTCCGACCACATGACCTCCGCAGAATGGCGGCCACCTTCAGGGGAAAGCTCGCGGTCAAGCGGGATGTGATCGCGGGCGGGTGACCATGTCGAGTACAAGTCGACCTATCGCTACAACCAAGAGACGGAGCGGATCGACAAACGCCCCCTTTTCGAGGTGGTCAAGGTGATAACCGGCCTGGCGAATCACGAGGGAGGCACTCTCTATGTCGGTGTCAATGATCGTGGGCAAGTGCTGGGGATGCACAATGATCTGAAGCTCTTTGGACAAGATGACCCCGCCCAGGCGAAGGACAAGCTTCGGGTGCATTTCAATACCTTGGTGAACCAGCGCCTGGGTGTCGAGAACTATCAGGTTATGAATGCGGACTGGGTCCAGCCGGAGGGCAAGGACGTGTTTGTTGTCAAAGTGAGCGCCAGCCGGTTGCCGTTGTTTCTGGATGGCGAATTCTATGTGCGGCGTGGCGCCCAGACGGTCAAGCTCCCCTGCCAGAAGTTCTTCTCAAGTACTTCAAGGCGCGGTGGGGCCCCGAGGTGCGCGAAGAGGGCTACACTGGAAGATCGGTGCCGATCGACCCCGAAGGCTGGTCCTAGCCACCCTTCGGGTTTTGATCGTATGGGAGAGTGTGCCCTTTAATGGCTTCCTACAGCAGGGTAGGGTTCCTCAGCGGGGGCTACCCACCCTCTGCCGACGCGAGCAAGCACGCATTCTGCTGGCCACCTTGCTCTGCTCGGGGCAACTCGCAAACGATCGCCCCGCTTCCCGTTTGGGCTGGGCACTACCCTACCCAATGGGGCGTTGCCTGCTAGTGTCCTGTCCCAGTGATTCGCTACACAAATCTCGGGCCTTTCTGCACGCTGCCGGCGTTGCCACTCCTCAACATAGGCCCAGCTATGCTTGCGTCGTGGGCGCCTTGGCAGCGCACACCATGACCTCGAGCCTTATGCACCGAATCACTGGGACAGGACACTAGAAAGGGCAGTGTTAAGGAGGTATTGGTTTCTAGCTATCTCTTTAGGCAGCTAGGCCTTTGAGTTTCCTCTCGAATCTCGGCGAGGATCCGGCCGTCGGGAGCCTCGCCCGGGAGACGACCTGCGATGGCCGATTCTGCCGCGACCCGCGGTCCCCCTTCTGACGCCGGAAAGCCTCGTCAGCAGGGGTCACCATCACAGGCCACCTTTTCGGCCTCTCTTCCGACGATCTCCCTGCCCAAAGGCGGCGGTGCGATCCGCGGAATCGGCGAGAAGTTCGCCGCCAACCCAGTCACCGGCACCGGCTCGATGACGGTTCCGATCGCCACCAGCCTGGGCCGGTCCGGCTTCGGCCCCGAGCTTTCCCTTTCCTACGATTCGGGGGCCGGCAATGGGCCTTTCGGCTTCGGCTGGAGCCTTTCCCTCCCCTCGATCACGCGCAAGACGGAAAAAGGGCTCCCGCGGTACAGAGATGCGGACGAATCCGACGTCTTCATTCTCTCCGGGGCCGAGGATCTCGTACCGGAGTTCGAGAAGAAGGATGCCGGCGAGTGGGTCCTCGTGAGCGGCAGTCACGTGGTCTGGGACAAGCCGCGAACGGTTGATCACGTCGGCTATCGAGTGCGTCGCTACCGCCCGCGGATTGAAGGTCTATTTGCCCGCATCGAGCGCTGGACCAACCAGCAGACGGGCGAGATCCACTGGCGCTCGATCAGCCGCGACAACGTCACGACGATCTACGGCAACGACAACTCGTCGCGGATATTCGATCCGACCGACGAGGACCACCTTGATCACTCTCGACGAATCTTCAGCTGGCTGATCTCTAAGAGCTACGACGACAAAGGCAACGTCATCGTCTACGAGTACGCGATGGAAAACGACGGCAAGGTCGATCTATCGCAGGCGAACGAGCGGAATCGCGTACGCACGGCGAACCGCTACTTGAAGCGCATCAAGTACGGCAACCGGACCCCCTACTACCCGATCCTGGCAGAAGATCGGCCGCTGACCCCCCTGCCGGACGAGTGGTTGTTTGAGGTGGTTTTCGACTACGAGGATGGCCACTACGAGCTACTCCCCCTCGATCCGAACCTCGCCGAGCGTAAGTAGCATCGCTTCGTGCGTGCCTCGGCCGGCCCCGATCTCACGTGGAATGCCACAGAACGCCCGTGGGAAGCTCGTCCCGATTCCTTTTCCGTGTACCGCTCGGGCTTCGAGATTCGCACCTACCGCCGCTGCCACCGGGTGCTGATGTTCCACAACTTCGAAGAACTCGGCAAACATCCGAATCTTGTCCGCTCGACGGAGTTCGACTACCACGACCTCGACTACTCACAGACCCTGGGACCGGACGAAGAGCTTGCCCACGCGGGCAGCACCAGGTTTGCCTCCTTTATCCGGTCGGCGACCCAATCGGGTTACGTCCGCCACGAGAAGCCCGCCGGTGTCGAGCCGGACAGCAATACAAGGGTCAAATACCTCAAGAAGTCCCTGCCGCCGCTGGAGTTCGAGTACACCAAGGCCAAGATCAGCGACAAGGTCCAAGAGGTCGACATTGGCAGCCTCGAGATCCTGCCCGTCGGCGTCGACGGTTTCAAGTACCAGTGGGTCGATTTGGACGGCGAGGGGATCTCAGGCGTGCTGTCTGAGCAGGCGGATGCCTGGTTCTACAAGCCCAACACCAGTCCCACAGACCTGCCAGAGGGTGGAAAGGGGAGCATTCCCGACGCCCGCTTCGGCCCTGCCGGACGATTGGCGACGAAGCCCGCGGCCACGCTGTCCACGGGAAGGGCTCGCTTCCTGGATCTCGCCGGCGATGGACAGTTGGACGTCGCCGTCCTGGAGGAACCGGGGGCCGGTTTCTACGAGCGGACCCCCGACCGACTGGGGTTGTGCGGTTGAGGCCCGAAGGTGTGACAGCACCAGCGGGCTGGTAGCGTTCCCTCGTCGAGCAGTTGCTCGATGAAGTAGAAGTCGGCTCGCGTCCGCTAGACGAAAGCGATCATGGTCTCTAGCGCTTCAGTCCACCGCCCTAACGCGTACGGCCCCTCGAAACGAGTACAACTCGATCCGGCCCCGACCGTCGCCCAGCTGCACCTGAGCGGAAGCTATCCCAGTCTCTTTGAGCGTGGCTCCCTCGACATCAAAGCTGTTGACGTCGCCGCCGAGGGCTATCGTGACGTTACTCTCCAGCGGCAGCTCGATCAGCACCTCTCCCGCATTCGAGTTCAGGCTTAGCCAGCCGTCTGCTCGTACTGTTCCCCGATAGGAGACGGTGCCGTTGACAGATGCCAGGTCGACGCGCTTGCCCGCCGCGTTCTCCACAGTCACCGGGCCGGTCACGGACCTGCCCCACACCGAACCTGTCACGTTGGTCACTCGCACTTCGTGACTTTGGCTTTCAGCCCGCACCTCACCGTCAATGTTCCCCATCCAGATCCGGTGACTGCGATTGAAGACGTCTACATCACCGACGATTCGGTCGAGGGTCACCGGGGCGGAGCCCTGCTGTACGGTCACAGTTCCCCGAACGTCCTCAACCGCTACTTGTCGGCGCTCTGCAATGACGTGCAGGTCGTGTCCCCACGGCAACTCTAACGAGAGCGCAGCTGGTTGGTGTTGTCCAGTATCCGGCGAAACCTGGACGGTGACGACCCCCCCACGGTCTTCGACCTCGACGAATCGTGAACGCACACCCTCGAGTCGGAGAGTGGAACCATCGGTCCCCTTCACCTCGACGGCAGTGTTTGGCACGACGAGTTCGAGCCGCGCGTCCGGCGCCAGTGGCACGATTTGCTCTTCAGCGCGGAGCGCCGTGGCGGCCAGGATGACGAGCATCCATATCAGTGGCAGCTTCGAATGTTGCATCCGATCCCCTTTTCTCATGACAGGTTCTTCCATTCGTTCGAGGTGTAGCTGGACCGAGTCAAATCTGTAAGGATCTGATTTCGCCACCGGAGGTAGCCGAGGAGCCGTCGGACGGCTTCGTGGGTGGCCTCACCTTGGCTCAGCTGCTGGAGCGAATCTTCTATTGCCCTATCCAGCGCACGGAGAACCCTTGCGCTCTCCGGGACCGCCTCAGGCCGTTCGCTGCTGAGCCATGTCGCAACTCGATCTCGCTCAAGCTCATAGGCCTGCAACACGGAAGCAATCTCTGGCCCCAGGGTGACATCGTCGCTGCTCTGGGGTCCAGGCACTACGCGGAGCAGGATCGTGGCTGCCAATGCTGCAGCGACCGCTGAGGCGATTGCCCAGCGGCCCAGCCTCCAAGGCGACTGCCGAGTGAGCTCTTCGGTGAAATGCATCTCCTTGGCGATCCGGGCCCAGATGCGCTCTGAGTCCGCGTCGTCTCCACGGCGGGGGAAGCCTCGCCGGATCAGCGAATTGAGCCAGCGCTCGTCCTGGTCGTCGCTATTGAGGTCGGTCATTCTTCGGTGGCTCCGTCAGTGTGCGTTTGAGGCGTTCGCGGGCGACAGAAAGGCGGCGCTTCGAGGTTCCGACAGGAATACTGAGACGCCGAGCGATCTCTGGGTGAGTGCACTCGTCGAAGTGATACAACAGGAAGACCTCGCGGTAGATCTCAGTGAGCCCGTCTAAGGCTGCGATCAACCGACGGCGGAGGAGTGGATCGGCCGTTCTCGGCGGCACCGGCTCCGCCGGAGAGATGGCCCGCCGAGTCCGACGCTCACGCATCTCCTTGCGGAGAATGTCGACTGCGGATCGGTAGGCAATCCGGTACACCCATCCCGCAAAGGACGATTCGCCACTGTATCGGTCCAGCTTTCGAAACGCCTTGATGAACGTCTCCTGCACGCAGTCTTCCGCGAGAGGCGGCCGCTGGATCACGCGATTGGCCAAGCGCCATACGGCCTGGTGGTGAAGGTCGTAGAGTCTTCGGTACGCGACCTCATCGCCCTCAAGTGCGCAGGCGATCAATTCGGTCTCTTCATCCATCACTCGGCCTGACGCCTTAGCTCTCGAAACGGTTCGCGAACCGGTCGTGGACTTCGTTCGTCAGGTGTTGGTGAGACGAGGTGCTTCGAGCTGATCGAGACGCCGGTTGTCACTAGCGACAAGGAAACTATCAGGAGACACCCAGATGTGGCCATGGAGGCTCGCAGCACTGACAGTCGCACTCGCACTACAGCTCAGCGCCGCTGAGGCAGCAAACGTCGCAACATGGCGGCGAAACGTCGACGCTATCGTTCGCGATGTCATCGCCTATCATCCTGAGCCGTTCGCCAAGACGGGTGAGCTCGTCTTTCGACGCGCGGCGACGGCTCTCAAGGGCAGCCTCCCCGACCTCAATGAGGAGCAACGGGTCGTAGCCCTCATGCGTCTGGTCGCGTCGCTCGGCGATGGTCACACGCAAGTCCAGCTGCAGAACGACCGCTACTCTAGCTGGTACCCGGTACGGCTGTTCGACTTCAGTGACGGCTATTTCATAACCAGTGCTCACAAGTCGGTCCGGGACTTGACGGGAGCTGAGGTCCTTACCATCGCAGGACGGCCGGTTGGGGAGGTGGTCGACGCCGCCCGATCCCTCTTCGGCGCGGACAACAAGTTTGACCGGCAGGAGCGACTCTATGCCGTGCACAACGCGTTTCTGATGCGCGGCTTGGGGTTTGCCCGTGAGGACGGCAGTCTCGAGATCGAGGTGCGTCTACGAAACGGGCAGCAAGCCAAGCGAGTTCTCCGAGCCCATGAGACCGATGGTCGGTATCGGGAGGGCGTTCCGATCTTCGAGTGGCAGTATCGAGCCGAAGTCTACGGCCTGCCGTTCGGTGCGGACGAGGAGTGGTTCTCGGCGTATGGCGACCTGCCATCAAGCTCGTTCGAGGTCAAAGACCTCAACCGACCGCCCTTCCTCCAACAGCGAACGGACTACACGCGGCGTTGGCTCCCTGCGCAATCTCTGTACTACATCCAAATGAATCACACGGATGACTCCGGGATGCTGCCCTTTGTAACGGAGGCGCTGCGCGAGGTAGATACCCACCGACCACGCTACTTCGTGCTCGATCTTCGTTTCAATTTCGGTGGGGACGGCAGCCTGGTGAGTCAGATGATCCACCAGTTCATCTACCGCGAGGTCGACCAACCGTGGGGTGATCTCTACCTGGTCACAGGTCGAAAGTCCTACAGCGCGGCGGTCATGGTAATCGACGCGTTTCGTGACCACACCGAGGTCTCCCTCGTGGGAGAACCTCCAGGCGCCGCACTCAATTCTTTCGGCGACCCGGAGTCCTTCCCCTACCCGGAGCTGGGTCTGTCGGTCTCTATCTCGACGCTCCGTCACCAGCTTGGCAGCTCGGCGGATTTACGACCGTCCATACCGATCGACTTCCCGGCCTTGATGTCCTTCCAAGATTACGCCGCCGGGCGGGACCCTGTGCTCGAGGGCCTGCTATCAGGTGACGACATGAGGAGTATTGCGCGGGTCGCACGCGTAGACGGGGGCGGCGCTGCGCGAACGGCCTTCCTGGCGCGGAAGAAACGCTTCGGGCGCCTAAGCTGGTGGACTCCGCCAAGCGAAGTGTCGCTCCGGCGAGCCTGCGACGCCCTGATCGAGGTACAACGATTCGACGACGCATTGGACACGTGCACGCTGAACACGGAGATCCACCCATTCGTCTGGAACACCTGGTACAACCTGGGGTATGCGCAATACATGGCGGAAGTCGGCGAGGAGCGCTACCGCAGTTACCAATGCGTCGTCGAACTGGTGCCCACGAACTGGAACGTCCCGAGCATTCTTGAGCTCTTCGAGGAGCGAGGTGTCGAGCCTGAGTCGGCGCCCGGCTGCCCGGTTGGGATATAGCTTACGGGGTCCTCGAGTGAGTGTTCTCCAGGTGGCTCCTCTCGCTCTGGTTGTCGCCGGTCTTTCGAGCCCCGCCCTGGCCTCCGCCGATGCCCAACCGCACATCGATCGCATGCTCGCCGCCCTCGGCGGGCGGGAGGCAATCGCCGACCTGAGGAGCCTGCGGGTCAAGGCGGAGTGCACGGGGCCGGGTGGAGCATTAAAGACGCGCCTCGACTCGTTCCGCCCGGATTCGGTCTACCTCCACCAGCAAGGCAGCGAGGGGATCCTCGAGGTTGGAGCACCTCCGAGCGTACCTGGCAGCTCGCCGAGGCACGAGGCGCGGAGGATCTATCCACAGAGGTTCGTGAGATCGCGCCGGGTCACGAATTCCACCTGGTTGTGTTCGACCTCGAGCGTCGCTTTGCGAATCACCGCGTGCGAGAGGAGTCCCTCTCGAAGGGCGGCTGTCGGTGGCTTGACATGGAGGACCCGCGCTATGGCACCCGGTAACCCCGAGACTGTTGGTCCCTTCCCAGCTAGTGTCCCGTGCGGCAAGTTCCTTTACATTCGAGCGGTGCTGCATCCCGCTGGGCGGCGTTGCTCCTCTGTCGAATATGCCCGATATTCTCAGTCGTCGCGCCTTGCCCAGCGCACGCTTCACCGCTCTCGGTGTGGCAACGAACTTACCGCACGGGACACTAGCCGCACGACGGAGGCGCCGGGTGCGGAAGACAGGCGCAGTGGGCTCGGACCATTCGTCGTTTGCGGAGGCCGTCGAACGGGGACGACGCTCACCGCTGCGATCCTGTGCTCGGATCAACACGTCGCGCCGTTGGGCCAGGAAGCGCAGATTCTCACTCGGCTTGTCGAAGCGTACCGCTGGGGCCGGGTTCACTTCGACGATTTTGAACGTTCCTTCTTCGGCGAGCAAGAGATCCTCCGGCAGCTATTCGCCGAGTCAGTCGCGAATCTCCTTGCCGGAGTCTCGCGTCGCGTGCACAACGGAAAGGCCTTGGTCCTCAAGAACCCTGAGCTCTCCCTGGTCCTGACCGACGTGGTCAGGTTGTTGCCGCGCGCCGTGGTTGTTGCAACCGTCCGCGATCCGCGGGATCAAGTGGCCTCCGAGCTTGAAGTTGGCGCGCGAAGGCTCAATGAAGGCATTCCCGACCCAATCTCCGAGGGCCGAGATGTCCATTCGCTCGCTGAGCGCTACAAGGCCTATCTTGCCGAGGTCCTTCCACTCCGCGATTCCGGGACGATTCAGGTCGTTCGATACGAGGACCTCGTGGAGCGCTCACACTCGGTTCTTGACCTGCTGCGGCGGCTCACCGGACTTGACTTGCCCTTCGAGCCGCGGGCGCGCTGGCCGCGAGTCTCACCTCTCGCCGCCCTTCATCAGGGTCCCTCACGTAGCAACCTCTATGGTGGCCCGATCACGAACAGGTCCGTGGGCCGATTCCGTCGCGACCTCAGACCAGAAGAGATCAGGGTCGTTGAAAGAGCGACTAGGGACCTCATGCGAGCGCTGGGCTACCAACCCAAAATCGCGAAAGCCTGATCCGTTGCGCGCACCTCCGCATGCGCGGCCGCCTCGACTGGCCTTTCTCATCTGTGCGAGCCCCAATGATGGGTTCTACTCACAGCTCGCCGTCTTTCGCTTAGCCCTCGACGCTCTCGGCGACTTCTATCGAGACGCCAGGCTCATCGCCGTCTTCGGGCAGTCACCATCCGGTAGCTGTTCCTGAGAAGTGGGTACCTCAGTTCCGTCGGATTCAGATCGAGCCAGTCCAGCTACCGGGATCGGGCTCACTGTGAGTCTCGAGGACGCGCGGCGATGATCGAGGGCGGCTCCGAAAATCCTAAGCCCCCCACCCCCTTCGCCGCCTTCGGGATCGCCATTCTTCCGAGAGGGGATCTGAGACCTCTCGAGCGAAATTACTGCCACCATACTGCCACGGATAGCCGGGCGAAAATCGCCGTAAGGACGCTAAGTCATTGCGATGCAGTGAGATAAATGGTGCACCGAGGAGA
>JBHHWO010000070.1:0-24353 GCA_046756565.1 Thermoanaerobaculia bacterium | reverse complement strand
ACCGAAAGACCCTGTCGCGCGACCATCTGGACTTCTACCACGGGCTGCTAGGGGCTCCAGAAGGGCGGCTCGGGAATCTCAAGCGCGCCGGCCGACAGGTTTCCCCTTGCGATCAGACGGGCATCGCCGGCCAGGGTCCAGGCCGCGATCGAGCCGTCGTCGCGAACCGTGCCGTCGACCGCGAGCTCGAATCCGCCACTGGTCAGAGCACGGAGCGGTAGCTCCGCGCGACCCATGCCCACGGCGACCGCTGCTCCGGCCAGGACTCCAGTGCCACAGGCAAGAGTCTCGCCCTCGACGCCCCGCTCGAAGGTGCGGACCTCGAGGCGGTCCGGTCCGAGGATGCGCAGGAAATCCACGTTGGCACCGTCGTCGAACTGGTCGGAGTGTCGGATCTCGGAGCCGAGCTCGATCACCGGCGCGGTCACCAGGCTCTCGGGCCACTCGAGGAGGAAATGGGGGACTCCGGTATCGACGAACCAGCCCCGGATCTCGATGTCCTGGACGTTCACGGTGGCTTCGACAACCGGCTCCGGGGGCGGAGCCAGGCTCAGTGCGACCTCGAACTCGCCGCTTCTTCGCGCCTCGATCTCACCGGCGTCGGTGATGATCGAGACCCGTTCACGGGCCCAGCCGAGGTCGAAGGCGAGCAGGGCCGCACAGCGCGTCCCGTTGACGCACAGGCTGGCCCGGGTGCCATCGGCGTTGTAATAGGTCATGCGCACGGTCGCGGACTCGGTGCCGCCGATCTGCTCGATGGCAAAGACGCCATCCGCACCCAGCGAGTGGCCTCGGGCGCAGAGAGCCGTCGCATTCTCTGGGGTCAGTTCTCCGCCGTCCTCGAGCGCGATGAAATCGTTGCCGCCTCCGGACATCTTGGCGAAGCGGATGCCGTTGGGATCGGAGCGCATCGATGGCTCGAAAGTGGATCTATGGAACGCGAGCGACGACACCTTCGCTCTGCTCGCCCTGGTTGCCGACGTCGTCCACCGCCGAGATCCGATAGTCGTAGGCGGCGCCGTCGGAGACCGTCCGGTCGTTGTACTCGACCCCGGTGACAGGCTCCTGGTTCAGGCGGCGGAACTCGTCGTCCGCCTGTCGGCGGAAGATGATGTAGCCGACGACGTCGTCATCCGCGCTGGCGTCCCAGAGAAGCCGCACGCGGCCGGCCTCGGCAAGGGCGATCAGATTCGTCGGCGGCTCAGGTGCGAAGCGATCCGCGTGGTCGATCTCGCGCTCTCCTCCGAAGAAGCTCTCGATCAGAGGGTTTTCCTGGCCGACGCTGGTGACGCCGTAGATGTAGCGCTCGCCGAAGACAGCGGATCGGTCGAGATACTCGAAGATCTCGCTTCCGAGTCGGGCAACTGGCTCGCCGTAGAGGCGGCTGTCCGAGGAGCGACGGTAGACCATGAACTTCTCGGCCGGGTACTCCTCGGACTCGACGAGCGACCAGGAGAGTCTCACGCCATCGGATTGTCCCTCGACGGCGAAGTCGGTCGGCCCGGGCGGAGGCTGGCGCTGGACCAGCGTGACCAGGTTGGAATATGTCGAAGCCAGCTGTTCGGAGGCCAGGCTCCGGATGGCAAAGGTGTGAGACCACTCCTCGTGGGCGGCGGCTCCGAGGTCCACCGAGACCACCAGCCGGTCCCCGCTCACGGCCGCCTCGATTGCTTCCGCCGTCAGCGTCTCTATCAGCTCGGCGGTGGCGTTGAATTCCAGGGCGCTGACGGCGGTCTGCTCTTCGAGCGAGATCTCCGGTAGCTCTTCCTCGTCGCTGCCGCTCTCCTCTCCGTCTTCGCCCTCCTCGTCGCTTTCTCCCTCTTCCTCGGCCTTGCCGTCGAGCTCGTCTTCGGACGCCATCTCGTCGAATTCGTCGTCGTTCAGCTCGTCGAGCTCGTCGGCGTCCGGCTCGTCGGCAGCCGCTGCATCCTCGTCAGGAGGTTCAATCGCGTCGCCGTCCTCTTCGAGGAGCGGATCTTCCTCGAGCTCCAGCGGTGGCGCGACCGGACTCCGGACCCTCCAGATCTCGATCGACTCGAGGGTCTCCAGAAGCTCGCCCGCAACGGTGGTCTGCGGGTAGGTGAACGAGAGAATCGCGGTCTGACCGCGCTGCTGCACCGTGAGGTCCGCCGTCCGCGCCGGGTTCTTGGCCGGGGGCGGATATGGGGCGGCCTTGTGACCGCAGCCGATCGCGCCGGCGACGGCGCAGATCACGACCAGCGGCAGGGCGGCGCGCAGCTCAGAGGACATAGCGGCTCAAGTCCTGATCTTCGACCAGCCCCGCCAGAGCGCGCCGGACGTACTCGGCGTCGATTGTAACCTCAACGCCGTCCATGTCGGGTGCTTCGAAGGAGACCTCGTCGAGGAGCCGCTCGAGCAGGGTCGCCAACCGTCTGGCACCGATGTTCTCGGTACTCTGATTCACTTCCACCGCCAGCCGCGCGATCTCCCGAATCGAGTCCTCCTGAAATTCCAGGGTGACGTTTTCGGTCGAGAGCAGTGCCTGATACTGCTTGGTCAGAGCGTTCTCGGGCTCGGTGAGGATCCTGACGAAATCGTCCTCGGTCAGGGAATCGAGCTCGACCCGGATGGGCAGCCGTCCCTGGAGTTCGGGAATCAGATCCGAGGGTTTGGAGATGTGGAAGGCGCCGGCAGCAATGAACAGGATGTGGTCCGTCTTGACCGCCCCGTACTTGGTGGTCACGGTCGAGCCCTCGACGATCGGCAGGAGGTCGCGCTGCACGCCCTCGCGGGAGACGTCCGGGCCATGCTGGGACTCGCGGCCCGCGATCTTGTCGATCTCGTCCAGAAACAGGATGCCGCCCTCTTCGACGCGGCGCCGGGCTTCGCGGCTGACCTGTTGGCGATCGATCAGCTTCTCTGCCTCCTGCTGCTCGAGGATCTGCCGGGCCTCGACCACGGTCATCTGCTGCTTGTGCCGCTTGCCGAAGAGTCCCGGCATCATCTCTTTTAGATTGATGCCGACCTCTTCGACGCCCTGGGGCGTAAACATCTCGAAGCTCGGGCCGGAGTTGTCCTCGACTTCGACCTCGACCATCCTCTGATCCAGGGACCCGGAGCGGAGCTTGGCCCGGAACCTCTCGAGGGTGTCCGAGAAATCGGTCGCGCCCGCGACCTCCGGTGCGGGGGGCGGCACCGGAACCAGCAGATGCAGCAGCCGGTCCTCGGCTCGCTGGCGGGCGTTCTCGCGCACCGCGGCTCTCTTGTCGTCGCGGACCATCGCCACCGCGATCTCGACCAGATCGCGAACCATGGACTCGACGTCGCGCCCGACATAGCCGACCTCGGTGAACTTGCTGGCCTCGATCTTGAGAAATGGCGCCCGAGCGAGTCGCGCCAGCCGCCGGGCGATTTCGGTCTTGCCGACGCCGGTCGAGCCGATCATGAGGATGTTCTTGGGTTGGATCTCCTCGGCCACCTCATCCTCGAGCTGCTGGCGGCGCCACCGGTTGCGCAGGGCGATCGCGACCGCCCGCTTTGCCGCCTTCTGGCCGACCACGAACTTGTCGAGCTCGGCGACGATCTGACGCGGCGTCAGGCTGTCGGATTGCCCGAGGCCGCCGGCGGGCACGGCGGAGGAGCCTGAGCCCTCGGCCTGGGAGTCGGCAGACGACGGGTCGGTCACAGCTCCTCGATCGTGAGGTTGTAGTTGGTGTAGATGCAGATGTCGGCGGCCACCTTCATGGCCTCCTCGGCGATCGCGCGGGCAGGGAGCTCGGTGTGGTCGAGCAGTGCCCTTGCGGCCGCCAGGGCATAGTTCGAGCCCGAGCCGATCGCGAGGAGCCCGCCGTCCGGTTGCAGCAGGTCGCCGTTGCCTGACACCAGGAACGAGCGGTCCTTGTCGGCGACGATCATCTGCGCCTGCAGCTGCCTCAGTGCGCGGTCCGTCCGCCAGTCCTTGGCAAGCTCGACCGCGGCCCGCTCGAGGTTTCTTTGGTACTCCTCGAGCTTGGCTTCGAAGCGCGAGAACAGCGCCAGGGCGTCCGCAGCGCCGCCGGCGAAGCCCACCAGGACCGCTCCCTTGCCGGCTCGCTTGACCTTGCTGGCCGAGGATTTGATGACCGTGTCCTGCACCGTCACCTGGCCGTCCGAAACCATGCAGACCTCGTCGTTGCGGCGTACGAGCAGAACCGTGGTGGAGCGGTAGTCGGTCACGGGGACGGGATTGTAGCAGCGGAATCGGTGACCGCGGCGATGAACTCGGCGGGCCGATCGGGGGTGACGATGACGCGGCCGTCGGTGGTCTCCAGAAGCACCGCGTTCTCCAGACGGCTAGCGTAGAGATCGAACTCTCCGAGGATGTGCGAGTCGAACCCGCCGGCACCGGCGACAAACCCGCCGGAGCTGGTGAGCACGGCCAAATGGTCAATCTCGTCTTCGGTCACGCGGCGTACCAGGGAGTCCTCGAGCGGCAGATGACGCAGAGCGTGGCGCATGAAGATCGACACGATTCCCTCCTTGACCACGAGCTCGGTAGGATCGAGCTCGCGGCTCATGCGATGAATGATGAAGACCCCGAGAGCCAGAAGCAGCGCGACCCCACCCGCAAAGATCTGGCGCGTGAGGAGCGCGAACACCGCTGCGGCGAGAAGCGCGCCGCCCAGGAGCGCGAACATCCGGCCCAGTCGGCGCTGACTTGCCGCCACCACGCCGTCGGCCGTACAGGGAAACCGAAGCTCCTCCAGCGGGCTCACCGGTCGCTCTCCGAGCGCCGAGCTCGGGGGTGCGCGCTTCGGTAGACGTTCTGCAGGCGCTCGAGCTCGAGGTGGGTGTAGTTCTGGGTCGTCGACAGCGAGCTGTGGCCCAGCAGCTCCTGAATCGATCGCAGGTCGGCTCCGCCTTCGAGCAGATGGGTGGCGAAGGTGTGCCGGAGAGTGTGTGGATGAACGCCGCCCGCGATGGCCGCCTGCTCGACTCGTTGGTCGATCACCCGGCGAACCGATCGCGCGGACAACCGGCCGCCGCGGTAGTTCAGAAACACCGGCTCGTCGGTGCTCGTGCCGGCCTTTCGGCTCGCTCCCCGCAGCTCCTCCCAGGGCCGGAGCCAGCGCTGGAGTGACTCGGCCGCGTGGCGCCCGAAAGGCACCATGCGCTCCTTGCCGCCCTTGCCGAAGACGCGCAGCACGCGGCCCTGGAGATCGAGGTCGTTCCAGTCGAGCGACACCAGCTCGCCGACCCGGAGTCCGGTGGCGTACAGGAGCTCCAGGACGGCCCGGTCACGCAGGACCAGAGGGTCGTCCCCCTCGACCGATTCGAGCAGGGTCTCGATCTCCCCCGGGCGGAGATGCCGTGGAAGCTTCTTGGGTTGCTTGGGGGTGCGCACTTCGGCGGCGGGATTGTGCTCGAGTGTCCCCTCGCGGCAGCCGAACCGAAGCAAGCCGCGGATGGCCGACAGAGCGCGCGCCTGGCTGCGCCTGCCGACGCCTCGCCGGGCGAGAGACGCCAGGAACGAGCGCACCGCCAGTGCATCTACTTCGTCCGGAGAGATGGTTTTCGGTTCGCGGCTCAGAAAGTCGACAGCCAGAAAGCCGAGGAAGCCCTCCAGGTCCCGGCTATAAGCTCGTACGGTGTTCGGAGAAAAGCCGCGCTCCTCGCCGAGGTGGACGAGATAGCGATCGATCATCCGGCGCATGAGAGCTCATCGGCTGTTTCGGGTGGCTCTACTGTCCGGGTCCGAGGCTCCTTCCGGAGGCCGCCCAGGCTCGCTACCTCCGCCCTCCAGCCGGCGAGCGCTTGGCTGGCGCGCTCGACCATCGCTCGTTTGCGGTCAGCGCGCTTGAGGCGTGCACCGGTCGCGAGTTCGGGGAAGAGGCCGTAGTTGATATTGGCCGGCTGAAAGCGTTTGGGGCTCGACTCGGTCAGATGCCGGGCGAGCGCGCCGAGGGCGGTCTCGCCCGGCAGGGCCGGCGCGGACACACCCGACCGCTCGAGGGCGAGATAAAGGCCGATCGCGAGACCCGTGGCCGCCGATTCGAGGTAGCCCTCGACTCCCGTGATCTGGCCGGCGAGCCGGACTCGGGGCCGGGATCTGAGCCGATAGAAGCGGTTCAGATGTACAGGCGCATTGATGAATGTGTTGCGGTGGACCTGGCCGAGCCTCTCGAAGCGGGCCGACTCGAGGCCCGGAATCATCCGGAACACTCGGCGTTGCTCGCCCCACTTCATCCGCGACTGGAAACCGACCAGGTTGTAGCGGGTCCGCGCCAGGTCTTCCTGCCGGAGCTGCACCACGGCATAGGGGCGGTTGCCATCCGGGGTTCGCAGGCCGACCGGCTTCATGGGTCCGAAGCGCAAGGTGTCGACGCCGCGGCGCGCGAGCTCTTCGACCGGCAAGCAGCCTTCGAAGAAGAGCGCCCGCTCGAAATCGTGAAACGGCGTCACTTCGGCATCGATCACTGCCTGGTGAAACGCGAAGTACTGGTCACGATCGAGAGGCGCGTTCAGGTAGTCGGCGCCGTCGCCCTTGTCGTATCGGGAGGCCCGGAAGAGCTTCGTGAGGTCCAGGTCCTCGGCATCCACGATCGGCGCGATCGAGTCATAGAAGTAGAGATGGCCGTCTCCCAGCAGCTCTGCGAGGTGCTCGGACATTGCAGCCGAAGTCAACGGGCCGGTTGCCAGGACCGCGTCCCCGGAGGGCAGCTTGGTTCGCTCTCGGCGCTCGATCCCGATCAGAGGATGCCGCTCCAGACTGCCCGTGACCGTGCCGGCGAACCGGTCGCGATCGACCGCCAGCGCGCTCCCCGCAGGCACCGCAGCGTCTCTTGCGGCTGCGATCACCAGCGAGCCGAAGACCTCCATCTCGCGCTTCAGAAGCCCGGCGGCGTGCAGCGGATCGTCGCTTCGGAGCGAGTTGCTGCACACCAGCTCGGCCAGATCGCCGGTCTTGTGGGCCGGAGTCGAGCGCTTCGGCCGCATCTCCCACAGCCGCACGGGCACGCCGCGCTCGGCGAGCTGATAGGCACACTCGCAACCCGCCAGACCGCCGCCGATAACCTCGACCGGATCGTGCATGAGGTGATTATAGGAAGAGGGGTTGGTTGCGTCATTCTGAGGCAAAGCCGAAGAATCCCCTCTCGGTTCCAGCCTGCCGATTGAGTCGCGCCGGTGCTGTCTCTCGGCCGCCCCTCGGCAGTCGTCTCGCTGCGCACTCGGCGGAGTCGATCCCATCGGGGACACGATTCCTTCGTGTCCCCTCCCGACTGGTTTTCAAGCGGGTCTGTTCTCGTAGCTCGGTGCGATTGAGGGCCGCCGGTGCCGTCTTCTCGCTCGGGAGACCTCGCTCGCAAGAGGCACGCGGCCGGCCTTTCAGGCACAGTACCGAGCATTGGGACCACAAGCCTAGAAATGTCCCTCGGCCGCTTCTCATTCGGCCCGGCGGACGCCTCGCCTTGACCGACGCGCTCCTCGGCTCCGACGCGGGCCTACCGCGGCCGGCCGCATCCAAACTGAAGCGCGATTGCTGAAAAACGAGACCGAACCTCGGGCCATCTCCCGCGCTGCTCGCTAGATTCAAATCGCCCGAGGTTCGGCCCTCCGCTGTCTCGGGAACACACAGGACGATACTGGATTCGCGACCTGCCCGCTGGGGGTTCAACCGCGCGACCAACGTCCCGAGGTCGTCGGCGAGCGGAGCGATTCGAGGTCGGAGGCGAGGATCCACCGGGCCGAGAGAGACGAGGCCGAGGGTGTCTTTCGCGGCGAGCACCCACCCGAAGGGTCGAGCCGAAGGCGAGTTCGGTCTCGTCGCCCCGAGGCCTCGCCCGAGCGAGGCTAGGTGGATCGACTCCGCCGAGTGCGGAGCGAGACGAGCGGCTGAGGGACGCCCAGCGCGGCAGGCATGCCAGCCCGAGCCGTCCCCTGGGCAACCAATGCCGGGCGGCCGATCCTCTCGCGCCGGTTCTACGCGGCAGGGGCCGCCCGTGGACCTCTTACGAGCGGGAAGGAACGCTACTCGCCCGGTGGGGCGACGTCTTCCTCGTAGCTACAGTCTTTCTTGTGGCAGACGTGCTGGATGCCCTTGCGCCTGGTGACCTTCTCGACCAGAAGCGGGAAGCCGCAGTCGGGGCATTTCTTCTCGACTGGTGGCTTCCAGAGGGCGAACTCACACTTCGGATAGCGACTGCAGGAGTAGAAGGTCTTGCCGCGCCGCGAACGCTTTTCCTGGATCTCACCTTCCTTGCACTTGGGGCAGGCCACGCCGGTGCTCTTCGGCGGAGCCGCGGCGGGTCCGGTCTTGCGGATGTTCTTGCAGTCGGGGTAGCCGGTGCAGCCGTAGAAAGTTCCGTAGCGGCTGCGCTTCAACGCCATCGGTTTGCCGCACTTCTCGCACGGCTTGATCTCTTCCTCGCCTTCCTTGGCTGCCGCCTCTTCCCCTTCCTGAATCTCGATGTCGCGAGTGTATTTGCACTCGGGGTAGCCGGTGCAGCCAAAGAAGCCTCCGTAACGACCGAACCGCATCACCAGCGGAGAACCGCACTCGGGACATTTCTCGTCGGTCGGGATGCCCTCCCGCTTGATGTTGGGCATCTTTTCGTCGGCGGTCTCGAGATCCTTGGTGAACTTGTCGTCGAACTCGACCAGGGCGGTTCGCCACTCGAGCTCACCTTCTTCGATGCGATCGAGCTTCTCTTCGAGCTGCGCGGTATATCCCTCGTTGATGATGTCGGCGAACCCGGTCTGGAGCAGTCGGTTGACGACTTTTCCCAGCTCGGACGGTCGGAACCGCCGCTCGATCCGTTCGACGTACTCGCGGTCTCTCAGGGTGGCGAGGATCGAGGCGTAGGTCGAGGGACGGCCGATTCCGTTCTCTTCGAGCGCCTTGATCAAGGTCGCCTCGCTGTAGCGAGCCGGCGGCTTGGTGAACTTCTGCTCGGGGGTTACCTTCTTCAGCTTGAGGACCTCGCCTTCCTTGACGGTCGGTAGCATGCCTTCGGGCTGCTCCTCGGCGCGGTAAGCGGCTCCGCGCACTTCCTGGTAGACGGACAGGAATCCGGGGTCCTTCATGACCTTGCCGTTGGCTCTCAGTATGTACGGGCCGTTCGCGATATCGACACGTGTCAGGTCGAAAACCGCGGGCTTCATCTGCGAGGCGATGAAGCGGTTCCAGATCAGTTCGTAGAGCTTGAGGTCCTCGGCCTTGAGGTATTTGGCGACCTCCTTGGGCGGAAGATCGAAGGTTGTCGGGCGGATAGCTTCGTGGGCGTCCTGCGCGCCTTTCTTGGACTTGAAAACCGTGGGCTTGTCGGGCAGCTTGTCCGCGCCGTAGGAAGCGGTAACGAAGTCGCGGGCGGCAGCGATGGCTTCGTCGGCGACGCGGGTCGAGTCGGTGCGCATGTAGGTGATCAGACCCACCGCGCCTCGGCCGCCGATCTCCTTGCCCTCGTACAGGCCTTGAGCGATGCCCATGGTTCGCCGGGCCGAGAAACCGAATCGGCGCGAGGCCTCCTGCTGGAGACGGCTGGTAATGAACGGGGGCGCCGGTCTCTGTTTGGACTCGCGCCGGACGATCTCGGCGACCTTGAATTCACCGGCCTCGAGCTCGGAGACGATCTTGGCGGCGTCGTCACCGTGTCCGACCTCGGCTTTGTTGGAGTCGATCTTGTGTAGCTTGGCGGTGAAGGCGGGCGGCTCTGAGCCTTCGAGATCCGCGCTGATCACCCAGTACTCGACCGGGTCGAAGGCGTCGATCTCCGCCTGACGTTCGCAGACCATCTTGAGAGCCACCGATTGCACCCGGCCCGCCGAGAGACCCCGTTTCACCTTGTCCCACAGCAACGGCGAAAGCTTGAAGCCCATGAGCCGATCCAGGATCCGGCGGGCTTGCTGGGCCTCGACCAGGTTCTGATTTATCTCGCCGGGCTGCTCGAGGGCATGGAGCACGGCGCTCTTGGTGATCTCGTTGAAGGTCACTCGCCGGATCGCCCCGTCGTCCTTGTCCAGCACCTGGGCGATGTGCCAGGCGATGGCCTCGCCCTCTCGATCGGGGTCCGGAGCGAGGTAGACCACCTCGGCCTTCTTGGCCTGCGCGCGCAGCTTCTTGACCACATCCTGCTTCTTGGGGAGGATCCGGTAGCGCGGCTCGTAGTTGTCACCGAGACCGAGATCCTTCTTCTCGAGATCGCGAATGTGACCGACCGAAGCTTCGACGGCGTAGTTGCGTCCCAGGAACTTCTTGAGGGTCTTGGTCTTGGTCGGACTCTCGACGATGATGAGGTTCTTGGCCATTACTGCTCTCCGCCGGGAGGCGCCTAGATACCGAGCCGATTCCCGGCTGCCGTGCGGACGGTCGCGGACGTTACCACCCGACTGCAAACGCTCGCAACTGGAAGTTCATTCCCATCCTCGGCGCCCCGATCCACTTGGCGAGGCGCCGGCCCGGCCCCAGGCGGGTCCCGGATATCGGTTGAGAAAGCCCATGATCTCGAGCTCCACCAGGAGGCTCAAGACCCGATCCAGAGCGAGGCCACTCGCCTCGACGAGCGCTACGGCGTCCACGGTGCTGCCCGCGGGTACCGCCTGGAAGAGGCGCGCGAGATCGGTTCGGCCGGGCTGGATATCCGATGGCTCCGGGTTCGGCTCGGGCTTCCCGGCGCCGGTCTCGAGCTCGACCTGCACCGGCGTGGGCAGAGTCTCGAAGAGCTCGTCAGGCGACTGCACCGGATGAGCGCCGTCTCGAATCAGAGAATTGGGCCCCATCGATCTCGGATCGAAGATGTTGCCGGGGATCGCCCACACCTGACGGCCCAGAACCAGCGCGCATCCGGCGGTGATCAACGAGCCGGAGTGGGGAGTTCCGCGGACCACGAGCGTGCCGCAGGCCAGCGCCGCGATGATCCGGTTGCGGATCGGAAAATGCCGAGCTTCCGGCCGTGTGCCGACGGGAAACTCGGTGACCAGTGCGGCCGCCTCGGCGATCTGGGCTCTGAGCCGGCGATTGCTCCGCGGGTAATCGACGTCGAGCCCGCAGCCGAGGACGGCTAGCGTCTTACCGCCGGCCGAGAGCGCCGCCTTGTGCGCCACCGAATCGATACCGATGGCGAAGCCCGAAACGATGACGGCGCCCCTGGTGGAAAGCTCTCCTGCAAAGCGCTCCGCGGCCTCGACACCGTATGGATCCGTGTTCCGGGAGCCGACGATTGCAACGCCCGGAGCCGAGGGCAGCTCTCCGAGGACATAGAGCGCTGGCGGAGGTAGCTCCAGGTCCAGCAATCCGGCCGGATAGGAAGGGTCCCGACGAGTCAGGATCTCGGCGCCGAGGTTGCGGGCTCGCGCGCGCTCGCGAGCGGCCAGATGGTGGGCCGTCCGGGCGCACTCCCGAGCGAAGCGAAGAGATCTCGGGGACACGCCGAGCTCTTGTGCGAGCGAGCCGGTCTCACCCGAGCCGGCTCCGACCCAGGCTTCGGGTGTAACCGACAGCCGACAGGCCGCATCTCGGGAGATTAGCGGAGACGCGTTGAGAGCGACGATCAAATCCTCGGCAAATTCTCCGCCCATGGAGGGCAGAGACGAAAAACGGGCGGCTTTTCTGGCGGTCGAGCCCTGGAGGGCTCCAATCCAAGGCTGTCGATGCTCGTATATACTGCTGGACTCGGAATTGCGACGAGCACCGACTACGGATATGAGCCCAGCCCGAGCCCATCGCCTGATCACACTCGGACTCGCGATCACTCTAGCGATCGCCGGCGCGGCCGCTGCCGCCGGGAGCAAGGGCACCGACGCACAGTTGGATTTCGGCATCAAGATGGCGAAGCGAGGACTCTGGAACGAGGCCCTGTTTCGCTTTTCCAGGGTTCTCAAGGAGAGGCCTGGCGATCCCCGGGTGCTCAACAACATGGCGGTGGCCTACGAGGCGATCGGTCAGTTCGACAAGGCTCTCGAGCACTACAAGCTGGCCCTGGAAAGGGATTCGGCCAACCGTGAGTTGCGACGCAACTACGCGCAGTTCGTCGAGTTTTACCAGGGGCTCAAGCCCCAAGCGGAAGATGAGGCTGCCACCGAACGTGAAGAAGCGGCCAAGCCGGAACCTGAAGAGTCCGCGAACGGCGGCGCGGCTCCATAGTTGCCCGGTCCGAACCTTGCTTGTCCAGGCTGGGTGAACCTGAAGAGGTCAGAACCGAGCCGAAAGGCTCTTCGTAGAAGAGGATTAAGGGGGACGACCGAATGCGACCGCACGCGACATCCTGTTCAACCCGTTGGCTGGCGACCAGTCTGACTTTCGTTGTCCTCGCGCTAGGACTGGGACTGTCACAGTCCGCGGTCGCGGGTTCTGTCGAGGTTCGCTTCCGGGTGCCTGTTCGTGCTCGGCTCGACCTCACCAACGTGGAGACCGTCACCCTGGCGCCGTTCCTCGTGGTGACCGAGGAGGGCGAGATGCCAATCGAGCGCCGCGGCGTCAACGTCCAGGAGGAGTTCGAGGGCTATCTGAAGCGGATTCTCAAGCGTACCACCCGGCTCAAGTACGTGGCGTCGGGTCCGATCGAGTATCCGAGCTACGACTTCACCGATCTGGCCGAGAACGCCGATTTCTGGCGAGTCGTGGGCGAGCGAACAGGCGCAGACCTGATCCTCGCGGGCAGCCTCGATTTTGATATTCAGGATCGGAGCGGCTACCGCACCGAGCCCTACGAGTCGCCCTACGACGGCCGCACCTACCTGAGGCAGGTGCTGGTCGAGCAAACCGGCTTCGAGTACGACATCGTCATGGAGGTGTACGACGGCAACACCGGCGAGCGCCTCTACTCGGACAACTTCAAGGACTTCAAGCAGTTCGCCGGCGAGAGCGTCGACCCCCTCACCGGGATGTTCGAGAACCTGCTGGCTCTCGAGGACCGGATCTCGGGAGTCTTCAGCCAGAAGCAGGTCGAAACCTCGCGGCTTCTGTTTACCAACTGAATCTGAAGGAGAGCGGAGTGTTGCGTTCCATCAATCCCCCAGGTAGCTCCCGGTACGGTTTGTTGTGCCGTGCTCTCGCGGTCGCAGGGCTCGTAGCGCTGCTCGTTGGGGTTCCCGCCGACGCCCAGTTCAACCGGAACAAGGTGCGGTACCAGAACTTCGACTGGAAGGTCTACCACGCACCCCACTTCGACGTGTACTACTACCCGTCGGAGGAGCACCTTCTCCAGAAGGTTGTCTCGTACGCCGAGAGCGCCTATGACGAGCTATCGCAGGCGTTCAACTTCAAGATCGAGGAAGCCACTCCTCTGATCATCTACGAAACACACTCGGACTTCGAGCAGACCAACGTCATCCTCAACTTCATTCCGGAGGGCGTTGGCGCCTTCGCGACTCCGCTGCGCAACCGGATGGTGATGCCGATCGACCTTCCGGGCCAGGAGCTCTACGAGCTTCTGTTGCATGAGCTGACACACATTTTCCAGTACCACATGATCTTCGGCGCGAACCTGAGCAAGGGCGTCGCCTCGGCGCCGCCGACCTGGTTCATGGAAGGCATGGCGAGCTACATGGCACACGACGAGTCGGCGCGCGACAAGATGTATCTGCGCGATGCCGTGGTCAACGACCGGATTCCGCCGGTCACCCTGGATTTCGGCGGTTTCTTCGCCTATCGGTTCGGCCACGCGGTCTTCCAGTTCATCGAGGAGCATTGGGGCAGAGAGGGCGTGCGCGACTTCATGATCGAGACCCGCAACACCCTGGGCGCCAGGGTGGGACGCTCTGTGGAACGCACCTTCGGCGTCACTCCGGAGGACTTCAACGCCGATTTCCGGCGCTGGCTGCGGCGCCAGTACCTTCCAGAACTGGTAGCTACGGGAGAGCCCGCCGACTTTGGCAGGCGTTTCCGACAGGGTCCGCGAACCTCCAGGCTGACCTCTCCGGCGGCGTCGCCGTCGGGAGATCTGCTGGTGGCCTTCAGCGAGGACCAGACGGGCTTCAGCATCTCGAATCAGTCCGCCCAGGTCGATGTCGTGCTCTACGACAGCCAAAAGCGAGAGCAGCTCACCAACCTGACCAAGGGTTTCGACGATGCTGACTATCAGTACTTTGTCGCCCAGGAACAGACTCTGGGCCGCAAGATGGGCCGAGACCTGTCGTTTTCCCCGGACGGCAACGAGATCGCATTCTTTGCCAGGCGTCAGAAGGGAAGGAGTCTGATACTCCTCGACGTTCTCAAAGGCAAGATCACGGGCACCCTCGACATGGACATCGAGCAGCAGTTCTCCCCGACCTGGAGTCCGGACGGGTCGAAGATCGCTTTTGCGGGGCACCAGGGCGGCCGCTTCGACATCTTTGAGATCGATGTGGCGAGCGGCCAGGTCAGCAAGATCACAGACGACGACATCTACGACGCGTCGCCGGTCTATTCCCCCGACGGCGAGTCGATGGTGCTCACCTCGGTGGTCGGTGGCTACGGCAAGTTGTTCCGCATCGATCTCGACGCCCCCAACGATCGCTTTCCGCTCACGGACGGCGAGTCGAACGAGACCGATGCGGTCTTCTCCGCCGACGGGGGCCGGGTCTACTACACTTCGGATCGCTCGGGGGTGAACAACATCTACGGTCTCGACCTCGAGAGTGGCGAGATTCGCCAGTATACGAATGCGGTCACCGGCTGCTTCACCCCGACGGTCCTATCGCGTCCGGACGGAACAGAGCGGCTGGTGTACACGGCGTTCTGGAAAGGTAGGTTCGACCTCTATCTGCTGGATCCGGAGGACCCGATCACCGAGCCGTCGGTGGTAACACTCGCCGCGAATCTCTCGACCGCCGGGGTCTCTCCGACCGACCTGGATCAGTTCGAGCCGCCGATCGAGGTGACGCTCGACGATCGCAACAAGGACAAGTTCAGGAATCGCAAGTTCTTCCTCGAAGACATCGGCGGCACGGTTGGCGTCTCCGACGACCAGACCTTCATTGGTGCCGCGGTCCTTCAGTTTTCCGATTTCCTTGGGGACCGGCGAATCATCGGCTCCTTCCAGTCGATCGAGAGCTTCCAGAACTTCGACGTCATCTATGCCAACCTCGCGAATCGAATTCAGTGGCGGGTCCACCTCTTCGACGATCGCGACTTCTTCATCGGCCGGGATCGGAGCACCGGATTGCTCCAGCGGGGCCGTGCGGCGATCACCCAGACCGGCGCCCAGGGTTTTCTCATCTATCCGTGGGACACCTCCCATAGGGTCGAGCTGGGCCTGGGCTACACCTTCCGGGAGATCGCCTTCCAGAGTTTTCTCTTCGATCCCGACGGCAACCTGGAGCTCGATGAGAACGGTTTTCCGATTCCGATCATCAGTCCCCGGACCGACGACTTTCCGCAGGTCTCCTTGGGTGTGGTCGGCGACACCGCCGTCTTCAGTCCCTGGGGACTCGTCGGCGGACGGCGCTGGCGGGTCGACGGGAGCTATGCGCCCGATCTTGACGAGAGCGGCACACTCACCTCGAGCCTGACCTTCGATTTCCGGCAGTACTTGAAGCTGACCCGGCGCTCGCAGTTCGCCTTTCGCGCGGTCGGTCTCTACAGCGACGGCAACTTTCCGACTCCGTTCTACTTCGGTGGCCTCGATACGGTGCGTGGCTTCGAGTTTCGTTCGCTGGTCGGCGATCGCGGCTTCTACAGCAACATGGAGCTGAGATTCCCGTTCCTCGACAACATCTCGTTTCTTGGCACGGGCGCCGTCCAGGGCGTGCTGTTCTTGGACGTCGGCGGCGCCTGGTACGATGCGGTCCAGAGCTTCAAGTTCGTCGACGACGACGATCGCCTGGTCGACGGAGTCTCGAGCTACGGCTTCGGCATCACGATGAACTTCCTCGGCCTCGCGCTGAACATCGATTGGGCCAAACGCTGGGACCTGAAGGACTCGCTGAGCGGCTACGATTCCTCGATCTGGATCGGTCGCCGGTTCTAGATTTCAGCTCCGAACAAGGGCGAAACGCGTCGTTTCGAGGGTCCCAATGACCCTTTGAGCGCCGCCTTTTCTTTTCTTGTGAGGGGCTCGCCAGGGGGGTAGACTCTCGCTGTTCCCATGCGGATCGAGGTCCTCGGCAGCTACGGCGGAGAGAGCGTCAAGTGCCGAATGACCTGTCTCCTGATCAACGACACGATCGCGCTCGACGCCGGCTCGTTGTCCCAGGCGCTCCCGATCGAGCGGCAGCGCAAGGTCGAGACCGTGGTGCTGACGCATTCACACGTCGATCACACGAGCTCGCTGCCGTTCTTTGTCGAAAACGTCTACGGAAAGACCAAGGCGATCGATGTCTACGCGGGATCGGCGACGATCTACTCGGTTCGCAAGCACCTTTTCAATAACGCCTCGTGGCCGGACTTCACGCGGCTACCCAACAACCTTCTGCCTTCGATCCAGTTTCGTGAGCTCGAGGCCGAGGTGCCCATAGTCCTGGACGGCGTGACCTTCACGCCGTTTTTCGTAGATCACCTGGTACCGACCTTCGGATACTTGATCGAGCAGCACGGGGTGGCGGTCGCCTGGTCCAGCGACACCGGACCCACCGTCCGGCTTTGGGAGATTGCCAATGCGGCGCCGGACCTCAGGGCCGTCTTTCTGGATACCAGCTTCGACAACTCGATGCAACGCATCGCGGATCTGTCGCTACATCTGACTCCCCAGACCATGGCGGTGGAGATCCAGAAGCTGGTGCCGGATGTGCCGATCTATCTCCACCATCTAAAGCCGCCTTGCATAGAGAGGGTGGTTCATGAAGTACGAGCGCTGAAGATCCCGCGGGTCGGTTTCCTGGAGCAGGGCCGCGTCTATGAGTTCTAGATTCGCTTCGACCGTCTTCGACCGTGCGCGTGTAAGGCATGCCGACTAGAGCCCAGCAAATGCGCCTGGCGTTCGAAGACGAATCGATGCGCTTCTGCGTGCTGGGCTCGGGCAGCTCGGGCAACTGCCTGGTGATCGAAAGCGGTGAGGATCGAATCCTGGTCGACGCCGGATTCTCGTGCCGCGAGATCGATCGGCGGTTGGAGGCTGTCGGGATCACCTCGAGGCGTTTCGAAGCGGTGATTCTCACCCACGAGCACGGCGACCACACCCGCGGGGCGCCGCGTTTCTCGCGTCGGTACGCGGTGCCGATTCACGCGACGCGCGGCACGCTCGCGGCCTTGCGATTGCCCGAGCATTGCCCAGAGCCGGTCACGGTCCAGCCCGGCCGGCGGTTTCGGGTCGGGAGGTTTGCCGTCGAGCCGTTCGCGATTCCCCACGACGCGCGCGAGCCGGTGGGGCTGGTGGTCGAGGCCGACGGCTGCCGCCTCGGACTGGCGGCCGATCTGGGACGTCGGTGTCCCGAGGCCTGGCGGCGCCTGCGCGATCTCGACGCTCTGGTACTCGAGACCAACCACGACATCGAGATGCTTCAGCAGGGCCCGTATCCGTGGCCGTTGAAGAAGAGAATCGCAGGCGACAACGGCCATCTCTCGAATCGGGATGCCGCCGACGGATTGCGCGATATTCTCTCCGAGCGCCTGCGGTGGGTGGTGCTCTATCACCTGTCGCGAACCAACAACATGCCGGTGCTGGCACGCGAGGCAGTGGCCAGGGTCTTGTCCCTGGGAATCGCGAGCACCGAGATTTGTATCAGCGAACAGACCCGCCCGACCCCCTGGCTCAGCATGGTGAGCATGGCTGCCGAGGCGGGAGCTTGAGCAACCAGGAGGACGAAGGAGTGCGAGCCAAGGTTACCGTGTATCCCAGGCGAGAGATCCTGGACCCCCAGGGGAAGGCGATTCGCAACGCACTGCGAAGAGGGGGCTTCGAGGAGGTCGCCGAAGTACGTGCCGGCAAGAGTTTCGAAATCGAAATCGATGCGGAGAGCGAAACCCGAGTTCGTAAACGTCTCTCGGAGATGTGCGAGAAGCTCCTGTCGAACCCGATCGTCGAGGACTACGAGCTCGAGCTGGGAGCTGCTTCCGAATGAAGTGCGGCATCGTCGTTTTTCCGGGAAGCAACTGCGATCACGACGTCTACCACGTGCTCAAGCACGTGTTGGGCTGCGAGACCTCGTTTCTCTGGCACGAATCGACCGACCTCGAAGGCGGGGAGTTGGTAGTCGTGCCCGGTGGGTTCTCTTACGGGGACTATCTGCGAGCCGGCGCGCTGGCGGCCCAATCGCCGATCCTGGAGGCGGTGGCCGGCCACGCGGAGCAGGGTGGGCTGGTCCTGGGTATCTGCAACGGCTTCCAGATCCTTCAAGAGTGCGGGCTCCTGCCCGGCGCGATGCGCAGAAACAAGACCCTCCGGTTCGAGTGCCGAGACGTCTACCTCAAGGTCGAGCGCAACGACCTGCCGTTCACGAGCCGCTACCAGGTCGGGGCGGTGTTGAAGATTCCGATCGCCCACGCCGAAGGCAACTATGAAGACACGTCGGAAGGCCTGGCCAAGACCGAGTCGTCCGGCCAGGTCGTGTTCCGGTATGTCTCGCCGGATGGCGAGCGCGACGAAGCCTGGAACTTCAACGGCTCGGCGGGCGCCATCGCCGGAGTGGCCAACGAAGCCGGAAACGTGCTGGGAATGATGCCGCACCCCGAGCGCTGCGCCGAGGCACTGCTCGCCAACCAGGACGGCTTGGGCTTGTTCGAAAGCCTTGTCGCGGCTGTCGACCGGCAACCGGGTCTGCTCGTGCCGAGTGGAGTGGCGACTTGACCGAGCCCCAGGTCACGGCCGAGTTGGCCGATGAGCATGGCCTGAGCTCGGAGGAGTACGCCAGAGTAGTCGAGATTCTGGGCCGCACGCCAACCTACACCGAGCTCGGCATTACCTCGGCGTTGTGGTCGGAGCACTGCTCGTACAAGTCGTCCAAGGTGTATTTGAGAGAGCTTCCGACGAGCGGCCCGCGAGTGGTTCAAGGGCCCGGTGAGAACGCAGGCGTAGTCGACGTGGGCCACGGATGGCTGGCGGTCTTCAAAATGGAGAGCCACAACCACCCGAGCTTCATCGAGCCCTACCAGGGCGCCGCCACGGGAGTAGGTGGGATTCTGCGTGACGTGTTCACCATGGGTGCGCGACCGATCGCATGTCTCGACTCGCTCCGCTTCGGCGAGATCGACGCTCCCCGGATGAGATACCTGGTCGACGGCGTCGTCCGAGGAATCGGTGACTATGGCAACTGCGTCGGGATTCCCACCGTCGGCGGTGAGACCGGTTTTCACCGCTCCTACAATCAGAACATCCTGGTCAATGCCTTCGCGCTCGGGGTCGCGCGGCACGACCAGCTGTTTCTGGCGCGCGCTGCGGGCGAGGGCAATCCGATTCTCTACGCCGGCAGTCGCACCGGTAGAGACGGCATCCACGGCGCTACGATGGCCTCGGAATCGTTCGAAGCCGACAGCGAAGCCAAGCGCCCAACGGTTCAGGTTGGCGACCCGTTCACCGAGAAAGTTCTTCTCGAGGCATGCCTGGAGGCGATGAAGACCGGCGCCGTCGTCGGCATCCAGGACATGGGAGCGGCCGGGCTCACCAGTTCGGTTTTCGAAATGGCGGGGCGCGAGAACACCGGCGTCGAGATCGATCTCGACCGCGTGCCGCTCCGCGAGCGGGAGCTGACGCCCTACGAAATGATGCTGTCGGAGTCGCAGGAGCGGATGGTGCTGGTCGCCGAGCGCGGTCGCGAAGAAGAGGTCATCCGGGTCTTCCAGAAGTGGGGCCTGCCGGTGGTGACCATCGGCCGGGTGACTTCCGACGGTCGCGCGCGGCTGTCGTTCGGCGATTCCGTCGTGGCCGACATGCCGGTGTCGCCGCTGACCGACAGCGCCCCGGTCTACCGTAGGCCGGTCGCGGTTCCAAGGGATCTCGCCGAGCGTCAGCGGGAGCCGGAAGTTCCGGTGCCCAAAGATCCCAGGGCGACCCTGGAGGCGCTGCTGTCCTCGCCCGAGCTCGGCTCGAAGGCTTGGATCTGGCATCAGTACGATCACTCGGTCCGGACCAACACGGTAATCGGGCCGGGGGGCGACGCCGCGGTGCTGCGCCTTAAGGGCACGCCGTCAGCGCTGGCTTTGACCTCCGAGGTCAACCCGGTCTATTGCTGGCTGGATCCGTTCCGGGGAGCGTCACAGGCGGTGGCCGAGGCGGTTCGAAATCTAGCCTGCGTCGGAGCCGATGCCGTGGGCCTGACCGACTGCCTCAACTTCGGCAATCCCGAGCGGCCAGAGATCGCCTGGCAGTTTCGCGAGGCGGTCCGTGGGATGTCCGAGGCGTGTCGAAAGCTCGCCGTGCCGGTTGTCTCCGGCAACGTCTCTTTCTACAATGAGACCGAGGAGACCGGCATACACCCGACGCCGACCGTGGCCGTGGTCGGTCTGATCGAGCGTTTCGAGAACGTGGTAGGGTCCGATTTCACCGGCGGAGACGACAGGATTGTGCTCCTCGGCCGGGACTGCAAGGAGTTCGGCGGCTCGGCGTATCTGCGGCTGTGCTACGGGATTGAAGCCGGCTTGCCGCCCGCGGTCGATCTCGAAGCCGAGCGACGACTGGCCCTGCTGCTCCGGCGCGAGATCGCCGCTGGACGCATTCGAGCGGCACACGATGTCTCGATTGGCGGAATCGGCCTGGCGCTCGCCGAGTCGACCTTCGGACGCGGTGTCGGCGCGACGGTCACCTTGCCTGACACGGCGGCCGGCTTGTTTTCGGAATCGCAGGCGCGCGCCCTTGTGGCGGTGGCTCCGGCCCACCTCGACGAATTCCTGGAAGCCGCAGAGGCCGCCGAGGTTCCGGCTTGTGACGTCGGAGAAACGGGAGGCGAGCGTCTCGGCATCGGCTTTGACGGCGGCGCGATCGACGCAGCGGTGTCCGAGCTCCGTCAGATCTGGACCACGGCTCTGCCGAAAGCTCTGGAAGGGTAGGACCTCGGCATGTGTGGGATCTTCGGAGTCGACGGCCACGAGGACGCGGCCAACTATGTCTATCTCGGTCTCTACGCACTTCAGCATCGGGGCCAGGAGAGCGCCGGCCTGGTCTCCGAGCACGAAGGACGTTTCCATGTGGAACGCGGGATGGGCTACGTAGCCGATATCTTCTCGCAGCGGGCTCTCGCCCGGCTTCCAGGCACCCGCGCGATCGGCCATACCCGCTATTCGACCACCGGCTCCAGCGTCACCGCCAACGCCCAGCCATTCGTCGTCAACACCTCGATGGGTCCGCTAGCCCTGGTGCACAACGGCAACCTCGTCAACGCCGCGAGTCTCCGGCAAGAGCTCGAGCAGGACGGCTCGATCTTCCAGACCACCTCGGACACCGAGGTCATCCTGCATTTGATGGCGCGAAACCCGCGAGCGGACGTGGCCGAGGCCCTGATGGAAGCCTTGAAGCAGGTGCGCGGCGCGTATTCGCTGGTTCTGCTGAGCCGCGACTGTCTGATCGGCGCTCGCGATTCCTACGGTTTCAAGCCCCTGCAGCTCGGCAACTACGAGGGCGCCGCCTGCTTCGGGTCGGAGACCTGTGCGTTCGATCTGCTCGAGGCCGAGATCGTTCGCGACGTCGAGTTGGGAGAAGTCGTCGTCTCGCGCAACGGTGAGCTCGAGACCTACCGACAGCCGGTCGAGGCGGCTCCGGCTCGCTGCGTCTTCGAGCAAGTCTATTTCGCGCGTCCGGACAGCCGGATTTTCGGCGACAGCGTTTCCGACAGCCGGCTCAAGATGGGCGGGACTCTGGCACGCGAAGCGCCGGCTGCAGCAGACATCGTCGTGCCAGTGCCCGATTCGGGCCTCTTCTGCGCTCTCGGCTACGCTCGAGAATCGGGACTGCCGCTCGAATTCGGTCTGATCCGGAACCACTACGTGGGCCGGACGTTCATCGAGCCCAAGCAGTCGATTCGCCACTTCGGCGTGAAGGTGAAGCTCAACCCGGTCCGCGAGCTGATCCAGGGACGGCGCGTGGTCCTGGTAGATGATTCGATCGTGCGTGGAACCACGGCACCCAAGATCGTCAAGATGGTCCGAGATGCCGGGGCTTCGGAGGTTCACCTACGCATCGGGTGTCCGCCGACAATCAGTCCCTGTCACTACGGCATCGACATGCCGACTACCGAAGAGCTCATCGCTTCGAATCACGACCTCGAGGAGATTCGCGCGTTCGCCGGCGCCGACAGCCTGGCGTACTTGTCGATCGACGGCATGCTCGCGGCGGTGTCGGGACCACGTCAGAGCTACTGCACCGCGTGCTGGACAGGCGAGTATCCGGTGGATCTCTCGGACGTCGACCGCCGGCAGAAGGACCTCTTCCTGATTCGAACCGAAGAAGAGACCTGAGCCGGTGATCGAGAAGCCGAGTGCCTACGCCCAGGCCGGTGTCGACATCGACGCTCAGGACGAGGCCCTTGCCCGGGTCAAGAAACTGGTCAAGAGGACATTCAACAGAGGCGTGCTCTCGGATGTCGGCAGCTTCGGAGGGCTGTTTCAACCGGACCTTTCGAAGCTCGAGAAGCCGGTGCTGGTGGCCTCGGCCGACGGCGTCGGAACGAAGCTGCGGGTGGCCCAGATGGCCGGCGACTATTCGACCGTCGGTAGGGATCTGGTCAACCATTGCGTCAACGACATCCTGGTCCAAGGCGCCCGGCCGCTCTTTTTCATGGACTACGTCGGCGCGGGAGTTCTCGAGCCGAGGGCTATGGAAGAGCTCGTAGGCGGCGTGGCAGGCGCGTGCCGGGAGAACGGCTGCGCGCTCCTGGGTGGGGAGACCGCCGAGATGCCGGGCTTCTACCGGGAGGGCGATTACGAGCTGGTCGGCTTCGTCGTCGGCCTGGTCGATCGCTGCAGGATCCTGGACGGAAGTCGCGTCAGACCGAAGGACGTCATTCTGGGTCTGCCCTCGTCGGGCCTTCATACGAACGGCTACTCGCTCGCGCGCAGGGTCTTCTACGAGGACCTCGAGCTTGCTCCAGGCGACAAGATCCCGGGCTCCAGCTCGAAGGCGAGCGTCACCCGCCAGCTTCTGCAAGTGCACCTGAGCTACAAGAGGGCCGTCGAGCCGCTTCTCGAGCATTCGGGCCTTCATGCTCTCGCTCATATCACCGGTGGCGGTCTCACCGACAACCTGCCGCGAGTTCTTCCCAAGAAGACCCGCGCGCAGATCAAGGTCGGTGCCTGGGAGATACCCGAAATCTTTCGTCTGCTTCAGCAGCATGGAAACGTCGCGACCGAAGAGATGCTGCGAGTGTTCAACATGGGCGTCGGCATGTGCCTGGTGGTCTCGCCCGACAGCGTCGCCGATGTCCTCACCAGCCTCAGGAAGTCCGGCGACCGGGCCTCGCCAATCGGCACTGTCCAAAAGGGAGGCTCGGGCGTGGTGTACGATTTCGAGGGACACAATACGTAATACTGTTGCCGGAGTCGCTCGATGTAGGCTCGGTCGCCCTCGGTATTACGTATTGTGTCCCGCACTTCTCCTACCCGCGTCGCCATCCTCTTGTCGGGCCGCGGCTCGAACTTCCTGGCGCTTCACGGCGCGATGGAGCGCAAGGAGATACCAGCCGAGGTGGCCGTCGTCATCTCGAATGTGGCGGAGGCGCAGGGTCTCGAGAAGGCACGCTCGCTCAGACTTCCAACAGTCGCCCTGCCACACAGGCTCGACCCCACTCGCGATGCCCACGAGGAGAAGGTGCTTGCGGCGCTCGAGCACGCCGAGGTCGAGTGGATCTGCCTTGCGGGGTACATGCGGCTGCTGTCGTCCTCCTTCGTGGCTCGCTACCCGCAGAGGATTCTGAATATTCACCCGTCTCTGTTGCCCGCGTTTCCGGGGCTCGGCGCCCAGGAGCAGGCCCTCGAGTGGGGCGTCAAGATCTCCGGCTGCACGGTCCATCTGGTCGACGAGAAACTCGACCACGGCCCGATAGTCCTCCAGCGGGCCGTACCGGTCCACGACGACGACAACCCGATCTCGCTGTCAGCCCGGATCTTGACCGAGGAGCACAAGCTCTACACGGAGGCCCTCAAGCGGCTCCTTACCGAGCGCTGGCGCGTCGTCGGCCGCCGCGTCGTCTTCTCGTAAGGCAGCTCTGGGCAAGCGATCTGCGGCGTTGCGCTTCAGCTCGCGCTCCTCAACGTAGTCAAATCTACGTCTGCGTCGCGCTCGTCTCGCGCGCCTTGCATCTCATCTCGCCGAAAGCCGTCTTCCGAGAGGCGCCGGCGCGCACCGTGAGCGTTGCCGAGGGAGCTGGCCCGCGTTCAAAGGGGCTCACAGCGTGCCAGTTGGAGTGTGTGGTTTGACACCTTTCGTTAAGATTTGAGGCTGAGGAGCCCGCTCGTTCGGCCAGCCAGTACCCTCTTTGACCGTCGGGACTTAGGGCTGCCCTGATCCGGCGCGAGAAGCCTCTGTCAAGACTCGTTAGAAGTGTCCCCATCGGGAACTCGATAGAAATGTCCCCTT
>JBHHWO010000069.1:0-24868 GCA_046756565.1 Thermoanaerobaculia bacterium | reverse complement strand
CTAGTCGCGCGTCAGGAGATCCTGGCAGTCGTCGAAGTGGACGAAGAACTTGCCGGCGGATCGAGCCAGGGCGTCCCCGGAGAGCCGGTACATCACGTGCTGGCCGTTGCGGCGGTCCGTGACCAGGCGCGCTTCCTTGAGGACGGAAAGGTGCCGCGAGATGGTGGGCTGGGAGAGGTTGAAGTTGTCGACGATTTCTCCGACGGAGAGCTCACGCCGCTGCAGCAAGTGGAGAATGCTGCGCCGGGTCCGGTCCGATAGCGCTTTGAAGAACTTGTCGAGCTCCCGGCCGCCGGCTGCGAATGCAACCTCGGGCGCCGGGTTCATGGGAACGGCGGACAATCTGCGGTTCGAGGGGGAGGGAAGTCGGTGATTCATGACCTCCTCTTAAGGGCAACGGATATGCCAGTCGTCGAAAGGGTGTACCGGCGCCCCCATGCAAATATCTGCATCTAGCGAAGATTCAAAGACTTACACCTCATTTGCTCACGATCGTCGAGCCTCTGTGTGTCGGCACAAAACAAGAATCGAATGGCACTTGAGCCACTATTTGTCACAAATAGTGACGTTTTTTCAGAAAAACTGACGCGCTTCTAAAGAATCGGAGGCTCTGTCAGCTCCCGAATCGGCTGGAGACCGCTTCCCAGTCGACGACGTTCCACCAGGCGGCGAGGTAGTCCGGCCGACGATTCTGGTAGTTGAGGTAGTAGGCATGCTCCCAGACGTCGACCCCGAGAAGGGGTGTCAGGCCGTCCATGAGGGGACTGTCCTGATTGGAGCGCTGTGCGACCTCGAGCTTGCCGTCTCCGTTCTGGACCAGCCAGCCCCAGCCGGAGCCGAACAGCGTCGCCGCAGCCTGGGTCATCGCTGATTTGAAGTCGTCGAAGCCGCCGAAGTCGCGGGCGATGGCGTCCGCCAGTCCGCCACCGGGCTCGCCGCCTCCGGAGGGGCTCATGGTCGCCCAGAACAGGGCGTGGTTGGCGTGGCCGCCGCCGTGGTTCCGGACCGCGCCGCGGATCTTCTCGGGTACGGAACCCATGTCGCGCAGCAGGTCGTCGACGGACTTGGCCGCGAGCTCGTCATGGCCCTCGAGCGCCTTGTTGAGGTTGGTTACGTAGGCGGCGTGGTGCTTGGAATGGTGGATCTCCATCGTGCGCGCATCGATGTGGGGCTCGAGCGCGTCGTAGCTGTATGAGAGCTCGGGTACTTCGTGCATCGTGTCTCCTTCTGGCCAGCTCGGCGTTGCGTCGGACCGGTTTCGGTCCTGGCCGGTGCCGGCGATTCAACGAGCGCCGATTGTTTCATGGAACATTCGGGCCTCGCCAGCCGCGTCGTTGACTTCGCTGCGGCCCATCCGTAGTATTGAGCGCCTCCGGCGAGGGGAGGTTAGCTCAGTGGGAGAGCATCTGCTTTACACGCAGAGGGTCGGGGGTTCAAATCCCTCACCTCCCACCAGACCCGAATCGGAGAAACGGCCGCGGGGTCGTAGTTCAGTTTGGTTAGAACGCCGGCCTGTCACGCCGGAGGTCGCGGGTTCGAGTCCCGTCGACCCCGCCATTTTCACCAGCTTCCTCACGATACGGTAACCACGGAGAATCCAGATGCGAGAAAAGATCAAACTCGTTTCGAGTGCCGGAACCGGGTACTTCTACACCACCGACAAGAACAAGAAGATCTCCACCGAAAAGCTCAAGCTCAAAAAATACGACCCAAAGGTGCGCAAGCACGTCGAGTTCGTCGAAGAGAAGCTTCGGTAGAGCCACTACCCGCCGCGGGACATTTCTTGTGTCTCACGGAAGCGTGTGCTAGGTTCTATCTGCCTGCCGTGGTCCAGCGCGAGCTGGGCCATTTCTTTATTCGGCTGATCGCACCTCCACTCCCCTTCAAAAGGAGTGGAAAATGGATAACCCGAGTGGTTGGCAGATCGTGCAGCGGTGCCTTCAGACGGCGGACGGGCCGGCCTGGGGGGCGTTTGTAGAGCGGTTCGAGACCCCGATGGTCTGGGGCATTCAGCGGGCGCTGAGAAGCCTCGGCTTTCGAGGCCGTCCCAGAGACGTCATCGGCGATCTTCTTCAAGAGTGTTACTGCCGAATCCTGGCTCGCGATCGGAGAACACTCAAGCTGTGCCGCGAGCGAAAGGAGCCGGCTCTCGACGCGTACTTCGCGCGGGTTGCAGAGCGCTCGACCCGTGACAGCTTCCGCGCCCGCTGGGCCGAAAAGCGCGGCAGTCGAGACCTGGTGGTCGGCTGGAACGAGGTCGTCGAGGATCGCCATGCGGCGAGCGGTGAGTCGTCCCCGGAAGACCGTCTCCTGATCCGGGAGGCGCGGTCGAAGCTGCTCGAAACCTGCCATCGCGCGGCCGGAAGCCGTAAGCGTGAGCGGAACTTCCGTGTGCTGGTCCTGGCTTTCCTGGAGGGACTCAGCACCCGGGAGATCGCGGAGCAGTTCGCCGGTAGGTTGAGCCGGAGCTGTATCGACTCGCTGGTGTACCGCGCGCGCCGGCGGCTTCTCAAGGAAGGAGTGGTGTTGGGGAACCGGGGAGCGGTGGCATAACCTCTCACCATGACCGCGATCTTTACCGGCACCGACTGCCTGGCGCACGATGCCGGCTACGGGTTTCCGGAGTCGCCAGCCCGCCTCGCGGGGATTCTGGACGGTTTCGATTCGTCGTGGGACGTGACCGAGGTGGAAGAGGATCCGAGGCTCGACGAGGTTCTGCAGGGAATCCACGATCCCCGTTATGTCGACGTCTTCCGGCGGGCGGTGGAGAGAGGTGACGGGCTCCTGGGCTCGAGCGACAATCCGCTCACCGGCGCGACCTGGAGGGCGGCCCGCTCGGCGGCATCGGCGGCGATTGGCGCAGCCGACGCGGTGGCTCGCGGCGGGGGTGGCGCGTTTGCGGCCGTTCGGCCGCCGGGGCATCACGCAGAGTCGAAGCTGCCCATGGGGTTCTGCTATCTGAACAACATCGCGGCGGCTGCCGAGCAGCTGCTTGGCAGCCACGGGCTCGATCGCATCGCGATCTACGACTTCGACGTCCATCACGGCAACGGAACCCAGGAGATCTTCTACCGGCGCGACGATGTGTTCTTCGCCAGCACCCACCAATGGCCCTTCTATCCCGGCACCGGTTCGAGCATCGAGACCGGCCGGGACGCTGGCGAGGGCAAGACGCTCAACGTGCCGCTGCCGGCGGGAACCGGCGACGAAGAGTTCCTGACTGCGGTGCGAGACGCGATCGTGCCGGCGATCGACGCCTACTCTCCGGACGCGCTTCTGATCTCGGCGGGCTTCGATCCGTGGGAGAACGATCCGCTGGGCGGTATGCGCTTGACCGACGCGGGATTCGCCGACTTGGGAAAGCTGCTGCGGGATCTGGCGGATCGGCGTTGCTCCGGACGCATGCTGAGTGTTCTCGAGGGTGGCTACGACCTGAAGGCGCTGCCGGGGCTGGTGAGAACGTACCTTCGAGCGTCGGGCACGGGTCCCGACGCTGCCTGAAGCACGCTCGGTCCCTCGGCGCTGGGCGTGGAGTCCGGGATTCCTCGGCTGCGCCTCGGAATGACAGCTGTGGGTTTCGGCCGACACCCTTCCCCCACCGTCATCCCGAGCGAAGGGAGGGATCCCCATCTTGTGTGCCGTTGCCGGTGAACGGCCCGAAGACGAGGGATTCCTCGGCTGCGCCTCGGAATGACAGCCGTGGCGTTCGGCCGGCACCCCTCGCTTCGCTCGATGGCAAGCTCCGATCCGTCGCTACAAGGGGCATCTCGCGCTGGGCGCAGGTTCCGACGCTACCGGAGGCTTGCCGAAGCAGTTCGGCCTCTGCCTCGTGGATTGGCGTCGGTGACTATGCCCTCGGGTGCAAGGCTTGCGGTCGGTCGGGTGCCGAAGGCGTACGTGGAGTACGTCGAGGCGCCCGACCGATCGCCTAACGCCGCAGGCGAGAGTAGAGGCGCCGGCGCCTAGCCGCCGATGGCGGAGGCCGGGGCTACATCGGGCACCTCGTCCAGGATCCGCCGTTTCGCGAGCAGATCGGAAGCCTCGCCGAGGAGTTCGAGGGCCCGTTCGATCTGCGGATCTCCGGCGGCGAGGATCTGGTAGCGAGCCTCGATGCCGAAGGCCGAGTTGAAGATCTCGGCGTGCAAGTAGCGCAGCATCGTGGCGCGCGTCTCCTCGTCGGCGAGAATGTCCGCTGTCTCTTTGGCGGTGGTCAGCTCCTTGTCGCTGAGCCAATCGGCGAATCGCTCGAGCAGATCCGACGGCGGCTGCCAGGCACGATCGCCGATCTCGATCTCTCCGGTGAACTCGACGGCAAAATCGAAGAAGGTACTGCGGCTGAGCAGGTACTGTATCTCTGGCCTCAGATCCTGGGGCTCGACGATGACGTCGGGCGTGATGCCGCCGCCGCCGTAGACCTCGCGGCCCAGGGCCGTCCGGAAGACTTCTTCGGATTCCAGTGCGTTTTCCTGAGCCGCTTCCGTCGGACTCAGGCCGCCGCCGTTGGAGAGAGTCTGGTAGTCGAAGTACGAAGAATAGTCCCGCTGGATGAGCCGTCCCGAGGGCGTGTAGTACTTGGCCGTCGTCAGCGCCAGCCCCGCGTCGTATTGCAGCGAGTAGACGGTCTGCACAAGGCCCTTGCCCCAGGTCGGCGTGCCGACGATCAGGCCCATGTCGTGATCCTGGATCGCACCCGAGACGATCTCGGCGGCCGACGCGGTTCCTTGACCGACCAGGACCACCACCGGGATGTCGATCGCCGGGGGCTTGTCGGTGGCGAAGAACTTCTGATGCGAATCCCGCGTTCGGCCCCGAGTCTCGACGATCTGCGCTCCATCCGGGAGGAACCGGTCCGACACCGCAATCGCCTGGTCGAGAAGGCCGCCGCCGTTGCCCCGCAGATCCAGGATCAGGTTCTCCATTCCTTCCGCTTTGAGCCGGTCTAGAGTCTCGGCGACTTCTCCGCCGGTACCGCGGTTGAAATCCGAAATCGACATGTAGCCGATTCCAGGGCTGATCATGTAGGCGTAACGCACCGTGTTCTGGGGGATCTCGTCTCGGGTGATGGTTAGCTCGAGCGGTCTGTCGAGTCCCAGCCGCACGACCTGGATCGTGACCTGCGTGCCCTTGGGGCCCTTGAGGCGGCGCACGGCGTCGTCCAGGCTCATCGCCTCGGTTGACTCGCCTTCGATGTTGGAGATCACGTCGCCGGCTCGAAGACCCATCCGTGAGGCCGGGGTGCCTTCGATGGGTGTGATCACGGTCAATTGGCCGTTGCGCATGCCGACCAGGATTCCGAGCCCGAAGAAGGTCGACTGCTGGCGGTCGCGCATCGAGGAGTAGGCCTCGCTCGAAAGGAAGTTCGAGTGAGGATCGAGGGTCCGCACCATGCCTGCGATCGAGGACTCGACCAGAGTGCGATAGCTCACCTCACCGGCGTAACTGTCATGGGCCACATTCAGCAGCTCGGTGTAGGTCCGAAGCAGTCTCCGAGCCTCGTCGGTAAGCGCCAGAACTCGGTTTCCCCAGGCCCCGCCTGCGAGTATGGCGATCGCGAAAAGAGCAATAGCGACTTTTTTCCAGCCCGGCTTCATGGCGCGCACTCTATCAAAGGGCCTTTGGCGACTTGACTTTCGCCATAGGTGCCCCGAGTATTTGTTACGGTTCCGGAAGAACGATGTTTGGATCCCTAGGCTTTCCCGAGATTGTCTTCATCCTGGTGCTCGCGCTTCTGGTGTTCGGGCCCAGAAAGCTGCCCGAGGTCGGACGCACCATAGGCAAGGCCCTGGGCGAGTTCCGCAGGGCGACCGGCGATCTCAAACGCTCCTTCGATCAGGAGATCAGCGCCGAGTCTGCGCCCAAGCCAGCTGCGCCCAAGCCAGCCGAGCAGGCACCGGCTGAGGCGGCCTCCGCGGATGCGGATGACTCGAGCTCGGAACGGTCGACCGAGACCACGGCGGACGCGTCCGAGAGTGAGCCCGGTCCGACCTCCGGCGTAGACGAATGAGCGAAATCGCTCCGGCAGAAGCGACGGAGGCGCCGCAGGACTCCAAGGCCGGGTCGAACGCGACGGAGCGGGAGCTCGAGCGGATGACGCTGATGGAGCATCTCGAAGAGCTTCGCGATCGCATCATCCGCTCGTTGGGCGCCGTGGTGGTGACCTTCGCTCTGTGCTGGGTCTTTGTCGAACCGATAGCCGACTTTCTGGCGCGCCCGATCTACGCGGCGGTGCCCGACAAGAAACTCGCGTTTCTCGGGATCACCGATCCGTTCATCCTGTACGTAAAGATCGCCGCCCTGGCCGCGCTCTTCCTGGCCAGTCCGATCGTCCTCTACCAGTTCTGGAGGTTCGTCTCGCCCGGCATGTACCGCCGCGAGCGGCTGTATGCGGTTCCCTTCGTGATTTTCGGATCTCTGTTCTTCGTTGGCGGCGGCGCCTTTGCCTACTACGTGGCATTTCCCTTCGCCGTGGAGTTCCTGGTGGAGATGGGCGCCGCCTTCGAGCCGGTCATCACGGTGGACCGCTATTTCCGGTTCCTGATGGTCGTGGTGCTCGGCCTGGGCCTCATGTTCGAGCTGCCGCTGGTGATCTTCTTTCTCGCCCAGATCGGCGTGGTGACTCCCGGGTTTCTGATGCGCCATTTCCGATGGGCGGTCCTGGCCATATTCGTGGCCGCGGCCCTGATCACGCCGACGCCCGACGTAGTCAACCTGTGCTTGTTCGCGGTGCCGACCATCGGGCTCTATCTCCTGGGCGTGGGAGCGGCGTGGCTGGTGGGACGGGGCAAGAAGTAGGACGACCGTCTTGGCTTACGGGCAAGGCCAACGGAACCGGCTTCGGAAACCGGTCCGAAGGGATAGGAAGAAATCGTGTCCCTGATCTCATGCCGCGGGCGTGGGTTATTCGGACGGAGCGTCCGAGCTCTATTCCACCAGGAACTCGGTGTCGTCGGGCCAGCGCCGGCGCCAGCGGCGGTGCATCCACACCCACTGGTCCGGGCGTCTGCGGATCTGATCCTCGATGGTTTTCGTGATTGCCTGGGTGAGCTCGGCTGCGGTCTCGAATTGCGGAAGCGCGGGATCGAAACGGACCCGGTGCCGGCCGTCGTCGAGCCGCTCGCAGAATCCGGGCACCACCGGCATCGACCAGCGCAGCGCCAGCTGAGCCGGGCCAACCGGCGTGTGCGCCGGCTTCCCGAAGAAGGGAACATAGACGCTCTGCGCGCGGATGTCCTGGTCGATCAACGCCAGCAGGAATCCGCCCTCGCGCCGGAGCGACAGCAGCTTGGTAGCCGCGCGGCGCTCACCCCGGGGGATGATCCGGCTTCCGAGCCGCGCGCGGACGCGCTTCATCGCCGCTTCCATCCACTCGTCCTCGAGCGAGCGCACCAGTCCGGTCAAGACTTCGCCTCGGCTGTGGAAGACCGGCCCCATCAGCTCCCAATTCCCGCAGTGGCCGGTCGCGATCATGACCACTGTCGCTTCGGCGCGAGCGGCGACAACGTGCTCCCAGCCATCGATCTCCAGATGGGGCTGAACCGCCTGCGGTCCCCTGCGCGCGAGATGGAAATACTCGGCCAGGCTGACGCCGATGCTCCGCGTCGCGTCACGGCCGAGCCGCTCTCTGTCGGTCTCCGGAAGCTCCGGAAAGGCCGTCGACAGGTGCTCGAGCGTGCGCTCGCGATCGCGTGTACCGAATCTCCACAGCAGCCGCCCGACGCCACGTCCGACACGCTGCGCGGCGCGCCACGAAACCGATCCGACCAGCAGCCCGAAGACCGCGACCACAGGCCGCGCCAACCGGCTTCGCAGCCGGCGCCGGGTGTCATGGTTCATGGGCTTTCGAAGCTGAACGGCTCGAGCACCCGATCCCAGTCGCCCCGGGCCCGCAGGATCGCTTCGACCAGTTCCCGAACCGCTCCCGAGCCGCCGGGCCGGGAGAGCACACTGTCGACGACGTCTCGAACCTCGGCAACCGCGTCGGCCGGCGCGAAGGACAGACCGCAGCGACCGAGGACCTGGAGGTCCTGGAGATCGTCGCCCGCGAATGCGACCTGCTTGGGCTCGGTTGCTTCGCGCTCGAGAAAGCGCTCGAAGTCCGCTGCCTTGTCGACCGATCCGACAATGAAGGCATCGAGGTCGAGCTCCGCGGCTCGCCGCTTGAGCGCGCGCGGTGCCCGACCACTCAGGACGCCGGTCTTGATCCCCGACCTCTGGGCGAGCTTGATCGCCAATCCGTCACGGACGTCGAACTTCAGCAGCGCGTGCCCCCGGCGGTCGTAGTAAAGGCCGCCGTCGGTCAGAACGCCGTCGGCGTCCAGCAGCAGCCACTCGATCTCTCGCGCGCGCCGGCGAAACTCGTCCGGGGACAAACCAGCTTTCGGTCGCATCAAAACAGCTGCAACCGCCAGAGGTCGTGGAGATGAACGAGGCCTTCGAGTTTGTTCTTCGCGCAGACGAAGAGAGCCGTGATTCTCTTGTCTTCCATCACTTTGAGTGCCGCCGACGCCAGGGCATCGGGCGCGATTGTCTGGGGTTCGGTGTGCATGCACTCGCCGGCGGTGGCGGAGACGAAGTCGGCTCGGTCTTGCAACAATCTGCGCAGATCACCGTCGGTGATGCAACCCGCGAGCTCGCCGTCGGCTCCGGTGACCGCCGTGATTCCCATACCCTTGGTCGAGATCTCGCGAATGGCGTCCTGCATCGACGCGCCCGTTTGCACCTGCGGCAGGTCCCCCCCGGCGTGCATCAGGTCGCGGACCTTGACCAGGCCTTGGCCCAGGCTGCCTCCCGGGTGCAGCCGTGCGAAGTCCTCGCTGGTGAAACCCTTGGCTTCCAGCAGCGCCATCGCCAAGGCGTCGCCCATTGCCAGCGTAGCAGTCGACGACGCGGTCGGCGCCAGGTTCAAGGGGCATGCCTCCTGGTCGATCTCGACTCGCAGGTGCAGAGTCGCGTTGCGAGCCAGGGGACTCGCCGGATTGCCGGTCATTGCGATCAGCTGCACCCCGATCCGGCCGACCAGTTCGATAAGGCGCTGCAGCTCCTGGGTGGTTCCCGAATAGGATGCCGCCAGAACCAGATCGCCCTCGGTGATCATGCCGAGGTCGCCGTGGATGGCCTCCGCCGGGTGGAGAAACAGCGCCGGCGTTCCGGTCGACGAAAGCGTTGCAGCGATTTTCTTCATGATCAGGCCGCTCTTGCCCATGCCGGTGCAGACTACCCGTCCGCTGCAGGCCGACATCAGTTCGACCGCGCGATCGAAACTCTCGTCCAGCTGCTCCACCAGGTTGCCGACCGCCACCGACTCGGTCTCGAGGACCTGGCGGGCGATCTCACGTGGGCTCTTGTCCGAGGATCGGGTCATGAGCCGGCCATGTCGAAGGTGTCGGCTCTGAGCGCCATCAGTTGCGACAGGAGGTGCTCGGCTCGGGCAGGATCGAGCTGGGTGGTACGGTCCGAGAGAGCCTCGTCGGGCCGCGGGTGAACTTCCATGTAGACGCCGTCCGCACCGGCGGCGACCGCGGCTCGCGCCAGCGGCTCCGCGAACTCGCGCTGGCCGCCGGTCTCGGTGCCTTCCGCGCTCGGCAACTGGAGTGAGTGGGTGACGTCGAACAGCACCGGGATGCCGCGTGCATGGAGAATCGAGAACGAGCGCATGTCCACCACCAGGTTGTGGTACCCGAACGACGACCCACGCTCGGTCACCGTCACCGACTGGCAGCCCGCTTCCCGGGCCTTCTCGACCGCGAGCGCCATGTCCTCCGGCGCGACGAACTGTCCCTTCTTGATGTTTACCGGCCGCCCGGTGGCGCCGGCGGCGGCGATCAGGTCGGTCTGCCGGCACAGAAACGCCGGTATCTGAAGCACGTCGCAGACTTCGGCCACCGCCGCGCACTGGTCCGGCTCGTGAACGTCGGTCAGCAGGGACATGCCGGTCTGCGCTCCGACCTTTCTCAGAAGGGCGAGCCCCTCGTCGAGCCCGGGCCCGCGGTAGCTTCGAATCGAGCTGCGATTGGCCTTGTCGAACGACGCCTTGAACACGATCGGCCGGCCGAGCCGCGCCGACATCGAGCGCACCGCCTCGGCCGCCTCGATGAGCTGGTCCTCGCCCTCGATGACGCAGGGTCCCGCGACCACCGCAAAGTCCGAACCACCGGCGCGGATTCCGGATGCGAGCTCGACCGATTCGACCACCGGGCTCCTAGGCCGTGCTCCGCGCAGTCTGGATCGATTCGCGCTCTCGCACTCGCTCGGGCTCCTTCTTTCGCACCTGCTCCTCGAGCGCGGCCCGGATGTAGGAAACGAACAGGGGGTGTGGATCGGTGGGCTTTGACTTGTACTCGGGGTGGAACTGGCAGCCGAGGAACCATGGATGCCCGGGCAGTTCGACCATCTCGACAAATTTCCCGTCCGGACTCATTCCGGAGACCGCGAGTCCGTTGTCCGTCAAGGTGTCGAGGTATTTCTGATTGACCTCGTAGCGATGGCGGTGCCGCTCGTTGGTCTCGCCGATGCCGTAGATCTCGTGCGCCAGGCTACCCTCGGTCAACACGCAGGGGTAGGCGCCCAGACGCATGGTGCCGCCCATCGCTTCGACGCCCAGGAGGTCTCGCAGCTTGTAGATCACCGGAACCGGGGTTTCGGACTCGAACTCGGTCGATGTGGCGCCCTTGATTCCACAGACGTTGCGGGCGAACTCGATCACCAGGCACTGCATGCCGAGGCAGATTCCGAAGAAAGGCACTTGCTGCTCGCGCGCGTATCGGATGGCGCTGATCTTGCCTTCGGTACCCCGTTGGCCGAAGCCGATTGGAACCAGGAGTCCGTCGACCTCGGACATCTCGCGCGGCCAGTTGCCGCTCTCGATCTCCTCGGCGCTGATGAACACGAGCTCGACCTGCGAGTTGTTGGCGATGCCGCCGTGCATGAGCGCCTCGTTCAGGCTCTTGTAGGCGTCGGGCAGCTCGATGTACTTGCCGACGATGCCGATGCGCACGTGATGCTTGGGACTCTTGATCTTGCCGACCAGATCTTCCCAGGGTGTGATGTCTCGAGGGTATTGCGGCAGATTGAGGATCTCGAGCAGGGTCTCGTCGAGACCTTCCCGGCAAAACGTCAGCGGCACCTCGTAGATCGTCGGAACGTCCTGCGCTGCGATCACGTGCTCGGGCTCGACGTTACAGAACAGAGCGATCTTGGCCTTGACGTCCTTGGGCAGCGGCCGGTCGCAGCGGCACACCAGGACGTCGGCCGAGATTCCGATCGCTCGAAGCTCGCGTACCGAATGCTGGGTGGGCTTGGTCTTGAGCTCGTCGGCCGCCGTGATGTAGGGCACCAGCGTCAAGTGGATGTGACAGGCGTTGTGCTTGCCGAGCTCGAGCCGGAGCTGGCGGATGGCCTCCAGGAAGGGCAGCGATTCGATGTCACCGATAGTGCCGCCGATCTCGATGATGACGACGTCGGCCTGGTCTTCGAGCCGGCGCATCGCCGACTTGATCTCGTCGGTCACGTGTGGGACGACCTGGACGGTCTTGCCGAGGTAGTCGCCCCGGCGCTCCTTGTTGATCACCGTCTCGTAGATCTTGCCGGTCGTGTAGTTGTGGTGCCGGCTCGATCTAGAGTGAGTGAATCGCTCGTAGTGCCCCAGATCGAGATCGGTCTCGGCGCCATCGTCGGTGACGAAGACCTCTCCGTGCTGATACGGCGACATGGTTCCCGGGTCGACGTTGACGTAGGGATCGAACTTCATCAGCGTCACCGAAAACCCCCGGGCCTCGAGCACCGCGCCCACCGACGCGGCGGTGACTCCCTTGCCCAGGGACGAGACGACCCCGCCGGTGATGAATATGAATTTCGCCGTCATAGTCCTGTGCTCCCTCTGGTTCGAGGCTACGAACCGCCTCCCGGCCGCTCGGGCGACCGACCGCCGCTTCCGGCCAGGATCTGCGCGACCTGCCTCAGATCCTCGATTGTATCGACTCCTGGCCATGCTTCCGGTACGCGGAGGACCTGAATGTCGTAGCCGTTCTCGAGCATTCGCAGCTGCTCGAGGGACTCGGCCCGCTCGAGCGGTGACGGCTCGATCGACGCGATCTCGAGCAGCGCTGCCCGCTGATAGCCGTAGACCCCGACGTGGGCGAGCGGTTCGACGCACTCAGGATTCCGCGGATAGGGAATGCCGGCTCGGCTGAAGTAGAGGGCGCGCCCGTCGCTCGCGACCACCACCTTGACCACGTTCGGGTCGTCGAGATCCCCGGCTCGCGCCGGCGCGGCAAGTGTCGCGACCGGACTCGAAGGATGCTCGCTCAGGTAACGCGCGAGGCGACTCAAGGCGTCGGGCGATACGAGCGGCTCGTCGCCCTGGACGTTGAGGACTACCTCGGGGTCCCAGTGCCGTGCGGCGAAGGCGACCCGGTCGGTGCCGCTCGCCAGCTCTCGCGGCGTCATCGCGACCTTGCCGCCGAAACCGGCGACCGCCGCCTCGATCCGCTCGTCATCGGTCAGGACGATGGTCTCGGTGATGTCGCTCGCGCGCTCGACCTGCCGGTAGACTCGCTCGATCAGAGCCATGCCGGCCACTTCGAGGAGCGGCTTTCCGGGTAGACGGGCCGAGTCGTAGCGGGCCGGAATCGCGGCGATGACCGTCATCGCGACCCCCGTGGGTCGGGCCTTCGGTTGCCCTCGGAGACATTGCCGGGCCGGCAACGGCGGGCGGCGGCGAGGTCGACGAGGTGCACGGCCTAATCTATCGGTCGCGATTGGCGGGCGTCAACGAAGCCGCGTTCATCCCGGTCCGCAGGAGTGCTAGCCTGCCAGCCGATGGACAGCTCCGACCAGCGCCCAAAGCAGAGGCGGATTCGCATCCTCGTCGCCGCCGCCGTGCTGCTGGCCCTGGCCGCTTACGAGCGCTGGCTACGACCGGCCGGTCTCGAGCGACGGCTGCCCACCGGAAGCGCCGAGTGGGTCTGGTCGACCGCCGCCGAGCCGGGGGGTGGCTGGGTCAACTTCTTCGTTTACAAGGACTTTGAGCTGGCCGGTGCGGTGCCGGATGCCGCGGAGCTCATGATCCAGGCCGACGAGGGTTACTGGCTGTTCCTCAACGGCAAGGCTCTCGGGAGCGGGAGCTACCGCGACGACGAGCCGCTGGACACCTACGAAGTGGGCCGGTTCCTGCGAGGCGCGGCGAATCGGATCGTGGTGCAGTTGCGCAGCCGCCGCGGAGCCGGTGGCCTTCTGCTCTCTCTGGATCTCGGAGCCAGGGGAGCCAGGGGAGCCAGGGGCGCGATCGTGACCGATGCGACCTGGCGCTCGACCTCTCGGTACGAAGCGGCCCTGCTTTCGGCGGGCTTTGTGGCCGAGGACGAGGCACCGGTTCAGGTATGGGGCGCTCCGCCGGTCGGCGACTGGGGAGAGCCGATCGCGAAGACCATGCGGCCGGTTCTCGACCGCCACCTGATTGCCGGGCCGGCGCGGGCGAGCGCCCGGATCCGGCTCCTGGGCCGTAGCGACTGGGAGCGCCATTTTCCGGAGGCCGAGCGTCGTATTCCCCTCGGTCGCTGGGTCGTCTTCGACATGGGCGAAGTCGCCGAGGGCTACCTCAACGTCGTGTTCTCGAGCCGGGGGGGCGCTCGAGGCCTCGTCTACACCGGCATCGAGCGTATCCACGGACCGGACAGCGCCGAGCCCGCGACCTGGTTTCTGGCTCCCCCCGGCCGCGGCTCGTGGTCGGATCTCGAGCCTCGCCGGTTCCGTTTTGCCGCGGTGCTCGCGGACGCGGAGATCGCCGGGCTCCGGCTCTTCGAGACGTCGCTCGAGGGTGTGGGATCCAGAAGCGAAGCCGGCGGCCGCTCGGTCAAGGCATTCGGACTGGAGCCGCCGTCAGGAACGACGGTTGAGGACGAATTCTGGCGCGAACTCGAGCGCGTCACGGGCCTCACCGGCAGGGAGGCCTTGAAGAGCTTTCCGGGCGGCTGAGGCGTACGATTCGGCCAGCTCCCTGACTTCCTCGACGATGCCGGTGCTGGTCACCAGCTCGAGGATCTGTTGCGGCTCGACCCGGCTGAAGTCGCGGTCCTCGAGAACCCACTCGATCCAGCGCTTCCGGCCGCTGTCGAGTCGCGGCAGAAGCAGGATCAGAGGGAGCGTGAGTTTGCCGCCCTTGAGGTCGGACAGCGCCGGCTTGCCCAGAGACGCTTCGCTCTCGGTGAAGTCGAGCAGGTCGTCGACCAGCTGGAAGCAGAGTCCCAGGGCGCGGCCATAGTCGTCCAGAGCGGTGCGCTCGGTCTCGCTGCCGCCTGCGAGGGCCGGGATGGAACACGCGGCCGAGAACAGAAAGGCGGTCTTGCGCTCGATGATGTCGAAGTACTCTTCACGGGAGACGTTCAAAGCTCCGAGGCGGTCGAGCACCATCAGCTCGCCCTCGGTCATTCTCAACGTCGCCTCGCACAGCTTCCGCACCACGTCCAACCGGTCGTGGCCCAGCGCCATCTTCATCGAGGTCGTGTAGAGCCAATCCCCGAGAAGAACCGTCTGGCTGTTGTCCCAGACGTTATGGACGGTGCTCTGGCCGCGGCGCAGCTTCGAGTCGTCGATAATGTCGTCGTGGACGAGAGTGGCCGTGTGTATGAACTCGATGACTGCAGCATATGTGACGTCTTCGTCGCCCGGATTGCCCAGCATCTTCGATGAGAGCAACAGCAGGGCCGGCCGGACCCGCTTTCCGCCACCGTTGAAAATGTACTCGCTGGCGTCGGTGATGAACGGTATGTCGGACCCGATCTTGAGCCGGATGAGGTCTTCTGTCGCAGCCAGCTGATCGGCGACGAGCCCGAGAAACCGGGTGCCGCGCACGGCGGTCGACAGCTCGGTCGCGACGGCAAGTGAAGGGTTACGGCTCAAGTACAAATACCTTGCGTCAGGAATCGAAAGGCGTCACGGGCTCGAAGTCTTCGACGTCTACGAGCTCCCCGTCCCTGAATCGATAGACCTTGCCAAGGTCGAAATACCACCAATCTACCTCGGAGTGGGCCGGAGAAACTCTCCGCCGGACCTTATCCGGTTTTCCTACTTCGCGGTAGACCTCGCGCTGGTCCTCGCCTTCGATCGACTCTCGGAACTCGCGATAGGACACGAGGAAGCTGATGTCCTCGAGCCGAACCGTGGAGACCACCGGACTGCCGTGCTTGATCCGGCGACTGAGGTCCTCCTTGTGCATGGCGTGGAAGTAGTCTCCGCCGGGCCGGGCCACGGTGACGCCGAAGCGGAGCTCGAAGCGATTGAACCCCTTGTCCCATGGCCATCGAAGCTCGAAAGAGCCGTCCGAGGCCGTCGTACCGCTGATTGTCCGTACGACCGGAGTTCGTTTTCGGAAGCGTAGGTAGTCGTAGGAATGCCGCGACGCCTCGAGCACCACCTCGATCCCTGCGACCGGCTCGGCGGCGAGGTCGGTCACGACGCCGGTAACCAGGACGATCTCGCCGCGCGCGTACGGCGCGCGGCGTTTCGCGCTCGCGGGAGTCGAGCTCACCACGAGCGTGCCGGAGAGCACGGCGATTCCCACAAGAAGGCGAGACACGAGCTTCATTCGGATAGAGAAGTAGATTCTGCGGAACGGGGAACCCGCGGCCGCATTATACGGTCCGCCTTTAGTCCTCGAGCCATTCGAGAGCCGGCGGCCTGAGCACGGCAACTTCCGCCAGGGGCCGGTAGCCGGAGATCTCGAAACGCGTTCGGTTGCCGCTCCGGTCCTCGTAGGCGAGGGCGTGAAGGCTGTGGGTAGCGGCTCCCACCTGGCGGCGATCGAGCTCCAGCGAAGCCGCTCGGATCTCGGCCTCGGGATCCATCGAGATCAGGTTGACTACCGTCCGTTCGTCTCGGTTCGGCGCGAGCTCGGCGCGGTAGCGCGTCTCCAGCTCGTCGACCTCGAGCCGGAGCAGATCCAGGCCCTCGGCTTCGTCGTCGGTGGCGAGAAACCGGCGGCCGCTCACCTCTCCGGGGTTCCATGTGTACACCCAGTCGCCACACAGCAGAAAGTTCTTCGGGAAGGGCTCCGTATACTCGAAGCGGATACAGAGCGGCAGATCGACGTACAGGGCGCCGGATTCGAGATCGCCCGTAGAGAACCCGCTGGGCAGGAAGGTCTGGGTGAAGCGAGCCTCGAGCGGCGAGCCGCTTTGGAGCTCGTTGCGCGCCAGCGACACCAGCGTCCAGGGGTCGGCTGCGTCTACCGTGGTGGTCGCGCCGGTGGCGAGCACGAGCCTCGCCGAAACGAGCAAGCTCACGACCACCAGCAGTATCGCGGTCGACCGTCGTTTCGACCACGGCGGCCGAGGATGCGCCATCGGTAGGTTCGAAGCCATCAGTGGCGGAAATGCCTCTTGCCGGTCATCAGCATCGCCAAGCCATGCTCGTCGGCCGCCTCGACGACCTCCGAGTCGCGCTTGCTTCCGCCCGGCTGGATCACCGCCTTGACCCCGGCGTCCGCCAGGAGATCGAGGCCGTCGCGGAACGGGAAGAATGCGTCGGAGGCGGCAACCGCGCCGGCGACCGGCAGCTCCGCCTTGCCGACGGCGAGCCGGCACGAGTCGACGCGGCTCATCTGCCCCGCGCCGATGCCGACCGTCTGATTCTGATTGGTCACGACGATCGCGTTCGAACGGACGTGGCGGACGATTCTCCAGGCGAACGCTAGTGCGTCCAGCTCCTGCGGAGTCGGCTGCCTGCGGGTTGGGCAGCGCCAGCCGTCCACTTCGCCGGCCGCGAGGTCCTCGTCCTGGACCAGGAAGCCGCCGTCCACTGCTCGAAACTCCCGCTTGTCGGCCGGTGCCTGCAGCGGGCAGCAGATCAGGCGCAGATTCGATTTTCTCGACAGCCGGATCAGCGCCTCCTCGTCGTAGCCAGGCGCCACCACGACCTCAACGAACTGCGGCGCCATAGCCTCGGCGAGCTCGAGATCCACGTTGCGATTGACCGCGACGACCGAGCCGAAGGCCGAGACCGGATCGCAGGCCAGAGCGCGGGAATAGGCGGCAGCACAGCTGTCGCCGCGGGCGGCGCCACATGGATTGTTGTGTTTGACCACGACCGCCGCAGGCTCATCGAATGCGCTCACCATGCGGCGAGCGGCGTCGGTGTCGAGAAGATTGTTGAACGAGAGCTCCTTGCCCTGGAGCTTTTCGAAGCCGTCGAAGACTCCAGGCTGGCCGTGCAGCCGGTAGAGAGCGGCTCGCTGGTGGGGATTCTCGCCATAGCGCAGGCGGCTCTCTCGCTTCAGGTCCAGGAGCAAGTGGTGTGGCAACTCGTCGTCGCCCTCGGTCGCCAGACCCTCGAGCCACTGCGCGATGGCCGCGTCGTAGGACTGCGTGTGGCGAAAGGCCTTGAGGGCGAGATTGCGTCGCAGCGAGTCCGGAACCGTTCCGTCGCCCTCCTCCAGAGCCGCCAGCACCTGCGGGTAGTCGTCGGGGTCGACGACCACGATGACCCCCCGGTGGTTCTTGGCGCCGGCTCGGATCATCGCCGGCCCTCCGACGTCGATCATCTCGATGGTTTCTTCGAACGGCGCCCCCGACGCCGCGACCTTCTGGAACGGATACAGATTGACGACCACGAGGTCGATCGCCGTTATCCGATGCTCCGCGAGCTGGCTCAGGTGCGACGCTCGCTCACGGTCGGCCAGGATGCCGCCGTGGAGCTGCGGATGGAGCGTCTTGACGCGGCCGTCCAGGATCTCGGGATAGCCGGTGACGTCCGAGACCCGGATGAGCTCGAGACCGGCGCCGCTCAGGGTCTGGTAGGTCCCGCCCGTCGACAGGATCTCGATGCCGAGGTGGCTCAGTCCCTTGGCGAAATCGACGACATCTCGCTTGTCGAAAACCGAGAGCAGGGCCCGCCGGGCCTTGAGCATCGTCATCTGCCGCGCTGTTTCCGCTGAGGGTCGGTGGCCGCAGCGGGCAGGGTGACCGGCAGCTCGCGCCGGTCCGCGCCGCCGGACCGCAGCCAGACGTAGCGATAGATCGCCGCGAGGTCGCTCACCGCGTGGCTGAACGCGATCGAGCCGACGCCGAAGGCGGTGGATTTGTCGTCGAACAGACGGACTCCGTCGACCGATCCGATGCGCCGGTACTCGCGCCCGATCACAGGATAGAACGAGACGCTGCGGCTCTCCATCTGCCGGATCAGGGTGGTCAGGGCCGAGCTGGTACGGATGTCACGCCCCTGGCCGTAGAAGATCACCGGGAAGCGCGGAACCGCGCTGGCGACATAGACCTGGTAGTTGCCGCCGTACTTGCTTTCCTCGGGATCGGCCGCCGAGTGGAGAAGCGGGTTGTTGGCGTCGGCCGCGTGGATCGCGAGACGGCCGAGATTGCGGACGATCTCGTTGAACGGCCGGTGGCTCTCGATCGCGGCGACGGCGGCGTTGGCGCCGGCCTCGATCTGGCCGAGCACATGGCGGCCGTTGAGTCCGGAAGCTGCGGTGCTCCGTCCGTGCTCCGCCCACGACGAGGAAAGCCCCGCCAGGAACGCCTTCTCGTTGCGCTTGATCTGCCGGAGAAGGTCGGGCGGGGCGATCGTCGCTGCCCGGCGAGCGATCTCGACGTGGGTTTCCTTCGTCCAGGCGCCGGCGCCGGTCGGGGCCAGAGCCGTTAGGAGAGCCGTCACGAGAGCCGCCACGAGAAGCGGGACCGTCGGGATCGAGCGTGGTCGGTTCATGGCGGTCGGCGTTGCAGGCCGATTCTAAGGCGAATTAGGCTTCGGCAAAACCTCAACCGGTTAGACTCGAGCTCCCTTGCGGCGCTTGACTGGGGCGATTCGGGAGGCTATAAAGCGGCGTTCGGTGCCCAGGTAGCTCAGTCGGTAGAGCACCTGACTGAAAATCAGGGTGTCGGTGGTTCGATTCCGCCCCTGGGCACCATATAAGTTACTGAAAAAACGCAACTTGTGCTCGCAGCCGCGGTGCGCCGATTCTCTCGCTTGAGAGTGGGGAAGCGTTAGGGAAGCAGGCGGTTCCATTTCAGACCTTCCGTTCGGGCCGTCGTGGATCGCCTGCGATCCGTGTCTGCTTGTGCTCCACTGCTCGCTCTGCGGGATCTCGCACCCCTGCGGTTGCTCGGAGGGGGGAGCACCCTAGCCAGTCGGCTCTCGCGGTCGGCTTCTCGGGGAGCCAGGCGTGGCGGCCCTTTGAAATCGCGGGCAAGGCGAACCTGAACTAGGTCGCTTCTGAACCGCAGCCTCGCGTGTGGGCCGCTTCGCAGGGTCCCCAAGGTCCCGAAGCTATCGGACTAGGGCGTACAATGCGGGCTGTGATTCGCTGCGACAGCGAGGGAAAGGGCACTCCCTCGGCCGAAAGTGAGTAGTCCTGTTCAAGCGTGCCGTCTCTGTCGGCAAGAGCGACGGTTGCGGCGCTCTCATATCATCCCCGAACTTGTCTACAGGCCACTCTACGATTCGACCGGTCGAGCCATCGTGGCCTCAGGAACTTCCGGTGGTGCGGGCAGAGTCTCGAAGGTTCAGAAGGGTTGGCGAGAGCCTCTGCTATGCGATGAGTGTGAACAGTTTCTTAACCGGCACTTTGAACAGCCGTCTGCGCCCACGTGGCGGACTCTTTCGGGCCAGGAGCTAGATACCAGTATCCGAATCGACTACGTGACTGATCCCGACGGGACAAGGGGACTAGTTTTCAGAGGGCTTGACTACGAAGCGTTCAAGCTCTTTTGCCTTTCCGTCCTGTGGCGTGCTGGCGTGGCTAGTCACGAACAGTTCTCCCAAGTGCAACTCGGCAAGAGTCACGAGCGAGAGCTCCGGCGAAGGCTCTTGCGGCGCGATCCCGGCAAACAGTCGGAATACGCTTGCTTCTTCCACCTCGGTGTAGGTGGTTGGAAGGAATGGAGGATGGTGGGGCCACCGATGCGGTTTCGCCTACGCGGGCATTGGTGCTACCGGTTTGTTCTGACCCGGGTAGTAATCACGGTCGTTGTCTCGGGACACTTCGAACAGGAAGGTTGGCAGTCTCTGGCCCTGTCTCCGCTTGGCGAGCTGCGAGCGGGTCCGATTCAAATGGCTGAGCTTCCCGAGCTGCGCGAGATAGGAAAGCTAGTGCGGAAGGTGCCAGCCGAGATGCTGAGACGCTACGGACTGGAATAGTGGCCCTCGCCCGCTCTAAGCCGACCGGATCAATCAGGAGGAGCCCGGCAGAACTGTCGTTTCGAAAGATCGAGTTGGGAGAGCGTTTCTCTCCGGCTCACAGCAGCCCATGAAGCGGGGTCTATCGACTTCCTACGTATGATCGGCAAGCTGGGAGCGGCAATGCGGCTTGAGACCGCTTGGCAGGACGCCCTCATGGAATACAAGAGGACATTCCCGGTTCGACGAGACGAAGACAAAGAACACGAGTAGCTTCGTGGGAGCCCGAATCAGCCTCAGCCAGAGTCTCGTCCGCTTCTAGATGGCGGGACAAGAAACGTGGAGGGACACAACATGCAGATAGCTAAAGACCACATTGCTCGGGATGGCCGCGGTTGGGTTGCTGTTGTTGGGCGTTAGCCAGATGCCCGATCGACTAGATGCAATTGGCCAGTCGCTTGTGGGCGGTCTGATGGCGACTCTCGGTGTCCTCGTCGCCAACTTCCACGAGAGGCGAATGGAGGACTCGAGGTGGGCACGAGAGCAGACGACCCGTTTTCACAAGGAGCGCCTTGACCTCTATGTCCGGTTCTTGAATCTCGCAGATCAAGTCGAAGACTGCACCGATGCGCCGAGCTTGGTGGGTCTTCACGGCAAAATGGCGAGGCTGAATACAGCGATTGAGCTTCTCACCTCGTCCAGCGAAACTGAAGATCGTTCGCACGATCTGCTAAGGGCGGTAAGGTCCCTAATGTCCAGTCCTAAGTCGGCTAACGAAGAGGACCTAGTGTCCCGTGCGGCAAGTTCCTTTACATTCGAGCGGTGCTGCATCCCGCTGGGCGGCGTTGCTCCTCTGTCGAATATGCCCGATATTCTCAGTCGTCGCGCCTTGCCCAGCGCACGCTTCACCGCTCTCGGTGTGGCAACGAACTTACCGCACGGGACACTCGTTGCTCTTGATACTGCAATCGCAGAGTTCCAACTCGCCGCAGCGACGGAGCTTGGGCACAGTCCTGACGATTGACAGTCGCACCAGCTCTTATCTAGGGGGATCTCAGAACGGCATCTCGTCGCTCCCCTGGCGCTCCACCTCATCCTCCATCTCCCACTCGCGCCTAGCCGACTCCCCTATGCCGAACAGGAGCCGGAACAGCTCCACCTCGCCCTCCAGCTGCCCCACACGCTGCTCCAAACTCGGCTTCTCGCCCTCCTCACTCGCTTCCCTCGGCCGGTGGTGGTTCGAGTGCCTCGACAACGCCCCCAGCGACACTCCGTACCACTCGTTGATCCGGCGGTAGGAGAAGGCGTAGGCCAATGCGGTGTTGATCGTCGCGGCGTGGGGGTGAGTGCAGACGGAGCAGCGGGGGTGGGTAGTGGCCATGGCTAATAGCCTAGCCGGGCCGTCAAGCGGCTAGGCCCCCTCTGGACCCTCCCCACCGCTGGAGGCCCATCGGGTCCCATACGCTCCTAGCTCAAGGGCACAAACTCGGCTTGCTCAAATCAGCCGTGAACGTCGCCCCGTTTTGGACACTGAAGCCGTTGCCCAAAGCCAGCAGAGTCGGGGCCTTGAAAGTCACATTCGAGCCCGAGGGCAAGTTGACACTCGGTCCCGCCGTAATCGAGTTGCAGGCTTCCTCAGTTCCAGTGCCGCCGTAAGTCACAAACTGCAGCACGAGGTCGTACGGGGGGGCAATCGTCACGGGCACACCCACCGAGCACTGGTTGCCCGTGTTCGATTCGCCGGTGACGGAGTCGACGCAAGCGCCGACCCAGTACGCGCTGGTCGTCGACGGCGTCCAGACCCCGGTTTCGGCTGAAGTACTCCCGGGAGCGAGGCCGCTAACGGCATCGGTACCGATCTGAGTGTCGTATATCGAGATGATCGAGTTGGTGGAGCGGTAGTAGCGCAAGACAGTGGACAGGGAGTTGCCCACACCGTTGTTTCTTGCGCTAGCCGAAAGAGTCGTGCTCTCTCCGAGATAGAGAACGCTCTTACTCGAGCCTGGCGAGATCACCACAAGATCGGGAGCGCCGTTTATGTGAATGGGCGAGGCATCCTGGCCGTCGGTGTCGTTGTTGCTCGTGCTCCAATCCGAGATGTTGAGAATGACTCCAAGGTAGTAGTCACCTGTCGTCATTGAAACCGGAATGGTCGGCGGAGTGCTGAGGTTGATTCGCACCGAGCTCTTCGGTGAAAAACTCCAAGTGAACGTGTGGTGCTGAAGCAGAGTGTCGGCGGTGCTGATGTTGTCGTTAGTCGAGAGATAGACGTCGACGCCAGCCGTTCCGCTCCAGGGCACCGACGAGTAGTTGTGGACAAAGTAGTCCATTGAAGAAAGCTGATTGCCGCCGTAAATGGAGGTGGGTCCGGAGCGCACATCAATAGGCACCAGGTCGACACTGCCAGGCGTGTCATTGCTTATGAAGGTGCCGATGTTGCCGAACTTGCCTTCGGTGATTCGGATGTCGTCGGTATAGGTGTCCGAGCCATTTGAGAGCACGGCGCGCACCCAGCAGGCGGGGCAGCTGTTCGCGGGCTGGTAGGAACCACTGCCACTTTGCCCGCCAAAGCTGAGTTGGTTGTAACGCACCTCGTTGCCGTACCAGATATCGAGAATGGCCTCGCAGCTGTCGTAGGACCCCGAGTCTGTGTACATCCATTGGCCGTTGTAGGGTGCGGCGGCCGGATAGCCGGCGTGGCGGAACGAGCCACCGGTGAACGAGCCGCAGCTTCCGTACCAGCCGTAGCCATGCCAGCCGGTCAGCGCGCCGACCGGTCGGTCGAGGTCGATGATTCCGATGTCGTGATCAAAGTTTGCACTGCTGGTCCACCCAGTCCAGGAGTGAAGCTGTGTGGCCCGGGCATCGCCGTAGGGGCGGGCACCGTTCTCGTAACCCGGGACAACGGTAATTGTCTCTGCCCAGTCATTAAAGACCCAGCCGTTGTTGGTGTCGGTGTGAGAGTAGACGCAGTGCCCCGCAGTGATGACGTGGGTCGGGTCTATCAGTGTCCCTGAGCAAACATAGTTGCGCAGCGTCCCTCCGGTATCGCGAAAGCTCATGAAGAGCTTGACCGCGACGCGCCAGGGGTAGTCCTCGGGGGTTGCGACGAAGCTTAGACCGCTAAAATTTCGCGGGACGTCTTCCTCGGAGCCGGCCGGGTGCGACTCGGCCGTAATCAGAGGAAGTGTCGGATCGCCCGTAGTTCCTTGGGTGAAGGACTCAGATGGGCCAAACGCTGGCGGGGCATCGCCCAGCGACTCGGTTCGATCCTCGAGATCGAAGCTGATGTACCGATTCTCGACCGCGGGCTGCAGGCCGGCGAGCTCGTCAATGCTCTCGGGAAGCGGCATGGGCAGGTATTTGCTGACATCGATGACCGCTAGTGGCGGGCGCGAGGGCTCGCCTTCGTAGGCTCCCTCGACGGCTGATCTGAAAAGCTCTTCGACAACCTCGGTCTCGGTGACACCCACCGCCGCTGGGGTCTCCTGATCTTGGCCGGCCGCTGAGCCCGCGGACAGACCGATGACCATGATGCAAAGGATGATCGCCCTTAGCGGGTGTGGATAGCGTGTCTCCATGGATTGCTCCTTTTCACTTAGGCGACCTCCTCCTATCTCTGGCGATCGCTTTTCGGCGGCTCGTCTGAGTCCTTCTCTTCCTTATCGTCGGCCTCGGACGAGGTCTCGAGGTCTCTGCTCACTGGTTCTTCGCCTTGGCCGGGAGCCTGCGCAGCATCGTCCGGGAGATCCGCGGGAAGCGGCATGGGCAGGTACTCGCCGGTCTCTGCTGGAATGTCGCTGTAGCGACCTGGAGCGACTGGCTCGCCGCTACCCGGGCTACCCTGCGCTGAAGTGCCCGAGGGCGTTCTACCCGCAGGATCTGATGTCGCTTCGACCGATTCTTCAGTGCTTGTGTCTTCAGCGGGGGTATCGGTCTGCGGCGCAATACACGAGATCGACACCAGCACGACCGCAACGAGAATGCCTCTTCTCGGCATGGCTCTTCGAGCTTCCTCACACGCTTGCCAACCTTTCGGCAGCCCGGCGGTCTGGAGGATTCACAGACCCGTGGCTTTGCGGCACCACTTCTCAGTGGCTGTGCCTTTGTCGAAGCTGACTAGTTGTTTTACCGTGAACGCAGGCAGATCCGCGCCACCCGAGAGGGTGGGGCACGATTCGAGCCCTTTCCGGCCTCGGAAGCGATCCTTAAGCGCAGCCAGGGTGTCGAAACGCCCAAAACTCGCCGCCTAATCCCTGTCGGCCTGTTGGACTGCGGCAGATGGAACAGAAGCCGGCCTCGGCGATCGAGTCGATCGCAGCGACGGCCGCCTCCAGCGAGAGCTCCCGTCCTCGCAACGGAGGTCCGCAGGAGACCAGTCTCGGTCCGAAACGGCTCCCAGCCTCGATCTGGCGCCCCCACTCCAGGTGCCATGGCTCGCCGTGAAGATTGAGGACCGTCGTGACGCCGTTGGTGAGATACATCAGCAGCTCGTCCTCCCGCCCGACGTGGATGTGGAGGTCGATGAGACCGGGCATGACGTAGCTGCCCTCGAGCTCGACGACTCTCGCCGTCCGCGGGATGTCGAGGCTGCCCGCCGGCGCCATGGCCACGATCCGACCCGACGCGATCAGGATGTCGTGAGCGTCCAGGACGACCTCTCGATCCATCGGCACCACGTTGACGCCGGCAAGGAGCAGGCTCCGCGCGCTCTCAGTCTGGGTTGGAGGCTCTGCGGGGATGCAGGCGCCAG
>JBHHWO010000068.1:0-24874 GCA_046756565.1 Thermoanaerobaculia bacterium | reverse complement strand
CGTGGGGCAGTAGCTCAGCTGGGAGAGCACCACGTTCGCAACGTGGGGGTCGAGGGTTCAAGTCCCTTCTGCTCCACCATTCGCAAAAGCCACGTTGACATCGACAATTCCACCGCTGCTCGGCCTCGCCCTCCTGGTGATCGGTGGCGCCTTGGGCGTGTGGCTCGGCTACTTTCTGGGAAAGAGGTCGACCGCGGTCCACCCGAAGCTGACTGGCCGGCTCGCCGTGGCGCAAGCCACAGTCGAGGCCGAGGGCCGTCGGCGGCGCGAGCTCGATGGCGAGCTCGACACCGCCCACCGGACGATTCGCGATCTCGACCGGCAGCTCGCGGTTGCGCTCGAGCGAGGCAAGCTCTTCGACGAGGCTCGCAGCGAATTCGAGAATGCCTTCGGCGCCCTTGCTCACCGTGCCCTTCAGGGCAACAGCCGCGACTTCCTGGCGCTGGCAGCGCAAAGGCTCGAGACCGCGGAGGCCGAATCCGGGAAGGCCTTGGACGAGCGCCGGCGATCCATCGAAGCACTGGTCAAGCCGCTCGGCGAAGGGCTCGAGAGGCTCGAGCAGCGCACCGCCGAGCTCGAGCGCGTCCGCACCGAGGCCTACTCACGGCTCGACCAGCAGATGAAGCACCTGGCCCAGGCCACAGAGGGACTGCAGGAGCGCACCACCTCGCTGGCCTCGGCCTTGCGCGGGTCCGAGGTCCGCGGCCGCTGGGGCGAGGTGGCACTCAAGAACGTCGCAGAGCTCGCCGGCATGTCCAGACACTGCGATTTCGTCGAGCAGGAGACCCTGTCCGACGGCGGCCGACCGGACATGATCGTGCGCCTCCCTGGGGGGCGGCGCATTGCGGTCGACGCCAAGGCGCCGCTCAACGCCTATCTCGAGGCTCAGGAGGCCACTGAACCGCAAGCGCGGGAAGCCGCGCTCGACCGCCACGCCAGGGCGGTTCGGGATCACGTCAAGAAACTCTCCGCGCGCGGATACTCCGAGAGCTTGGACGGAGATCTCGACATGGTCGTGCTGTTCCTGCCCGGCGATCCATTTCTGGCAGCGGCGTTTGAGCGCGACCCGAACCTCCAGGTCGACTCGCTGCGCCAGAAGGTGCTAGTGGCGACGCCCACCACGCTGGTTGCTCTCCTGCGTACGGTCGCGATCTACTGGCAGCAGAGCTCGATGGTCGAGAACGCCGAGTCGATCGCGGCGGCAGCACGCGAGCTCTACGAGCGCGCCGCCAAGTTCGGCAGTGACCTGGCCGACATGGGGCGCGGTCTCGCTGGCGCTCTCAATGCCTACAACCGGGCAGTGGGCTCCTACGACCGGCGCCTGATACCGATGGGCCGACGGCTGGAAGAGATGATGGTCACGCTCCAAACCCGGCGCGACCTCGAAGCGCCGAATGCAGTCGAAGGCACCGTGCGCCAGTCGACCGAACGAGCGCCGAAGGAAGACTCGGCGATCACCGAGTCGCTCTTCTCCGATCCGGACGAACGCGAGAACTAGCGGGGTCCACCGCACTCACCCGGTGTCCGGCCCTCAGGAAGTAGGCGAGATTCCGGCCCTGCCCACAGCCGGCTTCGAACACCCGCATGCCGGGCCGGACGCGGCCGCGAAGGACCTGATCCAGAAGATAAATGTCCATTCCGCCGCCGACGGAGAACGGATCAATCGGCTCGATGGGATTCGAATGGCTCACTTTTTGTCCCTTCTGCGCGACTCACGCGGAATCGTATACTGGGTCGATCGATGCGCCTTCTGTGCCGCAACCGGGTCGCCGACTTCGACGCGTGGTGGAGCGTCTTCTCGTCGCACACCCAGGCGCAGCGGGATGCGGGTCTGTATCTGGAGCACGTGTGGCGCTCCGACGAGGATCCGAACGACATCTGGTTCGTGTTCGAGATCGAAAACGTGGAACGGGCGCGCGCCTTCATGAACGCCCCGGAAGCCGAGGATGCCGCTCGCGACACGAAGGTACTCGACGGTGAGTACCACTTCGTAGGCGACGTCAGGGCCCGGACACAGTAGGCACCGGGTGTCCTGCTGCTATCCACAAACGGCGGACCAGCAATTCTGCGAGAAGGCGGCGCGGCAAGATCTCGCGAGGTACCGGAAGAAGGGGCCGGACCCGACCACAGGGCAGCTACTCGAGGCCATCCGGGAGACGGCACTCGACCGGCCGTCCGTTCTCGACGTCGGAGCCGGAATCGGCGTCATCCAGCTCGAGCTACTCCCGGAGGAAGCCGTGGGCGTCGTCCACGTCGAAGCGGCCCGCGGCTACCACGAGGCCGCCCGAGAGGAGGCCGAGCGGCAGGGCAAATCGCAGCCCGTGCGCTTCGTCCGCGGGGACTTCGTCGAGCTCGAGACCGAGTTGCCGGAGAGCGACGTGGTCACTCTGGACAGGGTAGTCTGCTGCTATCCGGACCTCGAGCCCCTGGTCCTCGGCTCAGCTCGAAAAGCCACCCACCTCTGGGCCGCCAGCTACCCGCGCGACTACTGGCTCCCGCGCTTCGGCGTAGTGCTGGAGAATCTGTTCCGCAAGATCACCGGTAGCGACTTCCGAACCTTCGTCCATCCGACCGAAGTGATCGAACGGCTTCTGGAGGCTCAGGGGTTTGCCCTCTCCTACAAGCACACCGGTTTTCTCTGGGAGGCCACGGCGTGGCGAAGGTGAGAGCCACAGTCGGGCGCTCACGCGGAGTCGTCCGCAATTCAGCCGCGAGCCAGAGCGGGCGGACCGGATCCGTCCGGCCCGCCCGCCGACGCGAAGCGTGGGTGCGCCGTCTACTTTGGCTGCAGGGTGCCGCTCAGAGTACCGCCCACGGCAACGGCTTCTCCGCCGTCCAGGCTCGGGAAGCCCGCGGGAAACGGCAGATCCTGGTCCAGAGGACCGGCTGTATCGTCGTAGTCCAGTTCCCCGATTCCCAGAGCGTTGACGACAATCGTGCCGACGTTGACGCCGTCTACCGTCACGTCGAACTTGTCTCCGGCTCCCAGGCCCTCGATCTCGACCGAGAACTTGCGCCGTCCGCGCCGATTCTCGAAGTCGGCCTTCCCGCTGATGTCACCAGCCGCCGGGGCGCCTACCAGCTCTCCACGCAGGCGCAGCCGGTTCTGCTTGCCCTTGGCCCAGCCGATTCCGCTTCCGAGTAGCGTCATCAGCGCGACCGCGAGCGCTATTTTTTGCGTTGTCCTTTTCATCGTCTTTCTCCTTCGAACTCCGTTCAGGTTGATTAAAGCTTCACTGACCGCGGTATGGGCGGTTTATAGCCCTCGGTACATGAAAGCGGCGTGAATGAACACACGATGAACGCACTGGTCTGGATTCGGGCAGATCCGCCGGTTGGGGTCGGCGTCAGAGCCGGAAGATACGAGGCGTGGAGTCGGGAGGGCGACGCAGGCGTACTCGAAGTACACCGAAGAGCCCGACTTGCTCCACAACGACGAAGATTCTGTGCGGACATCGAACCGGAGTCCGTGGGAACGACGCCAAATGCTGTAGCCAGATCGGACCAACCGCAGACGAGCAGATCAGGCTGCCGGCCCAGTGATTAGTTCAGCGGCTGTCTGGCGCTGCAGATACCAGGCGCGCGGCTGGGAGGGCAACGCAGGCGTACTGAAGTACGCCGAGGAGCCCGACCGGCCGAGCAAAGCCGTAGATGCGGTGCCAGACAGCCGCTGAACCTAGTCGGTGGGGTTCTTGACCATGGGGACAAACCGCACCGCCGCCACCCGCCGCTTCTTGATGCCGTCCTCTTTCTTCGTGATCACCATCAGATCCTGGAAGTAGCGGCCCACGGGCACCACCAGGCGCCCCCCCACTTTCAACTGCTCGACGAGCTTTTCGGGAATCTCCGGAGGCGCTGCGGTGACGATAATCGCGTCGAACGGAGCTTCTTCGTTCCAGCCTTCGTAGCCGTCGCCGACTCGAAAGTGGATGTTGTCGTAACCCAGCCGCTCGAGTGTCGCTTTGGCTTGCTCGGCAAGCTCTTCACGTATCTCGATGGTGTAGACGCTCGCGCCGATCTTGGACAGCACTGCGGCCTGATACCCCGAGCCGGTGCCGATCTCCAGGACCTTCTCGTCGCCCTCGAGCTTCAGCAGCGATGTCATCAGTCCCACGATGTAGGGCTGTGAGATCGTTTGACCCTGGCCGATGTGTTGCGGAAAGTCCACGTAGGCCCGATCGCGCACGCTCTCCGGCACGAACAGATGCCGTGGCACCTTGCGCATCGCGTCCAGCACGTGCTGCTCCTCGATCCCGCGGGCGAAGATCTGCTCGTCCACCATTCTCAGGCGGTCGTCGGCGAACGGATCGTCCAGGGGCCTTTGCGCCATCAGCGGCACCGCCAGCAGTGCCAAGGCCAGCGTAGCCCACGATCTGCCGCCGGCAAAGCCAAGTCGGCCAAGCCGCCGTCCTGCTGGCTGGACAATGCCGCCTGGATCGGCGGACCCCATTCTTACGGCTCGAGTCATGTTTTGTAACTGCCCGGCGGCTCCCCGGCGGGCCGACGCCGGGTTGAATTGCTCCGGGCTGTTTCAGTGCAAAGCCGGCGCCAACCCAACTCGATTATAAGCGGCATCGGAGGGACTCGGGCGATCGAGCAATCGGATATTCTCACTCCGCCAATGCGAGTCTGTTTCACCAATCTGGGCTGCAAGCTCAACCAGGCCGAGCTCGAACAACTGGCGCGCGATTTCGTCGGCGCCGGATACAGGGTGACTCGCGAGCTCACCGAGGCCGACCTCCACGTGGTCAACAGCTGCACCGTGACTCACGTCGCGGCGCGCGACTCGCGCAAGGTCGCCCGCCGTGGACGGCGGGTCAACCCCCGGATCCGCACGGTCTTGACCGGCTGCTACGCCGCCGAGAACGAAGACGCCGCTCGCAAGGCCACCGGCGCCGACCTGATCGTGTCCAATCGAGACAAGGCCGATCTGGTCGCGGCCGTCGAGTCGGAGTTCCCGGAGATGGTGCGGCGCGTCGCCGAGGAGTCGGTGAACGGCGCACCGTATGCCCCGATCGAGTTCGGCAACGCCCGTGCCCTGGTCAAGATCGAAGACGGCTGCAATATGCACTGTAGCTTTTGCATCATTCCGCGCACCCGAGGCCCGCAACGCAGCCGCTCGCCTGAGGAGATACGGGCCGACGTCGACCGGCTGGCGGCCGGCGGCTTCCCCGAAGTCGTGGTCACGGGTGTGCAGATCTCGGCGTATCGACACCACGGCACGGGTCTCTACGATCTGACGGCGCAGCTTCTCGAGCGGACGCGCGTCGGCCGCCTGCGACTCACGTCGATCGCTCCCTGGCACTTCGACGGCCGGCTTCTCGACCTGTTCGAGAGCGGCCGTCTGTGCCGCCACTTTCACCTTTCGCTTCAGAGCGGCTCCACCGCAACGCTCGCTCGCATGAAGCGGCCATACAGGGCCGAGGAGTTCCGTGATCTGGTCGGGCGCATCCGGCGGCGAGTGCCGGGAATCGCGATCACCACCGACGTGATCGCGGGTTTCCCCGGCGAGACCGACCGCGAGTTCGAACACAGTGCCGACTTCGTCCGCGAAATGGCGTTCGCGCGAGTGCATGTGTTTCCCTACTCGAGCCGGCCGAAGACCGAGGCGGCGAGCCTCAACGACCCGGTGCCCGATCCGGTCAAAAAAGAGCGCGTCGTTCGGCTGAGGGCGATCGCGGCCGACGCCGAGCGCGCCTTCATCGACGGCCAGATCGGTCAGCCCGCCGAGGTCGTGTGGGAAACACGCCGGCGCGGCCTCTGGCATGGCACCAGCGACAACTACGTGCGTGTTACCACCAGTTCGGAGGCCGAGCTGACCCGGCGGCTCACTCGATCGGTGCTGACGGCTCGATCAAACGACACCGCGACCACGACTCCGGGCACGGCGCCGATCCAGGGGGCCGAGCATGCGGCGTAGAAGATCGCGCTCGAGATCGCGGCCCCGGCACGCACCGAAGTCCAGGCCGGCGACCACGCTCGCGGAGCCCGAGGTCCGCCTGCTCGAGACCGACGCCATAGGGTCGCGGATCGAAGAGGTGCTCAAGCACTCTCCGGCCGACGAGACCGAGATCGTCTGGCTGGAGGTTCGCCGGGGCAGCGCCCGGCGCCAGGGCTCACGGGTTGACGTGCGGGTTACACCGGAACGGACCGTTCTGGTGCGCGTTCTCGACCTGGGCAGGGTCGGGAGCTACCGAACCGGGTCCGCCGAGGTCGGAGAGCTCTCGGATGGAGTGCGCTTCGCCATGGGCCAAGCGAGAGTCCGCGAGCCGCTCTCGGGTCTTCCCCATCTCCCCTCCGACCTCTCGCCGGTGGCCGCGCTGGATACGCTGGATCCCGAGCTCGCCAAGATGAACTCCAAGCGCATGCGCTCCTGGCTTCTGGACCTGCCGGCCAATCGCGAGAACATCAGCGTTAATTGGACGCATGCCCGCGTTTTGGTCTTCAACAGCCGCAAGGTACGGCGCACCGCCGAGACCACAGCCATCGGCTTCCGGGTCAAGACCGGGCGCAAGCCGGGGGCCGGCCGTAGCGTCGACGCCACGCGGCGTTTCCGGGCGCTGGACCCGGAGAGCCTGATCGAGCGCGCCCAATCCCGGCACGCCCAAGGACCTATCGAGGACCTGCCGGCGGGTCCCTTCCCGGTGCTCCTGTCGGCGGCCGCGGTGATCGAGCTCGTGGACATCCTGAGCCAAACCTCGTTTTCCGCGATCTCCTACTACGAGGGAACCAGCTTCCTGAGGGAGCACATCAACATCCAGGTCTTCGATCGCCGCTTTCACCTCAAAGACGACGGCACCGACCCGGCGGGCCTGCCATTCCCGTTCGATCTGGAAGGCACGGCCAAGCACCCTGTCGACCTGATAGAGAAAGGAGCTCCTAAGACCCCGACCCTCGATCAACGCCAAGCGGCGGTCCTCGGCCTGCCGCCCACCGCGCACGCCATCGGCGGCAACAACGCGCGCGCCGAGAACCTCTTTCTGATGCCCGGAACCGATTCCTGGGAGGACCTGCTGAGCGCGTGCGACGGCGGCGTCTTCATCGGCTGGCTCGACGATCTCGAGATCATCGAGCCTCGGCGCGTCGGCTTTCGCGCACGCGCGCGCGGGGCGCGCCGAATTCACAACGGACAGCTCGGCGCCGCGGTCCCCGATTTCATTTGGGAGGACAGCCTCCTGCGCGAGTTCTCCGCCCTCCAGGGCATCGGCGCCGACACGGCTCGAAGGCTTGGAGACGACGGCTATCTCGGAGGCATCAGCGCTCCGGCGGTCGCGGTCGGCGCCGTGACTCCCAAGTAGCTGACCCTGCGGACCTATGGCGCTCAGCGGCCTTCTCCCACTCGGTCCGCGAAGGCGACGCCCGGAAGTCATGGACCAACCCGATCTGGACCCCCGCTTGCGCCGCGGCGCTCTTCGAGCACTCGACCGAATCAATCGCATCAGTGGCACCGTGGGCCGTTACTGGCCCGAAATCAGGCAACTCTCCCACCGACTCGGGGGCCGGCGCCTGCGGGTTATCGACGTCGCATGCGGCGGAGGCGACGTCGCGATCGCGATCGAGCGGCGTGCGGCGAGGCACGGAATCGATCTCGAGATGAGCGGTTGCGACGCGAGCCCGGAAGCACTCGCCTACGCCCGGAGTGGCGCGGAGCGGGCCGGCGCTGCCGTCGATTTCTTCGAATGTGACGCGACCGGCGGCGCGCTTCCGGAATCCGACGTTGCCCTCTGTTCGCTTTTTCTCCACCATCTGGATGACAATCAAGCGGTGAACCTTCTCGGCCTTATGACCGACTCGGCTCGCCATCTGGTGCTGGTGAGCGACCTCGTTCGGAGTCGGCTCGGCCATGTCTACGCTTATCTGGCGAGCCGGCTGTTGACTCGATCGCCGGTGGTGCGTACGGACGCCATGCTCTCGGTGGAAGCAGCTTTCACCGTAGACGAAGCCGCGAGTCTGGCCCGGCGAGCTCGCCCGGACGGCTTCGATGTCCGTATCCATTTCCCGCAGCGCTACCTGCTGACCTGGAGACTCTCGTGATCCTTGGCGGAACGATTACCGCGCGAGCGGCGACGGCGACGCACTGGGACGCGATCGTGGTTGGTGCCGGCCCGGCCGGCGCATTCGCGGCGCGGAAGCTGACGCGAGCCGGAGCTCGGGTCTTGCTGCTGGATCGGCAGGCGTTCCCCCGCGAGAAGATCTGCGGTGGCTGCCTCAACCGCCGGACGCTCTCGTTGCTCCGTGTCTCGGGCCTCGGGCAGTTGCCTCTGGCTCTCGGCGGTCAGCCGCTGGTCGCCTTCGAGCTTCGCACCGGGGCGCCGCCGGTCACAGTTGCGCTGCCCGAGGGTATCGGCGTCTCGCGGGCCGCACTCGATGCGGCTCTGGTGAAAGCCGCAGCGGAAGCCGGAGCCCACTTTCTCCCGGGCGTCCGGGCGCTTCTCGGCGACTGCGATCTCACTCGACGGCAGATCGAGCTGCCCGACCGCGGACTCCGGCTCGTGGCGCGCGTAGTGCTTTGCGCCGACGGAATCCACGGCAGCTTCCTCACCGGCGAGCACCGATCTCGGGCACGGCCGAAGACTGCGTCCAGGCTCGGCGCCGGCGTCGTCGTTCGCGCAGCCCAGGTCGAGCGCCCGGCGGCATTCCGGCCCGGAGTCATTCACATGGCGGTAGACCGCACGGGCTACGTAGGCGCAGTTCGCCTGGAGAACGGAAGACTCGGAGCCGCGGCGGCTCTGGCGCCGGCGGCGGTCCGCGAACACGGACTGGCCCGTGCGGCCAACCGCATCCTGGAGTGTCGCGGGCTGCCGCCGATCCACTGTCTCGATGCGAAGTGGAAGGGAACCGGGGCACTCACCCGCCAGGCGCCGCGTGTCGCTCTAGAGCGCGTGTTCACGATCGGCGACGCCGCCGGCTATGTCGAACCCTTCACCGGGGAGGGCATATCCTGGGCGCTCGAGACGGCGGATGGCGTGCGGGACATCGCGCTCGAGGCGATCCGGGAGTGGAGACCGGAGCTCGAGCTCGACTGGGCACGCACCTATCGACGCAGAATCGTGCAGCGCCAAAGGTGGTGCAGATCGATGGCGTGGAGCCTCCGACGGCCCGCGATGATGCGAATCGCCGCCCGCCTGGTGAGACGATCCCCTCGGATCGCCTCTCCACTGCTGGCCCATCTGAACGCCGTGCCATTGGGAGACCGGCCTTGAGCCTAACGATCGTCGGCCTGGGCACGATGGTTCCAGGTGAACCGGTCCCGCAACAACGGGCCGCCGAGGTGGCGGCGCGGCTCTTCGAAGCGACGCCGGAACGCGAGCGAACCCTGTCGACCCTCTACAGGTGGACGCGCGTCGCCTCCCGCCACAGTGTTCTCTCTGATGGGCCCTCGGGCTCCACGGGCACCCATCAACAGTTCTTTGCGCCGTGGAGCGGAGAAGGCGACAAGGGGCCGACGACTCGTGAGCGAATGGATAGGTACGAGGCCCATGCCGCGCCGCTGGCTCTGGCTGCTAGTCGCTCGGCCCTCGACGAGGCTGGCACCGAGCCCGGCGATCTGACCCATCTGGTGACGGTTTCGTGCAGCGGATTCAGCGCGCCGGGTGTCGACGTGGCGCTGCTCAAGCAGCTCGGGCTTTCGCCCGACATCGCTCGCTCGCATATCGGCTTCATGGGCTGCCACGGCGCGCTCAACGCCCTGCGCGTAGCTCGCTCCTTTGTCGAGGCGGATCCCGCCTCGCGGGTCCTGGTCTGCGCGGTCGAGCTGTGCACTCTCCATGCGCACTACGGCTGGGATCCCGAACAGATCGTCGCCAACGCGATCTTCTCCGACGGGGCAGCGGCTCTGGTGGGAGCCGGTCGCCAGACCGGCCGACCCGATGCCTGGACGGTGGCCGCGAACGGCTCTCGAATCATGGCCGACAGTGAAGATGCAATGACCTGGCGTGTGCACGATCACGGCTTCGAGATGACCCTCTCTCCGAGAGTCCCCGATCTGATTCGCGAGCACGTCCGGCCGTGGCTCGAAGGCTGGCTGGCCGAGCAGGGACTCTCGATGGACGACGTCGGCTCCTGGGCGATCCATCCCGGCGGCCCTCGGATCCTGGATGCGGTAGCAAGGGCCGCCGGTCTCGACAAGCAGCGGCTGACAGCCTCGTACGAGGTGCTCGAACGTTACGGGAACATGTCCTCGCCGACCATCCTCTTCCTGCTCAAGCGGCTCAAGGACGAAGGCGCTGCCCTGCCGCTGGTCGCACTCGGCTTCGGGCCCGGCCTGGCCATCGAGGCGGCCCTGATCCGATAGGGTTCGACGACCATGACGCAGCCGACCGACCGGGAGACCATCATCCGTCATCTCATCGAGGCTTCCGATCTCGAGATCGACGCGAACAAGGTCAATCCGTCCACGACGCTGCGCGAGGACCTGGACATCGGCTCGCTTCAGGCTCTTACGCTGGTCATGGACCTCGAGGAGGAGTTCGGGATCACCGTCGAGGACGAGGAGTTCGAGGGGCTGCTCACGGTCGGAGACGTATTCGATCTCGTGGACTCGAAGAGGTGACTCGGCGGGTCGTCGTCACCGGCCTGGGTGTCGTATCACCCCTCGGCACCGACTACCCGACCGTGGTCGAGGCCCTGCGGGCAGGAACCAGCGGCCTGCGGGCAATGCCGGAGTGGAGCGGGCGCGGGCTCAAGAGCCTGGTCGCGGGAGCCGTCGACGTCGAAGCCAAGAGGAAGCCCGCTCGTCTTTCGAAGAAGATTCTGCCGGGTATGTCCGACGCGGCGCTGTATTGCTCGCTCGCTGCGCTCGATGCCGTGGCCGATGCCGGCCTCGAGGCAACCGAGCTCCGAGATCTGCGCTGCGGCTGTCTCGTCGGCTCGGCCGTGGGCAGCGTCGACGCGGTGCGACGAGCCGGTGAGTTGTATTTCGGCAATCGAATCCGCCGGCTGGACCCATTCACGCTGTTGCGGGGGATGTCGAGCTCGACCAGCGCGACGGTCGCCAATCTCCTCGGCATCCAAGGCCGCAGCTACTCGATCAGCTCGGCCTGCGCGACCTCTGCACACAACATCGGCCACGCGTACGAGCTGATCCAGGCGGGAATCCTCGACCGCGCCGTCACCGGCGGCGGCGAAGACGTGAGCGAGCTCATCACCGCCTCCTTTCACGCTCTCAGGCTGGCGCTTTCCACCCACTTCAACGATTCACCGGCAAGGGCTTCGCGCCCGTTCGACACCGATCGCGACGGCTTCGTGATCAGCGGCGGCGCCGGCATGGTCGTCCTCGAGGAGCTCGAGTCGGCGCGGACACGCGGCGCCACAGTCCGCGCCGAAGTCGCCGGCTACGCCGCCACTTCCGACGGTTTCGACCTGGTCCTGCCCGAGCCCGAGGGCCGGCAGGCCGCGACTTGCATGGAGCTGGCCCTCGAGAGCGGAAATCTGAAGCCGGACGACGTCGACTACGTGAACTGCCATGCCACCGCGACCGCCCAGGGAGACCTCGCCGAAGTCGAGGCGCTCCGCCGCGTCTTCGGTTCCGCCCCGCCGCCGTTCTCCTCGACGAAGTCGATGACCGGCCACGGACTCGGCGCCGCCGGAGCCCTCGAGTCGATCTACTCGATCGGGATGATCGAGCAGGGCTTCATCGCGCCGTCCATCAACGTCGAATCGCCCGACCCTGCTGTCGCGGACCTGGATCTGGTGATCGAGGCTCGCGAGGCCGTGCTCGACGTCGTGCTGTCGAACAACTTCGGCTTCGGCGGCACCAACGCGAGCCTGGTCCTTCGGAGGTTCGATGGCTGAAGGCAGTCCTGAGATCGACGCGCTCCGCGGTGGCGACGGGTCGCTCGACGGGAGCGCCCTGCGATCGATCCTGCCGTACGGGGAGCACTTCCTGTTCGTGGATCATGTCTCGGTCCTGACCGCCGACGCGGTCGAGGCTCGGTTCCGGATCCCGGAGGATTCCGCGTACCTCCGCTCTCACTTCGTCGATCTGCCTCTGATGCCGGGCGTGCTCATCGCCGAGGGCCTGGCGCAGGCCGCGAGCCTGATCGTGCGGTACCGGCTGGAGGCTCCCGAGCGGCATCACGTCCTGGGACTCGAAGTCGAGCGAGCTCGCTTCCCGGCGCCCGCTCGACCCGGCGACGCCCTCGAGTATCGGGGGCGACTCGGCGCCATGAATCGCCGGGTCGCGCGTCTCGAAGGCGAAGCCTATGTCGAGGGCACAGTGGTCTGCCGGGCGAAGATCACAGTCGCGATCGTCGACCGCGACGCGCTTCGGCAACGGCTGACCAAGACGTAGGATCCCCGTAGCGAGCCGTCGGAGACGGCCGAAGATGCGCGGCTCACTTTGCGAGGGTACCGGAGGCGTACACGGAGTACGTCGAGGATGCCCGAGCCAAGCACGTCGCGCAGATTCCGCCGGATCCGGCGGCGCAGTAGGGAACGACTAGGTTTTTCGGATCAGAACCACGGTCTGATCGTCACCCTGCGGGCCCGCGCCCGCGAACTCCGTGATCTCGCCGCGGATCGAGTCGACGGTCTCGACCAGGGAGGAGTGGAGGCGCATCCGGAGCACCTCCTCAAGGCGAGCCATGCCGTACTCCACCTCTTCTTCGGACTCGCACTCGGTGATGCCGTCGCTGTAGAGACACACCAGATCACCGCTTTCGAGATCCAGCTCCTCGAAGCTGTAGGAGGCAGCCTCGAATAGGCCGATGGGAAGGCCGGACGCACCGAGCTGTCGCACCGGCCGTTCGCCTCCGAGCCAGAGGGTCGGGTTGTGCCCGCCGCTCGCGTAGGCCGTGGCGCCGGTACGCGGGTCGATCTCGAGCGCCGCCAGAGTGATGAAGGTGTTGGCCGCCGACGAGCTCCAGATATGGCCGTTCAGCGCCGACAGCAGCGCCTCGCGGCGAAGGCCCTGGGCGAGCAACAGGCGCAGCGCGGAGTGCAGAGTCGACACCAGCAGGGCCGCGGGCATTCCCTTGCCGGTGACGTCGCCCAGCACCACGAAATGAATGCCTTCTTCCAGGTGAAAGTAGTTGTAGTAGTCGCCGCCGACCATGCGCGCGGGACGGTTCCAACCGGCCAGTTCAAATCCGGCGATCTCGGGAGTGGCTTCGGGCAGGAGCCGCCGCTGGATGTCGGCCGCGAGCTCGGCTTCCCGCTCGAGCCGCTCTTTCTCGAGCGCCTGCTTGTGCAGATGGGCGTTCTCGAGCGCGATCGCGGCCTGGTTCGCGAACAGCTCGAGCGTCCGGCGATCCGAACTGCCAAAAGGTCCCACTCCGTCGCGGCTCTCCTTGTCGGCCACCAGCAGGAGTCCCCGAACGTCGTCTCCCGAGCCGATCGGCACCGCGAGCAGGTGTTCTCCGCCCGGCAGGACTTCGAGATCCTCCTGCGCGCCACCCCTCAGCAGACCCTCGATCGAGCCGACCGGAAGCCTCGTGGAAGCGCTGCCACCAAAGGTCCGCTCGAGACGGAACTCTTCGTCGTCGCGCAGATAAAAGGCCCCTCGCCGAGCATCCAGAAGCGACACCGCACGCAACAGAATCTCTTCGGAGAGCTCGTCGAGGTTGAGGGTCGAAGCGATTGCGAGCCCAACGTCATAGAGCGCCTCGAGCTCGACTCCGCGATAGTTGACCTCGAACTTCTGGCGCTTCAGGCGCCGCGAGTGCTCGAAGGCGCGAACCGCCGCCGCCAGGGCGGCCTGGCGCGGCCCGTCGAGGCGGGTCGGGCTACCCGGCGCGCCTTCGAAGACCACCGAGCCGCCCGGCACGGGCACGGTGAAGGCCCGGCGTTCAGAGGAGTCGCCCGAGTCTGCAGCCGCGGAGCCCACCGCCAGAGGGGACCCTCCGGAGACGTCGTTGTCAAGGTTCAGGGTGGCACGACTCGCGCCCAATTCCAGGGTGAGGATCTTGAGCAGATCGTGTAGGACCTTCCGTTCGGCGGCGGGTTCGCGGTTGGCGTCGGCGAGCGCCGTCCAGGCATCAGAGCGCTCAGCCGTCGGCACCGAGTGCGGCATGAAGCTAACCGGTCAGAGCCTGGATCGCGCTGTTCTCGTCAGCGTGGATCGAGGCGTACTGCGTGAGACCCATGATGTGGAACGTCTTCGAAATGGTCGGAGTCAGATTGCAGAATCCGAGCTTGCCTTCGATCTCGAGAATCCGCTCGATGATCTCGATCAGGATGGAGATCCCGATCGAGTTGACGATCTTGGTGCCTTGCAGGTTCAGAAGGAGCTTCTTCTCGCCTTCTTCGATCAACTGGTACGCGGCTTTGGCGATCTCCTCGCCCCCCTGGTTGTTGATGTACCCCTCGGTATAGATCACCGCCAGCTCATCGAGCTTCTTCGAGGTCACTTTCAGCGTGTCAGTCATCTTCCTCTCCCGGCCTAACGATACTTCACCATGAGAATAGTCGTTCCTGCGTCGTTGGATTCGATCTTTACTTCGTCCATCAGGCCGCGAATGATCTTGAGCCCCCAGCCCCGTTTTCGCTCCGCCTTGAGCTTCTCTTCGATCCTGGGCTCGGCGACCTCGCTGGGCTCGAAGCCCCGGCCGTGGTCGCGCACCGTAATCTCGAGCTTCTCGGGCTCGCCGTCCCCGGTCACGGCGAAGGTCAGGTAGACACGGCTGTCTTCCGCTTCGCTGTGCTCGAACGAGTTGATACACGCCTCCACCACCGCCATCCTGACTTCGTCGATCTTGTCCGCCTCGAGGCCCATGAACTCGGCCATCGCCGTCGCGGTCTTGCTCGCCGCAATCTCCATGTCGGCGACCATCGGGAGCGTCAGGGTGACCTCCCGGAGCACGGCATGACCTGCCATAATTACTCTGACCTCAAGGACATTGACTCTATCCGATTCGAAGTGGCCGAGATCAGAGGGCCAAGTACAGCTCGAGAAGGTAGATGGCGAGCGGACGCACGTAACCGTTGACCAAGAGCCACATGAAGGTGGCAAACGTGCCTACAGCCAGAATCACGTCCATCGAGACTGGCGAGACAGCCGGTACGGCTTTGCGGATCGCTTCGAGCATCACAAACCTCCTGGAACGAGGTCTAGGAAGAGCAACCGCTCTGCCAGACCTGGCTCAGACGCCGCCGACTTCGGCTAAGGTCAGTGGATACAGAGGTTAACGCCGACTCGGCAGCGCGTGGGCACCATCCGGTCGCATAGGCAAGAGCGACATTTCGCCCCACAAAAGATCGGCCTCGTCCGAGCGACCCCGGAAAGTGCGGCCAGCGGCCTTCTATTTCGAAGAATGAGACACAATGCCGCATATGTGGCATTGTGTCATAGCCTAGAAACCCTTCCGCTGCAGGGTGCGCCGGTCGATACCCAGAATCCGCGCGGCCCGGGACTTGTTGCCGCCGGTCAGCCGCAGGACCTTGCCGATGTGCTGGCGCTCGATGGAGTCCAGATCGAGGGCCTGGGGCCCTTCTCCGGCGACTCCTCCAAGAAGTGGGCGCACGACCTCGGCGCTCACCTCCTCGTCGGCCAGCGACACCGCCGCCTCCATCATGTTCTGCAGCTCGCGCACGTTGCCGGGGAAGTCGTACGACAGCAGGAGGGCTAGGGCATCCGGGTGGACCCTCACCACGGGGATGTCTTCGCGCCTGCAGAAGCTGTCGACGAAATGACGAACCAGATGAGGAATGTCCTCACGGCGCTCGCGCAGAGGCGGTAGCTGGATCTCTACGCCCTTGAGGCGGTAATAGAGATCCTGACGAAAGCCCCCCGTGCTGACCAGCTGCTCGAGGTCTCGATGGGTGGCGGCGATCAGGCGCACGTCGACCGGTGTCTCCTCGCGTCCTCCGACGCGCACGATTTCACGCTCTTGAAGCGCCCGAAGCAGCTTGACCTGGACTTCCGGCCGGATATCGCCGATCTCATCCAGAAAGAGGGTGCCCCCGTGGGCCAGCTCGAACTTGCCGCGTCGCTCGGTCACACCGGTAGCGACCCCCTCCTCGATACCGAAAAGCTCACTTTCGAGAAGGGTTTCCGGCACGGCGGCACAGTCGACCGCTACCAGCGGACCGGACCGTCCGGACCGCAGATGGAGGAGCTTGGCGACCAACTCCTTGCCGGTACCGCTCTCCCCACGAACGACGACGCTCACGCCGCGCGGCGCAACCCGCTCGGCCACCTCCAGGGCCCTCCGCATGGCAGCCGCCTTGGCGACGATCCTGCGATCCTCGAGGTCCGCCGTGAAGAGCTCCTTGAGGACCCGGTTCTCCTCTTCCAAGCGGTCCTTCTGGACCCTCAGGCTTTCGACCTGGCGCGCTCCGTCGAGCGCGACGCCGGCCAGGGCCGAAACCGCCTCGAGAAACCGCCTGTCCTCGGGCGGAAAGATCGACGACTCCGGCTCCTCCGAGCCGCGGGTCTCCTTGTCGAGCAACGCCAGGAAGCCCAGAAAGACGCCCCTGTAGGCAACCGGCGTCGCGATCATCGCCCGGTAGGCGCGGCCTGCGAACTCTCCTCCGGTCGCGGCGATGGTCTGGCCGCTGGCAAGAAGCTCGTTCCAGATCGGCTCGGAGAAGAGAGCGCCGGCATCCGGCGGTCCTCCGATCCATCCGACGCCCGACACCGCCCTCGGTTGGCCGTAGCCGTCGCGAGTGACGGCAACGGCGGCGGCCGGATCCAGGACGGCACATACCCGCTGTAGGACCTCGTCGACCAGCTCTTGTTCCGGCCGGTGCGCGTGCAGCGCCACGGCCAGATCATTCAGGGTCTCGAGCTGGAGGATGCGCCTCTTTTCGGCGAGGCCGGAGCTGGGTGGCCGGTTCACTGATCCATTCTAGCGCCGCGAGGCGGCTCGGGAGTAGCGCGGCTCACCTCCGTGCGCTGGTCCACAAGCGGAGAACGCGGTGAGATACGCGGCCCATTCGCGGCACTGCCAGGGCAAAATCACGAAGCAAGGAGGAGGTTCGATCATGTCCAAGACCAAGATCTGGGCACTCATCTTCTTCGCGAGTACTCTGCCCCTGCACGCTCAGAGCCTGGTTGTCGACGGCAACATCGAGACCGGAGGCCAGCTCGTGGCGACGGCTGGCTCTTGCACACGGCCGACGGGACCGCGCGCCACGGATCGAAGCACGGGGCCCGGCGCGTCTGGCCCGTCAAGGACGGGCAGTGAGTGCCCCCCGCGTGGCGCCACCCAAGCACGCACCACCCCTTCAGGTGGCGGTCGGCGCAAGCGTCTCGCGAGCCTGTCGACGAGACTCCTCGACCTGGGCACTGAAATCCCCGAGGCTGAAGAAGCTGGCGCCCGACGGGGGTGTCCTGACCCATTCGAGACCGTCCAGCGCACTGGTCACATCTCGGCCGCGTGTCCGTTCGACGCAGTGGACCAGGCCGGCTCGTTCGGGACGCCATCGCCGCCACGCGTCCAGTCCGAGACGATCGGCGGCACCGCCATCGCAGTACCCGACACCGCCCAGCACGACCGGTTGGAACACGATCGGGATCGCACACGACGCGGCCACCGCCGCCGGCAGCGGTCCCTCGGAAAGGAGCCGATGAGACCGCCGCGGGCCCATCACCCCGACGCCCAGCGGCCGCTCGAGCTCGGCGAAGGACGCCGGGAGAAGCTCCCGAAGCCTCGAGACCAGCGGGCGAATACTCACGAGGCCCCGCCATGGTCGCAGACTAGGGCGTAGCCACCGAATCGGCCGGTGCGCCGATAGCTCGCTGCCGATCTCGTCGGCGGACCACCCGGCGGCCCACAGGGCCCCCACCAGGGCCCCGGACGAGGTCCCGCATACGGCTCCCACCTGGATTCGGGAATCCTCGACCGCACGCAGGAACCCAACGTGCCGGGCGAATGCCAGAAAGCCGCTGGAGAGGATCAGGTCGCGAGACATTCGCGCAAGGCTACAGGCACACGACTCACCCCGGTGTGTCGGCCATCCACAATTCGCCATCGGAGAACTCGTCATTGCCCTCCTCCCGCTCGCGCTGCACCTTGGCGACATCCTGGCCGGTCGTCGGGCGGCGCGAGCCGACCGATTCGACAACGAGGGTCCCTACAAGGCCTTTCGAAGATACCGGCCGGTGTGACTGCCCTTGACCTTGGCGACCTCTTCCGGGGGGCCCGTGGCGATCAGCTCCCCGCCCTCGTTTCCACCCTCGGGCCCGAGATCCAGGATCCAGTCTGCCGTCTTGATGACCTCCATGTTGTGCTCGATCACGACGACCGTGTTGCCGGTCTCGGACAGCCGGTGCAGAAGGCGCAGAAGCTTGCCGACGTCGTCGAAGTGGAGGCCGGTGGTCGGTTCGTCGAGAAGATAGAGCGTTCTTCCGGTGGCGCGCTTGCAGAGCTCGCGAGCGAGTTTTACCCGCTGGGCCTCGCCGCCGGAGAGCGTCGTCGCGGGTTGACCGAGCCGGATGTACCCAAGGCCGACTTCATTCAGGGTTCCGAGGATTCTCGCCACTGGTGGCACGTTGCGGAAGAACTCACTGGCTTCCTCGACCGGCATGTCGAGAACCTCGGCGATGTTCTTGCCCTTGTAGCGGACTTCGAGGGTCTCTCGTCCGTAGCGCTTACCGCCACAGACCTCGCAGGTCACGTAGATGTCGGGCAGGAAGTGCATCTCGATCTTGATCTGGCCGTCACCCTTGCAGGCCTCGCAGCGACCGCCCTTGACGTTGAAGCTGAAGCGGCCGGGCTTGTAGCCACGCATCCGGGCCTCGGGGGTCTTTGCCATCAGGGAGCGAATGTGCTGGAAGACGTTCGTGTAGGTGGCCGGGTTCGATCGCGGCGTCCGGCCGATCGGGCTCTGGTCGATGGCGATCACCTTGTCCAGGTGCTCGAGACCCGCGATTCGGGTGTGCTTGCCGGCACGTTCCTGTGCGCGGTAGAACCGCTGTGCGAGAGCGCGGTAGAGGATGTCGTTGACCAGACTGCTCTTGCCCGAGCCCGAAACGCCGGTTACGACAATGAAGAGACCGAGCGGGAACTCCACCGTCAGGTCCTTGAGATTGTTCTGGCGAGCTCCGGTAACGACCAGCTTGCGGTCGCTGGGCTCCTGACGCTCACCCGGCACCGGCACGTGCAGGTCACCGCGCAGATAGCGCCCGGTCAGCGACTTCGGATCGTCCTCGATCTCCGCGGGGCTTCCCTGCGCCACGACCTCGCCGCCGTGGACGCCGGCGCCGGGGCCGAGATCGATCACCCAATCCGCAGACCGAATAGTCTCTTCGTCGTGCTCGACCACGAGCACCGAATTGCCCAGATCTCTCATCCCCTGGAGAGTTCTGAGCAGCCGGGCGTTGTCCCGCTGGTGCAATCCGATCGAGGGCTCGTCCAGGACGTAGAGCACTCCCATCAGCTTGCTGCCGATCTGTGTCGCGAGCCGGATGCGCTGGCTCTCGCCCCCGGAGAGGGTGCCCGAGGAGCGCTCGAGGGAGAGATAGCCGACTCCGACCGCGCGCAGGAAACCGAGCCGGTCGTCGATCTCCTGGACGACCTTTCCGGCGATCGCGCGCTCGCGCCTGTCGAGATCGAGAGCGGTAAAGAACTCGGCCAGCTCGTCGATCGTGCGCAGCGACAGCTGATCGATCGACTGGCCCGCGACCTTGACTGCCAGCGCTTCCGGCCGGAGTCTGCGCCCGTCGCACTCGGGACAGGTGTGAACGGCCATGTACTTCTCGATCTCCGCCCGTACCGAGGTCGAATCCGTGTCCCGGTAGCGCCGCTCGAGCACCGGAATGATTCCCTCGTAGGATCCCGTCCACGTGTAGCTCGACTTCTTGCCGCTGAGCTCGAAGGTCAGCTCGGTGTCGCCACTTCCGAAGAGAATCACCTTGCGGGCCTTCTTGGAGAGCTTGTTCCAGGGCCTGTTCAGAGAGAAGTTCATCTCCTTCGCGAGCGTCTTGATCATCCGCATTCGCCAGGATTTGCTCGACGACGGCCAGGGTGCGATCGCTCCAGCCTCTATCGAACGCTCGGAATCGGCGATCACCAAGTCCTCGTCCACAGCCATGATGGTGCCCAGGCCGGAGCAGGTGCCGCAGGCGCCGTACGGACTGTTGAAGGAGAACAGACGTGGCGTGATCTCGGCGAGATTGGTGCCACAGCTGGCGCACGAGTAGTCCTGCGACAAGGTCTCTTCGTCGGCGCCGGAGGGCGCGACGATCACCAGCCCGCCACTCACCTTGAGCGCCGTCTCGAGCGACGACGTCAGCCGGTTCTCGAGACCCGGCCGGATCACCAAGCGATCCACGACGATGTCGATCGCGTGCTTCTTCTTTTTGTCGAGTGCCGGCGTCTGCCCCGAGAGATCGACCATTTCGCCGTCGATGCGCGCCCTGACGAAACCGTCCTTCGCCATCTGTGCGAGCTGCTTCTTGTACTCGCCCTTCTTGCCGCGGATGTAGGGAGCGTAGAGGACGACACGACTCTTTTCCGGCAGCGCCACGATGCGGTCGACCATCTGCTGGATCGTCTGCGGACGGATCTCGCGACCGCACCGGGTGCAGTGAGGCGTACCGATCGAAGAGAACAGAAGGCGCAAGTAGTCGTAGATCTCGGTCACCGTGCCGACCGTCGAGCGCGGGTTGCGCGAGACCGACTTCTGCTCGATCGAGATCGCCGGCGAGAGCCCCTCGATCGAGTCGACGTCCGGCTTCTCCATCTGCTGGAGGAACTGCCGGGCGTAGGCCGACAGTGACTCCACATACCGGCGCTGCCCCTCGGCATACAGGGTGTCGAACGCCAGGGACGACTTGCCCGAACCCGACACGCCGGTGATGACTACCAGCCGATTGCGAGGAATCTCGATCGAGAGATTCCTGAGGTTATGCTCGCGCGCGCCGCGGACGAGGATGTTCTTCATCGGGCAGGGAGGCTAGCAAAATCGGGGACACGACTCCTTCGTGTCCCTTTCCCAACTGGTTTTCGACGGCGGCCAGGTCAGCCGGGCGATTGCCGGACCTCGTAGAGGTGTCCGCGTGCCGCTGCGCGCAAACCACGCGCGTCTTTTGATCCGCGGCGCTAGTGTCCCGTGCTAGAGGGTGGTGGCAGTCCTATTGAATACCTGCGCCAGCCTGGGCGGCGGCGGCAACTTGTAGCGCCGAAAGCGCTCCAGGCGCTTCCGTCGCTCTTGCTCCAGCCGCCGCAAAGCGCGCTGCTTCATCCGGAGCAGCCGTCCGGTTTTTGGAATCCCGAGACTGAAGCGCAGACTCCTGTAGGCCCGGCGGCTGAAGACGATGCGCCTCTCCGCAACCGTCGACCCTCGCAATCCCAGCGTAGCGGACTCCGCGGTTATGTCGATCTCCGGAATCGAGCCGCCGTAGGTCCGATTGATGGCTCCGATGAAGGCATTGGCCAGAAGCGCCTGTCCGAGCGGCGAGGGATGGATTCCGTCGAGGGAGAACAGATCGGCTTCGATCAAGCGACGCTTTGCCTCGTCGAAAACCGCCGCCGTCTCGACCACCGCAAAGCCCACGTCCGCCGCGGCCCTTCGGATCACCCGGTTGTACTCGGCGACACGGCCGCGAATCTGCCGCGCCTCCTTCCGGCTCAGAACCACGTTGTCCGGCAACGGCCGGCCGCTTCCACCGAGCTCGACCGGCACACCGTCGCCTCGAGCCAGAAGCGGTGTTGCGCTCATCAGGACCGAGTCGCCGTCCGAGAGCGGCCCGTCGGGCCCGGCCAATGGAACTCCGAAGCCGCTGCCCGAATCCACTGCGACAACCGTCGCAGCCGTGGTCACGAACGGCAGGGCGGTAACCTCCGGGATCGTCGCGACCACGCCGTCGGTCGTGCCTCCGGCCACCAGGGTCTGCACGATCAGGTTGTAATGGGCGGCGAAGTCCGCGGTCGGCGTGAGCGTTACACCGTCGAGAACCACACCCGAAACGGCCGCCCGCAGCGCGTCGGTCGAGCCGACCCAGAGACTCACGAAAGTCGGCTCGAGAAGCTGGGCCTGTTCCAGTTGGCTTCCCAAGCCCCTCAAGATGAGGTCGTGCAGCCCTCCGCCATCGCTCCTCGTCCGATGGACGTCGCCTGCGAGAGCACCGGGAACCGCGAGGTTGTCATAGGGCCGCGGCAGGGTGAGGTTAATGGGCGAGCCCAGGCCCGCCTTAGGCGTCAAGACTCGGGCAGCGCCACCGCTCAACTCGTTTACGGCGGGAATACCCGGCGCCGACATCACCGGCTGCTCGAAAGATGCCGTCGCCCCGTTGGCCTGACCAGCGATCCGCCGAGCAAATCCGGAGCGCTGCCCGCCGGCCGCCAGACCGCCGTCCGCAAAGCCGGCCGCGAAGCTGTCGCCCAGGACCACGAACCGGTTGAGATCGGCAGCCGCCGAGGCCGTCTGCACTCCCGCGCAGAGCGCAAGCAGGCCCGCGCCGAGACAAGCGACCGTCGACCGCATCCTTGCCATAGGCCCCAGCCTACTACCAGGTCACGGTCGAAGCGAACAGAAGACCCGAGCTCTCGAAGCTGCCGTTGAAGTCCTCGAAGCTGACCGTAGTCCTCCGCTTGCCGATGTCGACGGCCATGAGCGCCAGATCCACCGTCGAGGTCCCCGCTTCGAATCCGTAGCCGAGAGTGATAGCCGTCTGGTCGCCGTCGGGCAGGAGCGGCCCCAGCGCTCCGAGGGAAAGCGGCGTCTCGTCAAATGAGAAGCCGAAGCGCCACTCGCCTCGAGCGGTCGACCGGCTGGCACCCAGCCTGTAGCTGTAGACGTCTTCCCAGTCCTGCCGATAAACCCGGTCGAACTCGGGGTTTTGGGGAAATCGAATATCGTACGCGGTCAAGGTGCTCCAGCCCGCCCAGTTGACATCGACCTCGATGAGCCAATCGCGCGAGGGCTTCACGGCCAGGCCCACGCTAGCCATATCCGGGAACTCGATGGCCGTGGTGACAGGCAGGTCCTGGTCGAACGGAATAGTGGCTGCGATCAAGTCGTCCAGGCCCCTGTTCCCGGTCAGGATCTGCCGCAGCCGGCCGGAGCCGGCGTAGTCGATCTCGATCGCACTGCGATACGAGAAGCCCCAAGACCAGCTTGGGTTCGGGTGACTGGAGACGCCGAGTTGAAAGCCGAAGCCAGCCTCGAGATCGGTCTCGGAGGCAAGGTGCGCGACGTCGACGACCTGTCCGGCACCAGGATCGAAGGAGGGCAAGTCGACCTCGAGCTCGACTTCAGAGTACCTGACGATCGCGCCGAATCCGATGCCGATCGTATCGGAAGCCTTCCAGCCGAGGTTCGAGCTGACGTCATATGAGACCAGGGAAGCCATGCGACTAATGTAGCGGCCAGGGAACTCGGGCTCTGTCCACTCGCTGGTGAGCCCGAACGGCGAATTGACCGACAGGCCGAACGTCAAGCGATCGCCCATTGGCTCGACCCAGTAGAAGTGCGGCGGCACCTCGAGCAGCGGTTCGGATTCCGCAGTCGTGCCGACTGCGATCCCAGGGGGTGAACCCACGAAGTCGCTCGAGCTCACACCTATCAGTGTGGCGCCCAGTTGGAACGCGCGCTCTTTCTGATGCGCGATGCCGCCGACGTTGTGAAACAACGCGGAGGGATCGTCCGCCTGGGCGGTGAAGGCACCTGCCATGCCCATCGCCTTGGCGCCCTGCTGGAAGATACCGAAACCCGCGCCCTCGGCCGGCAGGGCGACCGACGCCACCAGCAGCGCACAAAGTTGGCCCCGCGATCTCGAGTTTCTCAGCATGCTTCCCCAGGTTGGATCGGCTCGCCAGCTGACCCAAAAACCATTTCCAGGGCGACCCTATTGGAACAAAATCAATGCTGTCAATGAAATCCCAAGGGTGCCAGCGAGTTGCTACAGTAGGTCCCGGAGGAGCCAAAGTGATGCAATTCGAGCACCCGCACCACGAAGAGACTCACGCCCGGATGGGCCAGATCCTGTCCGAGTTGTTCGACGATCCTTTCCTCGACGACGAGAACGGGCACTTCTACGTCGGCTACGGCAGCACGATCCTCGAGTTGTCGGTCGAGCCCTACGGACCGGAAGAGACCACCGTCGAAGTCACCGCCTATTGCGTGCAGGGCGTCCAGCTTCATGAAGAGCTCCTTCTGGGCCTGCTGGAGCTCAACCACGAGCAGCCCGTTGGAGCGTTCTCGCTCGTGGGCACCGATATCTTCTACTCCCAGTCCCTGTTCGGACGCTCGCTCGACCGCAAGAACCTGTTGGGAACCATCGCGGCGGTCGCCAACGTCTCCGACGAGTACGACGACCGGATCGTCGACAAATACGGCGGCCAAACGGCTTTGGACCGGATTCGCGATACCGGCGGCCGCCGGCAACGCTCGGCGACGACCGGCTAGACGGCGTCCCGATCGCCCCAACTCGCTGTCTCGATCCTCTCCGGTCTCGAGTGGCGCCGAAGCGTCTAGCGCACTCTTTCGCGGATGGCCTCGGCGGCCTCGGCGGCCATTCGCTTCTTCTTCTCCGCCTGGCGCTTGTCGTACAGCTTCTTGCCGCGGGCGATGGCGATCTCGACCTTGACCAGATTGCCCTTCAGGTACACCGATAGAGGCACGCAGGTCAGGCCCTGAATGATGGTCTTGCCGAAGATGCGATCGATCTCGCGGCGGTTGAGCAGCAGACGGCGCGGCCGCTCGGGATCGTGGTTCTGGATGTTCCCGTGGCTATACGGCGAGACGTGGGCGCCGACGAGATAGGCGTTGCCATCCCGAATCTCGACGTAGCTGTCCTTGAGCTGGACCTTGCCCGCCCGAATCGACTTCACCTCGGTCCCTTTGAGCACGATCCCCGCTTCGATCTTATCGAGCAGCTCGTAGTCGTGGCGTGCGCGCCGGTTCTCGGCGATCGCTCGTTTACCGGTCGGTCGAGACATTGGTAGACCTCAGGCGCGGTGGCCTGTCGACTCCGTCTCCTGAGGTCCCC
>JBHHWO010000067.1:0-25408 GCA_046756565.1 Thermoanaerobaculia bacterium | reverse complement strand
GTGGGAGGTGACGATGAACCCCGGTGGCACCGGTATCGTGGCCTTCGTCAGCTCCTATTCCTTTCAGCACATCGGACTCGGTGTCACCACCGACATCCGCAACAGCCTCTACCGAAGGATCCTGGATCAGAGCAGCCGCTTTCACGCTCGGCACCCCTCGGGAGAGCTCACCAGCCGGATCGTCAACGACATCGCGATGATGCAGACGGCGGTATCAACCCGCGCGGTCGATCTGGTGCAGCAATCCCTGACTCTGCTGGTGCTCACCGTACTCCTGTTCCTGAACAACCCGAGCCTGGCCTTCGTCTGCGCCTTCGGGATTCCCGCGGTACTGGTTCCGATCTATCGCTTCGGCCAGGGCATGCGCCGGACGAGTTACAAGAGTCAGGAGCGGATGGCGGATTTGGCCAATCTGGTGGGTGAGGGTGCACGTGGCCATCGCGTGGTCAAGGCCTTCGGAATGGAGACCTTCGAGTACTCGCGGTTCTGGGATGCCACCCGCCGGCACTTGAGGGTCAACCTCTGGGCCTCGGTCCTGAACAGCCTTTCGAGCCCGGTGATCGAGACCATGGCCGTCGTCGGTCTCTGCGGGCTCCTGGTATACGCCGGGCTGCAGATTCGCGATGGCGTAATGTCGTCATCGGGTTTTATCGGCTTTCTCTTCAACCTGATTTGGATGTACGAGCCGATTCGCAAGCTCAACAAGGTGAATCTGGTGATTCAGCAGTCGCTGGCTGCGGTCCGCCGGGTGAAATCGCTGATCGATCTTCCGAACGATATCGTCGACCGGCCGAACGCCCAGGTGATTCCCAACGTCGAGGCGGACCTGACCTTCGAGAGTATCTCGTTTGCCTACACCGACCAGGTGGTGCTGAGGGACGTGGACCTTAGGATTCACAAGGGCGAGGTCGTGGCACTCGTCGGGCCTTCGGGCGCGGGCAAGAGCACCCTGGTGAATCTTCTGCCGCGATTCTTCGACCCGGATTCCGGCTGCGTGCGGATCGACGGCATAGACATCCGCGACTTCACGCTCGAGAGCCTCCGCGGCCTCATCGGTCTGGTCACCCAGGACACGGTGCTCTTCAACGACACGGTGCGCAACAACATCGCCTACGGGCAGGAAGACGTCGAGATCGAGCGAATTCGCGAGGCCGCCGCGGCGGCATATGCGGACGAGTTCATCATGCGTCTCCCCCAGGGCTACGACACCGTGATCGGAGAGTCTGGACTTCATCTGTCGGGAGGCCAGCGCCAGAGGCTGGCGATCGCTCGAGCCCTCTACAAGGACGCGCCGATCCTGATTCTCGACGAGGCCACCTCGCAGCTCGATACCGAGTCCGAGAGCCTGGTCCAGAAAGCGCTGGTCAACTTGATGGAGGGTCGCACGACCCTGGTGATCGCCCACAGGCTGTCGACTGTGCAGATCGCCGACCGGATCGTGGTCCTGGACGGTGGCAGGGTGGTCGAGGAGGGCGGGCATCCGGATCTGATGGCCGGAGGCGGGATCTACAAGCGGCTGTACGATCTGCAGTTCCAGGAGTAACCGGTTGACCCCCTCGTATCGGAATGGCGAACCTTTCGACGCTTCGGAGCAGTCGTAACGATGGCTCGCAGCATGACGGGGTTCGGCGAGGGCAAGGCCGAGAACGACCGCTTCGAGGTCACGGTGACGCTGCGCAGCGTCAACCATCGATTCCTGGACCTGAGCGTGCGGATGCCCGAGGAGTTCCGCTCGCTGGAACCTGCCCTGGTCCAGCGCTTGCGTGACGCTCTCGCACGAGGCCGCGTGGAGGTCAGGCTGTCGATCAGGTTCCGCGGCCGAAAGGAAACGCGGGTAGAGATCGATGAAACGGTGGCCGAGAGCTACAAGCAGGCGGCCGCGCGATTGACGGATGGCGATGCCGTGGGTGCCCGTCTCTCCGGTGGCGATCTCCTGCGACTGCCCGGAGTCGTGTCGGTCGAAGCCGCCGAGGACGTCTTCAGCGAGGACGATCAGGAGCTCGTCGAGGCCGCGGTCACCGAAGCTCTCTCGGCCCTGACCGCGGCACGAGCCAGGGAAGGGGAGGAGCTGAAAGCCGTTCTGCAGCGTGCCGTGGGCGGTCTCGGCGATGTCGTGGCGCGGCTCACCGAGCTCATTGACTCGGTGCGCCAGGAGCTTCACGAGCGGTTGCGTGCCCGGCTTGCAGAGCTCGCCGGTCCCGGCCGGGTCGAGGAGGAGCGCATGGCCCAGGAGGCGGCGTTGCTCGCCGATCGCGCCGACATCCAAGAGGAGATCGATCGCCTGGGACTTCATGCCGAGCACTTTTCGTCGCTGCTGGACAGCGACGGCGCGATCGGCAAGCGACTCGATTTCCTGGCCCAGGAAATCCTGCGAGAGCTCAACACGGTCGGATCGAAGAGTCGCAGTTCCGAGGTGACCGGGCTGGTGCTCGACGGCAAGGTCCTGTGTGAGCAGCTCCGGGAGCAGGTTCAGAATGTGGAGTAAAGGAGGGTGACGGGAACACTGCTGATCGTTTCGGCGCCCTCGGGCGCCGGCAAGACGACTCTGATTCAGCGGGCGCTGACCGGCGACGATCCCCATCTCGAGGGTCTGGTGTTCTCGGTCAGCCACACGACCCGGCCGCCCAGACCGGACGAAGTCGACGGCCGGGACTATCACTTCGTTACCGAGGACGTCTTCCGGCAGATGATGGTCGAGGACGAGTTTCTGGAATGGGCCGACGTCTACGGGCAGCTCAAAGGAACCTCGAAAGCGGCGGTGTTGCCCTATCTGGCGGAGGGCCGTGACGTGATCCTCGATATCGACGTCCAGGGCGCGGCGCAGGTGCTCGAGAGCTATCCGCAGGCCGAGAGCGTTCTGATCCTGCCCCCCAGCTACGCCGAACTGGAGCGACGGCTCCTGGGCCGGGGCGTCGACGACCCCGAGCAGCTCGCCCGCCGCCTGGCGCTATCTCTTTCTGCCATCGGGCGTTACGAGATGTACGGCTATGTTATGATTAACGACGATCTAACCCGCGCGCAGGAGACGTTGCGTGCAATCCTGATCGCAATTCGTCACCGCAGAGAAAGGCAAAAAGAGCGCGTCGAGGACGTGATTCGCGATTTTCGCGGCTCGCTCGAGGCTGCCGGAGGCGGTGGTTCTTGACCAAAGGGAAGGTGGCTCAAATTGAATCTGCCAGATCGCGTCGATAGCAAGTTTCGCTTCGTACTGGTGTCCGCGGCCCGCGCGGAGCAGATGATGAACGGTGCCCAGCCGAAAATAGAGGCCGGGCAGCGAAAGGCGGGCCGGATCGCCATGCAGGAGATCTACGAAGGCGCCGTGAACTGGGACTACGGCCCCGCTCCGGAGCCCGAGGTCGAAGACGAAGGCGCGGAGGCCGAAGAGCTCGAATCCTAGATTCGAGCCTCGCCACGCTCGGGGCCGGTGTGGAGAAGCTATCTCGATCTCTCGCGGACGCGCTGGAGTATCTGCGGGACCTCGGCTACGAAGACCTCTCGTCGAGAGTTGCCGTCTCGCGTGAGTCGACGGGCCAAGCGACCTCGAACGCGAGCCGAGCGGGAGCGGCGGAGCGGGCCGGCAGGCTCAGCGAGGTCGCTCTGGAGGCCAACGGCTGCACCCAATGCCGCCTCAGCAAGGCCCGCAACAGCGTCGTGTTCGGCTCGGGCAACCCGGACGCCGATCTCATGTTCATCGGCGAGGGTCCGGGAGCCGAAGAGGATCGCCAGGGCCTTCCTTTCGTCGGTCCCGCCGGGGAGCTGTTGACCAAGATCATCCGTGCCATAGAGCTCGATCGGGAAGATGTCTACATCGCCAATGTGGTCAAATGCCGGCCGCCACGAAACCGCGATCCCGAGCCGGACGAAGCCGCGGCGTGCCGGGGGTTCCTGGAAAACCAGGTGGAGCTGATTCAGCCCAAGGTGATCGTCGCGCTGGGTCGGGTGGCGGCGCAGAACCTCCTGGACAGCTCGGCGCCCCTTGGGCGGCTTCGTGGACAATGGCACAGTTTTCAGGGCGTTCCGGTGAGAGCGACGTACCATCCCGCTGCGCTGCTCCGAAACGCTTCCTGGAAGCGGCCCACCTGGGAAGACATGCAGACCGTGCGAGATCGCCTGAGGGGTTGGGCCTAGGCCTTCCTGAAACTATCTAATTGCCTGTTAGCATTGAGAAATCATGGAACCGAGACGTGCCGAGGAGCGCGGTGATCTCGTGAACCGCTGGGTGGGAGCCCACGAGCGGCTAGACGTCAGCGTCCTGGTGCCGGTCCTCAACGAGCAGGACACGGTCCATACTCTGTCGTCCAAGGTGGCCGAGGTCCTCGAAGACCAGGGCAAGGAATTCGAGATTATCTTCATCGATGACGGCTCGTCCGATCGCACCGCCGATCGTGCGCGCGAAGCCCACCAGGCAGATCAACGAGTCCGTCTGATCCGCTTTCGGCGCAACTTCGGCAAGGCTGCCGCCCTGTGCGCCGGGATCGACGCCTCCAAGGGCGACATCCTTGTCACCATGGATGGCGACCTGCAAGACGATCCCGAAGAGATCCCGAGATTCCTCGACAAGCTCGAAAGCGACGACCTGGACCTGGTCTCGGGCTGGAAAAGGAAGCGCCACGATCCGATCATGAAACGGTACCCGTCGAAGCTCTTCAACTGGGCGACACGGATTATGGCGAACATGGATTTGCACGACTTCAACTGTGGCTTCAAGGCCTATCGGCGGGAGGTCTTCGAGCAGATCGCGATCTACGGCGAGCTGCATCGTTTCATCCCGGTGCTTGCGAATCGCCGTGGTTTCCGGGTCGGCGAGATTGCCGTTCGCCATCATCCCCGCAAGCACGGCACCAGCAAGTACGGCTGGGATCGTTACTACAAGGGGCTCCTGGACCTGATCACGGTCTTCTTCATCACCAAGTACACCCGCAGGCCCTTGCATCTGTTCGGCGCCATCGGCCTGTTCTCGCTGTTCGGCGGGTTCGCAATCAACTTCTACCTCTTCATCCGGTGGCTCGACAGCGAGTCGCTGTCCAACCGGCCGCTGCTGCTGCTCGGGATCTTGATGATGATGATCGGAATCCAGGTGCTGACCACCGGCCTGATCGGCGAGATGATCACCTACAAGAACTTCGATCGAACCGACTCGTACTCGATCAAGGAAACCGTGGGTTGAATCGCCCTCTCAAGGTCCTCTTCCTAACTCAGACGTTCCCACGCTTTGCCGATGACACCGCGGGCCCCTTCATAAGGGAACTGGCCCGCGGCCTGGTGGCCGGAGGCGACGAGGTCACCGTGCTGACGCCGCATGCCGCAGGCGTCGAAGCGACCTGGGAGGTGGACGGCGTTCGCGTGGAGAGCTTTCGCTACGCCCCGCAGGTGCTCGAGCTGATCGGTTACAGCCGCAGTCTGGACCGGGACGAAGCGATCCGCCTCGGTGCCAAGCTGGCGACGCCGCTCTACGTGCTCGGAGCACGACGGAAGATCCGCCAGGTCCTGAGACGCGCGCGTTTCGACCTGCTGCACGCGCACTGGGTGGTCCCCAACGCTCTGGTCGCGGCTCCGTTCGCCGGCGACCTTCCGATCGGTCCCGGCCTCCACGGTAGCGATGTGTTTCTTGCGGAGAGAGCGGGCGTTCGCAAGCTCGTCAGCCACGCCCTGGCACGCTCGAGCTTCCTGACCGGCTGCTCCCCGGAGCTGGTCGACCGGGTGGCCGCTCTGGGGTTCCCGCGGGAGGACGCTGCAGTGATTCCCTACGGCGTGGACGTCGACACGTTCTCTCCCGATCGCGACCGCGGGTGGACCTGGCGACAGGAGCTGGGGATCCCCGAGGGCGCGCCGCTGATTCTCGGGGTCGGGCGAATGGTGACCAAGAAAGGCTTCCACGTGCTGCTGGAGGTCCTGCCGAGCCTGCTCGAGGAGTTTTCGAGCTCTCACTTCTGTCTGGCGGGAGCCGGCGACCTGCTCGAGGGTTTTCGAGAGCGGACTTTCAGCTGGAGCGACCGAGTGCACCTTCCTGGGATCGTGCTCCGCGACACGCTTCCGGATCTCTATCGGGGCTCGGACATCTTCGTCCTGCCGGCCGTGCACGACGCCAAGGGCAACGTCGACGGCCTTCCAAACGTGATTCTGGAGGCCATGGCCTCCGGCCTGCCGGTGGTGGCCTCCGGGATCTCGGGGATTCCGCAGGTGGTGGAGAGCGGAGACAACGGTCTGCTGGTGGAAGAGCGGAAGCCCGATCAGCTCCGTGCGGCCCTCGCCGAGCTCTTGAGCGCACCGGACCGGGCCCGGGAGATGGGCGAGCGATCGCGGGCCAGAGCCGAAGCGGAGCTGACCTGGACAGCCATTGCCGGACGCTACCGCGAGAGCTACGTCGACGGCTTGAATCGCGCGCTGGAGACACGGTCCTGACGGCACTCGGCGACGCCTCCAGGATTCGCCGCACTGTTTCGAGCCCGCCGCGTGCGGGCTCGGGGTGTCAGAATGCCGGCTCAGAGACCAGGAGGAAGATCATGACTCGACGGCCTACCGGCTTCGAGTTCACGGTGCGGTGCGCCTCGGGTGGGGGCTGTCCGGTCATACACCGGGTGGTGTGCGCCGACGTGACGCCGTAGATCAGCCCACCGCTCGGGCGAAGGCCGGCCGCACGTCCCCGTCTCCAGACGGGAGGCTCCGGTTTCAGATCGGATTCGGGACGTCGACGAACTCGACGTCCAGACCGAATTTCTCTACGAGGTGCTCCCCGAGGGCCTGCACTCCCAGAACCTCGGAGTGGTAGTGGCCGGCGGCCACGAAGTGCACTCCGGACTCCATCGCCACGTTCATGACCCACTCGTTGGGCTCACCGGTGACGTAGACGTCGAGACCTTCGTCGATCGCGTCCCAGACGGCCTTGGCGCCGCCACCGGAGACGATGCCGAGGGTTTCGATCCGCTCTGGGCCCCCGCGGAAGATCAACGGTTCCTTGCCGAACACCTCGCGGCAGCGAGCCTCCAGCTGGTCCGGGTCGAGGGACTCGGGGAAACGGCCCTTGAAGCCGATCTTGCGGCCTTCCCACTCACCGAACGGCTCGAGCTGCCGGCAACCCAGCCTGCGGGCTCCCAGGGCGTTGTTTCCGAATTCGGCGTGCGCGTCGAGAGGCAGGTGGTAGCCAATCAGGTTCATCCGGCTCCGGATCAGGCTCTCGACGCGTTGGAAGCGGACCCCCGTGAGCTCGTACGGCAGGCCTTTCCAGAACAGGCCGTGGTGAACGAGGACGGTGTCGGCGCCCAGCTCGCCCGCTCGCTCGAAGAGCTCGAGGCATGCCGAGACCCCGGTGACCAGTTTTCGGATCGGATCCCTGCCTTCGACCTGAAGGCCGTTGGGCCCGAAGTCGGTGAAGCTTCGGGAATCCAGGAGCTCGTCGAGATAGGAGATCAGCTCGGAACGTACGACACCGGTCTCAGGCATCCGATGCCTCGGGCGAGTGCCCCTCGGCGCTCGTGCCCGCGTCCTGGGTCGCGTTGATCCGGTTCTTGATGTTCTCGAAGTCCTGGTGGCACTCGAGGAACGCGTCGACCAGAACAGGATCGAAATGGAGCCCACGATCCACCGTGATCCGGCGAATCGCCTCCTGGTGATCATAGGCTTTCTTGTAGGGCCGCTGGCTGGTGATCGCATCGTAGGCGTCGGCCAGGGTGACGATTCTGGCCGCGATCGGGATCTTGGACTCCGCCAAGCCGTTGGGGTATCCCTTGCCGTCCCAACGCTCGTGATGGGAATAGCAGATCTCCATCGCCATCATCAGGAAGGTGTGACCCTGGTGGGTCTCGATGACCGAGCGCAACGTGTCGCCGCCGATCGTCGTGTGCTGCTGCATGACCTCGAGCTCGGCTTTGGTGAGCGATTTGGGCTTGAGCAGGATCGCGTCCGGAATGCCGACCTTGCCGATGTCATGGAGCGGGCTGGATCTGTAGAGCTGATGGATGAACTCCTCGTCGAGCAGGTCACCGTAGCTGCCGGCACGCGCCACCTCGATCGCCAGCCGTCGGCTGTACTCGGCCATGCGCTCGAGGTGCAGACCGGTGTCGTTGTCGCGGGACTCCGCCAGCTTCGCCAGTGTGATCAGGGACAGATCGCGGGTCTCGAGAATCTCGCGCGTTTGCGACTCGACCATCTTCTCGAGGTTCAGGCGGTAGGCCTCATTCTGCTTCAGCAGGTGATGATGCTCGAGGGCCCGGGCTACCGTGTTCGCCAGCTCTTCCAACTCGAAGGGCTTGATCAAGTAGTCGTAGGCGCCGTCCCGAAGCGCCTGGCGCACTACCGCCATGTCGTGATGGCCCGAGACCATCACGACCTGAAGGAGCGGGTCGAGTTGCTTGAGCTGCTGTAGGAGCTCGATGCCCGAAAGCCCGGGCATCTGGACATCGGACACGACCAGCGCCGGTCGAGGCTCGACGATCGCCAGATCCAGAGCCTCCTCGCCACTGACCGCACTACGGCAGGGATGGCCGACAGCCTTGATCTGACCGACCAGTAGCTCCCTGATGCCGTCGTCGTCGTCGACCACCAGGATGTGGTCGGGCTCCTCCGGCGCCGGCGGCTGGGGCGCGTACCGGTCGATAGACGAGGTGTCACCGAATCCGGGATCGCTCATCGGGCTCCCGCAGAAGAAGCGGACCTACGCCCGCGAGCGACGATTTCGGTCTCCACCAGGCCCGCTACGAGAGTCCGAGCGACGGCCCCGGTGCCGGTCGCCACGTCCACCTCGGCCTCGCGGCCGGTCGGACGACGACGATTCCTCCATGCCCGGATACTGGGATGGATCGAAGTCAGGGGCCTCCATGATGACCGCCTTTCGAGACAGTCGGACTCTGTTCTGGTCGTCAATGTTGACTACCTTCACGGTGATTTCGTCGCCTTCGCTGACGATATCAGAGACCTCGTTGACTCGATTCGGCGCCATCTCGCTGATATGGAGCAGACCGTCGGTTCCAGGAAGGATCTCGACGAAGGCGCCGTAGGCTTCGACTCGCCGCACGATTCCGGAGTAGTCCTTGCCGATTTCCGGGCTCTCGGTGAGGCGCTCGATCATCTCGCGGGCCTGGCCCGCGGCGATGCCGTCGGGCGACGCGATGATGACGGTGCCGTCGTTCTCGACTTCGATCTCGCAACCGGTCTCCTCGATGATCGATCGGATGGTCTTGCCGCCCGGGCCGATGATGTCGCGGATCTTGTTCTTGTCGATCTGCATGGTGTGAAGCCGCGGAGCGTACTGCGAGAGCTCCTCGCGGGGCGCGGGAGCGGCCTGGGCCATCAGGCCCAAGATGTGGAGCCGGCCGGCCTTGGCCTGCTCCAGAGCCTGCTTCATCACCTCTCGCGTGACACCGGTGATCTTGATGTCCATCTGGAGCGCCGTGATGCCGTCGCTGGTTCCGGCGACCTTGAAGTCCATGTCGCCATAGTGGTCCTCCTGACCGGCGATGTCCGAGAGAACGGCGAATGTGTCACCTGCCTTGACTAGACCCATAGCAACACCCGCCACCGGGGCGATCAGCGGCACACCCGCGTCGAACAGAGCCAGCGAGCCACCGCAGACGGTCGCCATCGAGGAGGAACCGTTCGATTCCATGATGTCCGAGACCACGCGGACGGTATACGGGAAGTCGTCCTCGTGCGGCAGAACGGGCATGAGCGCCCGCCGGGCGAGTACGCCGTGGCCGATCTCGCGGCGGCTTGGGCCGCGCAGGAACTTGACTTCGCCGACCGAGAACGGTGGGAAGTTGTAGTGGAGCATGAACTTCTGGAGAGTCTCGCCCTCGTATTCCTCGATGATCTGGGCGTCCCGCCGCGTACCGAGGGTGGCCGAAACCAGAGACTGGGTCTCTCCTCTGGTGAACAGAGCGGAGCCGTGGGTTCGGGGAAGGAGTCCGGTGTCGATCGTGATCTCGCGAATCTCGTCGAGGGCGCGGCCGTCGAAGCGCTGCGAGGTGTGCAGGATCGACTCGCGGAGAATCTCCTCCTCGAGGGTGGAGACGACCTTCTTGATCTCACCGCGCTTGTCCTCGTCGTCTTCGGGCACTCGCTCGAGGTACGGACCGACGACTGCCGCGACCGCATCCTTGCGCTCGAACTTGCCCTTGGTGTGAAGCGCCGCGCTCAGAGCCTCGCCGAGGTCTCGCTTGACCTCGTCGTAGGTCTCCTGGGAGAAGCGGGGCTTGGCCTCCCACTGGTCTTTCTGGCCGCCGGCTTCGGCGACCATCTCTCGCTGAACGGCGATGATCTGCTTGATCTGCTCGTGGGCCCGGAAGATGCACTCGAGGACCAGGTCCTCGGGAAGCTGGTTGGCGGCTGCCTCGACCATGGCGATCGCGTCCTCCGTAGCGACGACGATCAGGTCGAGGTCCGAAACGTCGCGCTGGCTGTTCTCGGGATTGAAGACTATCTCGCCGTCGATCAGGCCCACTCGAACGGCGCCGATCGCGTGCTGAAACGGGATCTTGGAGAGCATCAGCGCAAAGGAGGCGCCGTTGATCGCCAGGATGTCGGGATCGTGCTCACCGTCGGCGGACAGGACCGAGCAGACGATCTGGGTCTCGTCGAAATAGCCCTCGGGAAACAGCGGGCGCAGCGGGCGATCGATGAGCCGGCACGTGATGATCTCTTTTTCGGAGGGTCGGCCCTCACGCTTGAAGAAGCCGCCGGGAATCCGCCCGCCGGCATAGGTGTACTCGCGGTAGTCGACGGTGAGCGGCAGGAACGAGCGCGGCATGGCGCTCTTGGCCCTGCAGGCCGTGGCCAGGACAACAGTGTCGCCGAGGCGGGTGAGACAGGAGCCGTCCGCCTGCTTCGCGATGCGGCCGGTTTGGAAGGTAATCGGGTTACTTCCGATCTGGACGTTTTTCGTGACTTTCATTTTTCTCTTTTCGCTTGTGTTCTGATTGAGTTCCTCGGGCCTCTGTCGGCTGGACGGTCCGCACCTGTCAAGGCCGGAGCGCCGCCTGCCCGGGACGTGGTCTTGTCTGATCTGTGGTACCGGTAGATCCGGTGGGTTCTCGGCGGAGCCTACTTACGGATGCCGAGACGCTCGATGAGCACGCGATAGCGTTCGAGATTCTGACGCTTGACGTAGTCCAGGAGACGGCGCCGCTGGCTTACCAGTCGCAGCAGACCGCGGCGGCTGTGGTGATCCTTGGCGTGGACCTTGAAGTGCTCGGTGAGCTCACGAATTCGGTGGGTGAGAAGTGCGACTTGCACTTCGGGCGAGCCGGTATCGCTGTCGTGAGTGCGATACTCGTTGATGACGCTCGCTTTGGTTGGTTTGACTTCGGACAATTCTTCCTCCTGCTATTTCCTTCTCTTTTCTTTCCGCGGCGGATGGTAGCACAGCCGGCGGCTTGGCGACAGCCCTAAGTTCCTCTATCGAAAGACGATTCGTGGCCTTACCACGCCTACGCCGCCCTCCCCGATGGTCTCGATCACCGAGCCTACGGCGATCAGCTGGCTGCGCTGATTGACGAGCTTGATCCAGTCGCCCTCGGCGGACGGTGTCCCGCGCAGCAGGACCGTCTGGCCGTTCGAAATCCGCCGCTCCTCCTGGGCGTCCGCCTTGAGCTCTGGGAAGGGCAGCGGGATCTCGTCGAAGCGGATCCAGGCGGATCCCAGATCCGGGTCTTCGGGACCCTCGGCGGCACCTTCGGCCGCCTTGGCGATCCGATCCATCGGCCGCGCCGATTCGACCGAGAACGGTCCGACCTTGAGCCGCCGCAGCGACTCCAAGTGGGCCCCGCAGCCCAGGCTCTCACCCAGGTCGTGGGCGATGCTGCGCACGTAGGTCCCGGTCGAGCAGCTCAGGGTGAACTCCTGGCGACCGCCGGCCAGCACCCCGTCCGCGCTGAAGTCGAAGACGTCGATGCTCTTGAGAGCGGTTGGAACCTCCTCGCCGCGGCGTGCCAGCTCGTAGTACTTGACCCCTTTGATCTTCTTGGCGCTGAAAGGTGGCGCTGCCTGGTCCATGGTCCCGACCATGGCCGCGATCGCGGTACGGACGCTGTTGTCGGTCAGCGAAGCGATCGGCCGCTGCTCGGTAACCTGGCCGGAGACGTCGTAGGTGTCCGTGCTGATGCCAAAGCGGATGGTCCCGGAATAGGTTTTAGGGGCGTTGATCAGAAAGCGAGTCAACCGGGTGGCCTTTCCGAGGGTCAGTACGAGCAGACCGGTGGCTTCAGGATCGAGTGTCCCGCAATGGCCGATCTTGCGCTGCCTCAGGGCACGGCGCGCCCGCTGGACGACGTCGTGTGAGGTGCAGCCCGGTTCTTTGTCAATCAGGAGCAGGCCGCTGCGCGTCATTCTTCTCCAGGGCTCCTGCGAGCTCGGCGGCCACGCTCGCGCGCGCCGCCGAAGGGTCCGCTTCCAGCTTGTAGCCGGCCGCGTTGCGATGACCGCCGCCGCCGTTACGGCGGGCGATCTCCTCTACGTTCACGCGATCACGGCTGCGTAGAGAGACCTTGACCCAGCGATCGCCGATCTGCCGAATGAGACCGACCGCCTCGACTCCCGCGATCGAGCGCGGGAAGTCGACCAGGCCTTCGGTGTCCTCCGGGCTCGCTCCCGAGCGCTCGAACATCTCGCGGGTCAGCAAGGCGGTCGCGATCCGTCCGCCCTCATGAAGCTCGAGAGACGCGAGCATCTCCTGGAGCAGGCGAAGCGACGACTCGGACCGGCTTTCGTAGAGCCATTGGGAGATCTGCTGAGGCTGCGCGCCCTTGCGGACCAGCTCTGCCGCCGCCTCGAAAGCGCGGTCCGAGCTGTTCGAGAATCGAAACCCGCCGGTATCGCTGACCAGGGCCAGCATGAGACAGGTCGCCGTGTCGGAATCCAGGGGCAGCTTGAGCTTTTCTGCCAGGGTCTGGATCATCTCGCCCAGGGCCGGGGCGGAGGTGTCGACCCAGTTGGCGACGCCGTAGCTTTCGTTGCCGAGGTGATGATCGATGTTGAGGAGAGCCACCTGCGAGAGCTGCTCCTCGAGTCCCGATCGATCCAAGGACGGGCACTCGAGAGTGATCGCGGCGTCGAAGCTATCGGGGAATCCCGCGGGTGGCTCGCTGCCGGAGTGGACGCGATCGCTGCCCGCAAGCTGGCGGTACATAGAGGGAACCGGATCGTGCAGCCAGACCTGGGATACCTTGCCCAGCCTGCGGAGCAGGCGGGCCAGAGCCAGGGCCGAGCCGACAGCGTCGCCGTCGGGATTGAGATGGCTCGTGATCACGAACCGCTCGCCTTCGCAGAGCGGGCGGAGGAGGGGTTCAGGAGGATTGATTCTCGTCATGAAGCGACTCCAATACGTCTTCGATGTTTGCGCTGTATTCCGCTCCTCGGTCGAGCTCGAAGATCAGGTCCGGAATCACCTTCATCGAGCGAAGCCGCCGGGCGAGAGCGCTACGCAGAAAGCCCCTGGCATGCTCGAGACCCTCGAGGGCCTCTTCGCGCGCGTCGTCATCTCCGAGAATCGACATCTGGACAATGGCGCGCTTGAGATCCCGAGTGACGTGCACCCGCGAGACGGTCGCCAGCCTGACCCGGGGATCCTGGAGACGCTGGACGATGACCTCGGAGAGCTCGCGCCGAATCAGGTCGCTGACCCGTGCGGTTCGCTGGCTCACTGGAAGTCCTCGATCAGATCGGCCTGCCAGTGGGTCACGAAGGCCTCGGCGCGGCCCTCCACGATCCGGTGAATCTCGTCCAGCATCGAAGCCGCATGCCGGCGGCTGGAGTTGACCAGGGCAAAACCGAGTCTCGATCGCTGGTGAAGTTCCTGATGTTCGACCTCGGCAGCCGAGATCTGGTACCGGTGTGCGACGCGGTCCAGTACGCTCTTGATCACGCGCCGCTTCTCCTTGAGGCTGCGAGCGTGTGGGATGTGGAGCTCGGCCACGGCAACACCGATGATCATTGGAAACTCCCTGACGATTCTGCCCTTCGGCGACCGGCCCCGGCTGGATTCGCCGTGAGGCCGAACCGGCAGGCGAGCGTTACAGAGTCGGAGCGACTTCTTCCCTGGAGTAAGCCTCGACGACGTCGCCCGGCTTCAGATCCTGGTATTTCTCGAGCCGGATACCGCAGTCGAATCCGGTTCGCACCTCGGCGACGTCCTCTTTGAACCTGCGCAGGGATCCGATCGCCCCGTCGTGAACCACCACGTTGTCACGGAGCAGACGCGCCTGGGCGTTTCTCGGAATAGTGCCTTCGACGACGTGGCAGCCGGCGACCACTCCCTGCTTGGGGATCGAGAAGATCTCTCGCACTTCGGCCCTGCCTCTGGTGATCTCCTCGAAGGTGGGCTCGAGCAGACCTGTCATCGCCTTGCGGATCTCGTCGGCCAGCTCGTAGATCACCGTGTGCAACCGAATGTCGACCTGTTCCTTGGACGCCAGGTCGGCGGCGGTCGGCTCCGGCCGCACGTTGAAGCCCACCACAATCGCATTGGACGCGGCCGCGAGCAGGATGTCGTTGTTGGAGATCGCTCCTACCCCTGAACGAATGATCTCGATCCGGACCTGCTCGGTGGACTGTCGCCGCAGGGTGTCCGAGATGACCTCGACCGAGCCCTGGACGTCCGCCTTGAGGACGACCGCGAGCTCTTTCGCCTCTCCCTGCTGGATGCGATCGAAGAGCTGCTCCAGGGAGGCCTTGCCCGAGACCGGAGCGAGCTCCTTGCGGCGGATCTCCTCCTGGCGGAATTCGGCGACCGAGCGCGCCTTGCTCTCGTCCTCGACCACCTGAAAGGGATCGCCGGCCTCGGGCACGCCGTCGAAGCCCATGACTTCGACCGGCGTCGCGGGCTCGGCGGAGTCCATGCGCTTGCCGGCGTCGCTGAGCATCGAACGCACCTTGCCGAACGTGGCTCCGGCGACAAAAACGTCGCCCCGGTTCAGGACGCCGTTCTGGATCAGCACAGTCGCGACGATGCCACGGCCGGCTTCCTTCTTGGCCTCGAGCACGACTCCCTGCGCCGGCAGCTCGGGATCCGCCTTGAGGTCGAGGATGTCTGCGGTCAGGAGCAGCATCTCGAGGAGCTCGGGAATGCCCTCCTGCTTGAGTGCGGAGATCGATATGGCGATCGTGTCGCCCCCCCATTCCTCGACCGCGACACTGTGGTCCGCGAGCTCTTTCTTGACCCGCTCGACGTTTGCATTGGCCTTGTCGATCTTGTTGATCGCCACCAGGATCGGCACATTCGCCGCGTTGGCGTGATCGATGGCCTCGATTGTCTGCGGCATGACGCTGTCGTCGGCGGCCACCACCAGAACAACGATGTCGGTGGCGCGCGCGCCGCGGGCGCGCATCAGTGTGAAGGCCTCGTGGCCCGGAGTGTCGAGGAAGACGACCTTGCGGCCGTCGACGTCGACCTGGTAGGCGCCGATGTGCTGCGTGATTCCGCCGAACTCACTCTCGGTAACTCGTGAAGAGCGAATGGCGTCGAGCAGGGTCGTCTTGCCGTGGTCCACATGCCCCATGATCGTGACCACCGGAGCTCGCGGCTCGGTGCCCTGGGAGTCCTGCAGGAGCTGAATCTCCTCCTCGAAAGTTACCGCCATGGCCTCGACGCCGAGTTGCTCGGCAATCTCGACGGCGAGATCGGGTTCGACGACGTGGTTGATCGTCGCCATCATGCCGCGGTCCAGGAAGTACTTGATCAGGTCCTTGGACTTGACGCCGAGCTTCTCGGCAAACTCGCGAACGGTCATCGCTTCGGAGATCGTGATCGGACCTGCGGGAGCGCCGTGCTTGAAATCGATGGTCTTGTCGCCGGCGACTTGCTGCCGGCGGGCACTTCGCCGCTGGCGGCGGGCCGACGAGTCGGCCTCGGCGGGAGCGGCCGGCGGAGCCTGGGGCGGGGGAGCGGCAGGCGTCTCCTGAGCCGGAGGTGCGGCGGTCGCGGCCGTCTCGGTCGGAGTCGCGCCAGCTTCGCCCGGTGGTGGCGTCGCCGGTGCGGCGGGCTGGGCCTTCTGGGTGCTTGGAATCGTCCGGATCCGGGGCTCGACCCGCTGGATCATGCGCCGGCCGCGAGGTTTGAGCCCGGTGGGCATTCGCCTCTGAGGCGGCCGCTTGCGAGGCGCGGGCACCGCCGCCTTCGCTTCGGCATCGCGGAGGATGACCTCGCGCGGCTGGCGCATGGCCTTGCCCTGCAGAACGGCGGCGATGATCTCGGAATCAACCGAGGGGTTCTCGTCGTCGAGTTGTACGCCGATGGACTTGAGCTTGAAAACCAGATCCTGGTTTTCAATGCCCATCTTCTTGGCGAGTTCCTCGACTGATATCTTTCCCATACTGGAAACTCCTAGGGCGTCGCTCCGAAGCCCTATTCTTCCTCTTTTTCGGCTTCTGCGCCGAGTTCTTCGTCTGCGGGTTCGTCACCTTCGCTCGCCTCCGGCGTCACGGCTTCGCCGCCGGCCTCGACCGCGTCCGCATCCGGAGCCGATTCGCCGGCTTCGGAGTCGCCTTCGGTCTGGTCTTCGGCTTCTTGGAGCGCGCGGCTCAGGGCAGCCATGAAGTCGCCGTCCTCGACCGGAGCCTCCTCGGCTACGGGCTCCTCGGCCGGGCTCGTCTCGGTCTCCTCGACGGGAGCTTCGGCCGCCTCGGCCACGAAGGTGGCGGCCCATTCGAGAATCGCGGTGGCGGTCTTGGGCCCGACCCCCTCGACCGCGGCGAGCTCTTCCGCGCTGGCGGCCTGGAGCTTGGAGAGCACTCCGTACCCGCTCGCCTCGAGATGCTCGGCGGTGGCCGCGCCGACTCCGGGGGCCGCGGTCAGTTCAAAGACCTTGGCCGGTGCGGAATCCTCTTCCTCGGCCATCGCCGTCTCCAGCATTTTGGCCAGAGCGTCGGCGACCTCATCTTTGACGTCGGTCTCGCTCTTGATGTCGATCTTCGCGTTCAAGAGCTCGGCGGCGAGCCGGACGTTCTGGCCTCGCTTGCCGATTGCGAGCGAAAGTTGCTCGTCTTCGACAATCACGTCGAGGTGGGGTGCCTCGCCCGGGTGGGTAACCGAAACGCGAGTGATGCGGGCCGGAGCGAGGGCGCTCTGGGCAAAGGTGACCAGGTCTTCGCTGTACTCGATGATGTCGATCTTTTCACCTCGGAGCTCGCGGATGATCGCCTGGACCCGGGATCCCTTCATGCCGACGCAAGCGCCGACAGGGTCGACGTCGCGGGCGCGGCTGAACACGGCCACCTTGGCCCGTTCGCCCGGCGCTCGAACCGCGGACTTGATCTTGACGGTGCCATCGTAGATCTCGGGCACCTCCATTTCGAACAGCTTGACAAGGAGCCGCGGATCCGTCCGCGAGAGTACGACCTGCGGTCCTTTGGGCTGTTGGTGTACCTCTACGATGACCGCTCGGATGCGCTCGCCCTGGCTGTAGCGTTCATGCCGGGCCTGCTCGCCGCGCGGTACTACCGCCTCGGTCCGTCCGAGGTCGACGATGATGTCGCCCCGCTCGAATCGTTTGACGGTGCCGTTGACGACCTCGCCTACTCGATCGATGAATTCCTTGTAGATCTTCTCGCGCTCCGCTTCGCGCACTCTCTGGTAGAGCACCTGCTTTGCGGACTGAGCGGCGATCCGGCCCAGACCCTCGGTCGAGATCGGGATGTGGATCTCGTCCCCGACCTCGGCGTCGGCCTTTTCCTCGCGGGCTTCGTCGATGGTCCACTCGGCCAGCGGATCCTCGACCTCTTCGACGACCTGCTTGACGATGAACGCCTCGAACTTGCCGGTGCTCTTGTCCAGCTGCGAGCGCACAGGAGCCTTGATCCTGTGCTGCTTCTTGGCGGCTGACGCCATTGCGTCCTCGAGGGCGGAAATCCACCGGTCGACGTCGATCTCCTTTTCGCGCGAGACCTGATCGAGGATCTCGCCGAGGTTTATCTCCTGTGCTTTTGCTTGTGCCATCGTCTTGCCTTCCTACCTAGAATTCCGGATCCAGCCGCGTCTTCAAGACGTCGCTGAGCTCGACCAGCCGCACGCCATCCGTGAACTCGAGCTCGAGCTGCGGTCCGCTCTGAGCCTCTCGGTCGTAGCCGCGGAGCTGCGCGACGTCGGTTCTCTTCTTGCCCTGATCCATCCACGAGACCTTCACTCTCGATCCGAGAAACCGTTCGTAGTCACCCTCGGAGTAGAACTCCCGGTCGAGTCCCGGCGAGGTCACTTCCAAGGTGTAGTTGCCGCTACCGAAATCAACGACGTCGAGAAAAGCCGACGCTTCACGCGAGACGCTCGAGCACTCGGCGATGTTCACGCCGCCCTCCTTGTCGAGGACCAGCTGGAGCACGCCGCCCCGGAAGTCGGCATGCAGGAGCTCGCAGCCGCACCGGCTGGCGATGGCTCCGAGCTCGGTCTGGATCTCAGCATCGAGTTTCACTTGGTCTCCCCGGCCGAGCGGGACAAAAAAAAGCGGGCTCACGGCCCACTTCCTCCCGCACCGGACTACCTAACCGGGCAGCAGTATAAGGAATTCCGGCCCGGGTTATCAAGCTCTTGGGTGCGGCGGGGCGGCGCCAATTTGGCATCGAGGTGCGGACCGGCTCGAGGAGTTGGACCCGTAGCCCCGCCTCTGCCTCTGTAACCGAGCAATGCCCGCTGCGTATGTCCTGGCAAGGGGCTTGCTACCATCCGGTTTCCGTGAAGGCTCGAGTCACCTACCGAACCGAGGAGGGCAGAGGAAGAGCATGAACAACCGCGCGCAACGTAGAGTGCTGACAGCGCTCCTGGTTTTTGGCGCCGTAGTCTTTGGGATGGTACTGGCGGGCGGCCTCGATCTGACCACCCGCAGCGTGAGCTCGCCCAGCTCGGCCCCCTGGCCGGCTGCGGACGAGGAGCCTTCGCTCGCGGTCAGCAACGGCTTCCCCGACTTCGCCGAGCTGGCCGAGAGGGTTTCCCCGTCGGTGGCCGCGATCGAGGCCCATTCGTTCGAGCGCGCCTCTTCCAGACGACGCTCGGATCCCTTCGAGTTCTTCTTCGGTCCGCGTCGGAGGCGCGACCAGCCCGAAAGCGACGACGAGGGCCGCGAGTTCCGCCAGGATTCGGGCGGCTCGGGCTTCGTGATCACGGCCGACGGGCTGGTGATCACCAACAACCACGTCATCGACGGGGCGGATGAGCTCAAGGTCCATCTGGGCGACAAGACCTTCGACGCGGTGGTCAAGGGGCGCGACCCCGCCACCGACCTGGCCCTGCTACAGGTCGACTCGGACAAGCCGCTGGACTTTCTTCCTCTCGGCAACAGCGACCAGGTGCGCGTCGGCGAGTGGGTCATGGCGATCGGATCGCCCGGTGGCCTGGTCGATACCGTGACGGTCGGTGTGGTCAGCGCCAAGGGGCGCCGAATCAACATCAGCCGCGAGACGCAGTCGTTCGAGAACTTCATCCAGACCGACGCCGCGATCAACTTCGGCAACTCGGGCGGCCCGCTGGTCAACCTCCGGGGTCAGGTCGTCGGTATCAATACGGCGATCAACTACGGCGCCGAGAACATCGGATTCGCCGTGCCGGTGAACACGCTCAGACAGGTCCTACCGGCCCTGCGCGACGAGGGCCGGGTACGGCGCGGATACCTGGGCGTGGGCGTCAACGACTTGGATCGGGACGCCGCCGAGGCGTTCGGCCTGACCTCCACCGACGGCGCCATGGTCACTCAGGTCATGCCTGGGCAGCCGGCCGACAAGGCCGGCATCAACCACGGCGACATCGTGCTGGGCGTGGACGGGGAGCCGATCCAGAACACTCGCGAGCTGATCGACTACGTTTCGTCGAAGGCTCCGGGAGAGGCGGTCGAGCTCGACGTGCTCCGCAACGGCAAACGACTCAATAGGACGGTCGAGTTGGCCGAGCGCCCCTCGGAGGGAGACGAGCAGCCCGAGGCGGAAGACGAGGGCGCGAGCGGAATCGAGTGGCTCGGCATCCGGTATCAGAACCTCACCCCGGGTCTGCGGGAGTCCCATGGGCTGCCGAGCAGTCTGGCGGGCGTCTGGGTGACCTCGGTCTCGCCGCGCAGCCCGCTCTACGACGAAGGCGTCGTGCAGACTCAGCGGGTGATCACCGTGATTACCGAAGTCAATGGCGAGAGCGTAAACAACGTCACCGAGTTCGAGGACAAGATCCGTGACGCGCAGGCCGGCTCAAGGTTGCGCATCTATCTTCGGCGGTTCGTCAACGGGCAGGAACAGCAGCCTCTGTTTGCTTTTCCGCCGGTTCCAGACCAATAGAGCAACCGCAAACCTCCTTGGAAGGGCCGGTCCGTTCGCGGGCCGGCCCTCGCTTTCTGCGCGATAGACTCGCCGCCATGGGTGACGAGAAACAGAGCTACCGCGGTCGGGTCCTCGTGGTCGACGATGAGGAGTCGATTCGCGAGAGTCTGCGCATGATTCTCGAGTACGAGGGCTACCGCGTGGAGGAGGCGAAGAATGGCGAGGACGCCATCGAGGCGGTCCGTCGACAGGCGCCCGAGGCTGTGCTGCTGGATATCAAGATGCCCGGGCTGGACGGACTGTCCGTTCTGAACCGACTCCAGGAGCGCGGCTATGACCTGCCGGTGATCATCATCACCGGCCACGGCGACGTCTCCACGGCCGTCGAAGCGACCAAGTCGGGAGCTTTCGATTTCTTCGAAAAGCCGCTCCAGCGCGAGCGGGTTCTAGTCAGCCTGCGCAACGCGGTGGAGGTCTCGAGACTCCAGCGCGACAGCGATTCGGGCGGACCGGAGCACGATGAAATGGTGGGCTCTTCGCCGGCAATGAAGGAGCTTCGTGCAACCGTCGAGAAGGCCGCACCGACGCCGGCCACGGTTCTGATCACGGGCGAGAGCGGCACCGGCAAGGAGCTCGTCGCCCGGGCCCTTCACTCCCGCAGCACTCGACACGACAAGATCCTGGTTCAGGTGAACTGCGCGGCGATTCCGGAGGAATTGATCGAGTCCGAGCTGTTCGGCCACGAAAAGGGCTCGTTCACAGGTGCGTCCAAGAAACAGGTCGGCAAGTTCGTGGCGGCCGACGGCGGAACGATCTTCCTGGACGAAGTCGGCGACATGTCGGCCCGAACCCAGGCCAAGGTCTTGCGAGTTCTTCAGGATGGAGACGTCGAGCCCGTGGGCTCGCAAAAGGTAAACAAAGTCGACGTTCGAGTCGTCGCCGCCACCAATCGGGATCTCCAGGAGGAGATCGGCAACAGCCGTTTCCGCGAGGATCTCTTCTACCGGCTCAATGTCGTGCCGATTCGCACGCCGCCGCTGCGCGAGCGGCTGGAAGACGTCCAGGAGCTGGTCGAGTACTTCGTGCGTCGTTTTTCGCAGGTCAGCAACTATCCGCTCAAGACGTTCGCTCCCGAGGCTGTCGAGCACCTCCGCTCGCTGCCCTGGAAGGGCAACGTCCGGGAGTTGAAGAACGCCGTCGAGAGATTACTGATTCTCAGTGGCTCGGACCCGATCTCGAAAGCCGACGCCATCTCGCTACTCGGCGGAGGCAGTCCCGAGCTCGCCGGCTCGCTCGCTCAGGTCGCCACCCTCAAGGACTTCCGCGAGGCCTCCGAAAGGATGTTCCTGTTGCGCAAGCTCGAAGAGAACGACTGGAACGTGACCCGGACGGCAAAGAGGATCGAGACACCACGTTCGAACCTGTACAAGAAGATGGAGCAGTACCGCATCCAGCGCGAAACGCGAGGGGCCGAGGCTGAGTAGCCTGCTGGAGGAGCTCAGAAGGACCGGGGCTCTCCGCGAGGGTCACTTCCGGCTCTCCTCGGGGCTGCACTCAGATCACTACGTACAGTGTGCCCTGCTGCTCGAGCATCCCGGCCGCGCCCGGGAGGTGGGACTCGCCCTGGCGGACAAGCTCAGGGTCTTCGCGCCGGACTCGGTGCTGTCACCGGCTCTGGGCGGGGTCGTGATCGGCTACGTCACGGCTGCCGTTCTCGCTGTCCCATTTCGCTTTTGCGAGAGGAAAGAGGGAGCGATGAAGCTCAGGCGGGGCTTCGAGCTATCCGCGGGCGAGCGCGTCGCGGTCGTCGAGGACGTCGTGACCACGGGTGAATCGGCACGGGAGGCGGGGGAGGTTGCCCACGGTGCCGGGGCTCGGGTGGAAGCCTACGGAGCCGTCATCGACCGCTCGTCCGGCAGGGCGGGCTTCGATCGCCCGTTCGAGAGCCTGGTCGAGGTCAAGGCAGAGGCCTGGAGCCCGTCCGAGTGCGCACTGTGTGCGAGCGGCGAGCCGCTGACGGCGCCCGGCAGCAGGCCGTCCTGACCGCGCGCGCTCAGGCCTTGCGGTACAGGCGGTCGATCGCCGCCTGTAGGGCGGGAATGCGTCCGAGCTTGTCGGCGTCCGCCTGCTTGACCGCCAGCGTGGAGACCATCTCACTCACGTCCTCGACCTCGATCTGCCATCGCCGCTTGTCGGCGAGGTATTCGCCCTCGGTGGCCTCGAGGTTCCAACCCGAAGGCAAATAGCTGTTGATCTCGATCGCGCTGTAGGCGAGTGGCTCGCTTTGGCGTCGGCTGCTCACGAGGGCCGATTCTAGAGGACTCGGATGCGGTAAGGCTCCCTTTTTTTCGACCCGGCCGATTGCTACGATGAGCGGGTGGAATCACCGGAGGCGAAGCAGGAATGAACATCGAACTGAGTGAAGAACAGGAGCTACTCAAGGAGATGGTCCGCCGGTTCGCCGACGAGGTCGTGGCACCGCGGGCGAAGGAGGTCGACGAGACCGGCGAGTTCCCTTCGGACTCGATCAGACGGGCCGGTGAGCTCGGTCTCGCGGGAGTGGCAATTCCCGAGGAGTGGGGCGGGTCCGGGATGGACAGCGTCTCCTACTGCCTGGCGATCGAGGAGATCAGTCGAGTCTGCGCTACCACCGGCGTGATCCTCTCGGTAAACAACTCCTTGGTCTGCGACCCGCTGCTCGAATTCGGGTCGAGCGAGCAGAAGCAGGCATTTCTCCGGCCTCTCGCCTCGGGGGAGAAGATTGGGTGCTTTGCCCTCACCGAGCCGGACGCCGGCAGCGACGTGAGCAGCCTACGCACCCGCGCGGTGCGCGACGGCGACGTCTACGTCCTGAACGGCAACAAGGTCTTCATCACCAACGCCACCAATGCCGATCTCGCGCTCGTCTTCGCGACGGTCGATCCCGAGAAGAGGCACCGCGGCATCACCGCCTTCGTCGTTGCCTGCGACACGCCGGGCATTTCGCGCGGAGGCAAGGAGTACAAATTGGGCGTGAACGGCTCGGGCACGACCGAGCTCGCCTTCCAGGACATGAGGGTGTCGGCGAGTCATCGGCTGGGCGACGAGGGAGACGGCTTCAAGATCGCGATGCGAACACTCGACGGTGGCCGGGTCGGCATTGCGGCCCAGGCGGTGGGAATCGCCCAGGGAGCCATGGAAGCCGCCCTGTCCTACGCGCAGGAGCGAGAGCAGTTCGGCCAGTCGATCTCGCGTTTTCAGGCCATTCAGTTCTACTTGGCCGATATGTCGACCGAGATCGACGCGGCCCGCTTCTTGACCTGGAAAGCCGCCTGGACCAAGGACACCAAGAAGCGCTGCACGCTCGAGGCCGCTCAGGCCAAACTGTACGCCTCCGAAGTAGCGCAGCGGGTCGCCGACAAGGCGCTCCAGATCCACGGTGGCTACGGCTACACCCGCGAATACAACGTCGAGCGTTTCTTCAGGGACGCGCGCATCACCGAGATCTACGAGGGCACTAGCGAGATCCAGAAGCTGGTCATAGCCGGCGCCGTTCTCGCCGACTGAGGCAGGCTCTTCTTGACCGTGCTCACCCAGGAGAGACCCGGGGTCACTTTCGCCCTGGCCGAGGAGCAGGAGCTGCTTCGCTCCGAGGTACGGCGCTACGCCGAAGAGAAGATACGACCGGGAGTTGCCCACCGCGACGCTGAGCGGAAGTTCCCGGCCGAGATTGTCGCCGAGATGGGGGAGATGGGGCTGCTCGGGATGATGGTGCCCGAGGAGTATGGCGGCGCCGGATTCTCACCGCTGAGCTACGTGATCGCGGTCGAGGAGCTTGCGGTGGCGTGTCCGGCCATCGCCGGAACCATGAGCGTCACCAACTCGGTATGCTGCTGGCCGATTTCGCACTTCGGCTCGGAAGAGCTCAAGCAGAGGGTGCTGCCGCCACTCGCTTCGGGCAAGATGATTGGCGGCTTCGGCCTGACCGAGCCCGGCACCGGGTCGGATGCGGGGTCGCTCCAGACCCTCGCGATCCGAGACGGCGACGATTGGCTGCTGAGCGGCGAGAAAGCCTGGATCACGAACGCGGGAGCAGCTGGGACCTTCGTGGTCATGGCGAAGACGGACCCGGACGCGGGCAAGCGTGGGATCAGCGCCTTCGTCGTTCCTGCGGACGCGCCGGGTCTCAAGATCGGCGAGCCCGAGAAGAAGATAGGTCTTCACGCCTCGAAGACGGCGCCGCTGATCCTAGAGAGCTGCAGAGTGCCGGGGGCCAACCTCCTGGGGAATCTCGGTCAGGGATTCAAGATCGCCCTCGCGACACTGGACCATTCCCGGCTGGGTATCGCCGCCCAGAGCGTCGGCATCCACCGGCGCGCGCTCGAGCTGGCCGTCGAGTACGCCAAGGAGCGAGTTCAGTTCGGAGTGCCGATCGCCGAGCATCAGGCGATTCGGTTCAAGATCGCCAGCATGGCTACCGAGCTCGAGGCAGCCAGCGTCCTCACTTACAGAGCAGCTCTGACCGAAGGCGTCAAACACGGTGGCCGCCTGGCGTCTGAGGCGAAGCTGTTCGCTTCGGAGGCCGCGAACCGTGCCTGCTACGAGAGTCTCCAGATTCACGGCGGCAACGGCTACTCGGACGACTACGAGATCTCGCGGCTCTACAGGGACGTTCGGGTGACCACGATCTACGAGGGCTCGAGCGAGATGCAGCGGCTGGTGATCGCGCGCAAACTGCTGCGGTAGCGATGATCGTCGCAGCGAATCTCGTCCGCGGCGCCGAATGATGGCCTCGCTCGTCGCCTCGCTCCACCGTTCCGTCGGTGCGATCCGGCGGGCTCGGGGAGAGGTCGGTCCGGGCGATTTGCGCGTCTCCTCGCTGGTTGGTATCAATCAGCTAAACCCCTGAGGCCTCCGCCGCTGCGGTGCGGGCAAATCGCTGCTCCTCCCCTCTCCCTCCACTCGCCACGCCGGATAGTGCACCTCCTCACATGGTTACGCGAAGGCGACAGCGAGGCCTGGTCGGCGCCTCACCGGGCTTGCCAGATCGATTCCTCGAGGTGAGGCCTCGCGGGTAGGTACCTCTCCGAGCGCCTGCCACTCATTCGGCATCGCTCAAGGCAAGTACCTATCGCCCGCGGCATGCCACACCGTGGGCCGAGGAGCGCGTCGGCCAAGGCGAGGCGGCAGGCAATCCGCGCAGGGGGCTCTCCGC
>JBHHWO010000066.1:0-25432 GCA_046756565.1 Thermoanaerobaculia bacterium | reverse complement strand
TGAGCGATGGCGGCAACTGGCTTTTCTCACCGAAACGTGGGAACCTTTCGGGGCACGGGAGGCTAACCGCGCATCGTCACAAGACAATTCGAGCTGACGGGTGCGCAGGGTTCCATAGTCTGGAACCTTGGCCTCCGGTACGGTAGGCCTACATGACTCTGCCTCAAACCGTCGTCAGCGAAGACTCGTCGTCGCTCACCGCGAGGATCTTCCTCGCCCAGAGCAAAGTCCTCGAGTTGGTCAGCAGCGGTGCCGATCTGCCTGAAGCGTTCGCCGAGTTTTGCGAAAGCCTCGGAGAGATCTTCCCGAGCTCGATTCCCTGCGTCACTCTGATCGACGCGACCACCCACGCGCTCGAGGTCCTCGCCGCGCCCGCCCTGGCCGAAGACTTCCAGAAGGCGATCAACGGACTCACGGTCGGCCTGGCGCCGGGAGCCTGCTGCTCCGCCGCCTACGGCATCGAAACGATCGTGTCCTCCGATATCTCGACCGATCTGGTCTGGGAGGGCCTCCGAGAGGATGCGTTGGCCAGTGGCCTCGCGGCGTGCTGGTCGACGCCGATCCGCGGCGTCCGATGGGCGGAGAAGCCCCATGAGCAGGATCACATCGTGGTTCTAGGCACTGTGGCTCTCTACTTCCCGGTCGTGCGGACCGCTGCCGCGACCGAGATCCAGGCGCTCGAAACCGTCGCCGCCCTGGCGGGATTGACGATCAACTCGGCACGGACGCAAGAGCAGACGGGCGACCGTCAGTTCTTCGACTCGGTGACCGAGCTGCCCAACCGCAGGGTCTTCTCGAAGCAGTTGAAGCAAACCGTGCTCGAGATGAACCCCCGCGACGACAAGCTCGCGATTCTGGTCGTCGACGTTGATCACTTCAAGGAAGTCAACGACACCTTCGGCTACGCGGTGGGTGACTTCCTGCTCAAGAGCGTCTCGGGCAGGTTGCTCGGCTTGCGCGGGGAGGTCGATCTTCTGGCCCGTTTCGGGGACGATGAGTTCGCCTTCCTGATCGGAGAGGTCTCCTCGGGAGAGGACGTCAAGACGGTGGCCAAGAAGGTCCTCGACACCGTCTCGGCGCCCTACGATTTCGGCGGCCAGGAGCTCAGGATCTCGGCCAGCATCGGCGGGAGCATTTTTCCGTGGGATGGTGAAGACGCCCAGACGTTGATGCGAAACGCCGAAAACGCCCTCGTTTCGGCGAAAAAGCAAGGCCGCGGCACCTACCGTCTGTATGCACCGACCATGGGCGGGTATGCCTTCGAAAAACTGCAGCTGAAGATGGCCCTGGGTTACGCACTCGACAACGACGAGCTCAAGCTGCGATTCCAGCCCAAGGTGGCGAGCGGCGATCATCAAATCATCGGCGCTGAGGCTCTTACCTATTGGGATCATCCCGGCATGGGCGAGATCAGTCCGCTCAAGTTCATTCCGATCGCCGAGGAAACTGGACAGATCATCGCGCTCGGGGAGTGGGTGCTCCGGACCGCTTGTAACCAGGCTCAGATCTGGAGGCAGGAGCACGAAGACCTGACCATGGCCATCAACATCTCGGCGATCCAGTTCCGGGAGAGAAACTTCGTCGAGACAATCGCCACCATCCTGACCGAGACCGGCGTGCAGCCATCGGCGGTAGAGCTCGAGCTCACCGAAAGCGTAGCCATGAACGAGGTCGAACAAACCCTCGAGCGACTCAGGGATCTGCACGATCTGGGTGTGAAGATCGCGATCGACGATTTCGGAACCGGCTACTCGTCACTTGCTTATCTGAAGCAATTCCCGATCCACACGCTCAAGATCGACAAATCCTTCGTTATCCCGACGCCTCAGGACAAAGGCGATACCGCGATCGTCAAGGGCGTGATCGCCCTGGCCCACAATCTCGGACTCGAAGTCGTCGCAGAGGGTGTCGAGACTGCCGAGCAGGCCGACTATCTTCGCCGCGAAGGATGCGAGACCCTGCAAGGATTCCACTTCAGCCGGCCGGTATTGCTCGAGGAGTTCGAACGGCTCCTGCGCTACGGCTTCCCGACCGAGTAATACGGCACGTAACGTTCTGGGCACCGACTGCCCTCAGCCGGAGCCGCCGATGCTAAGGTCGCGCGAGGAATCCCGAACGGATGGGCATCGAGGAGACGAATGGCGGTCAGGTCCTCTGGTTTCTGGAGGGCTTGTCCGAGACCGACGGAACGCTACGTCGAATTCCGATTCTGGCCTTCCCTTTCCACATCGGCCGTCGAGAGGGACTCGGTCTGACGCTTTCCGCCACCGAAATCTCCGGCCAGCACGCCGAGATCGTGCAGGAGAACGCCACGCTGTTCCTGCGAGATCGCGGCAGCACCAACGGCACGTTCGTCAACGGCCTCAAGGTCGAGGACCAGGTCGAGCTGTCCGAGGGCGACACCATCCACTTCGCTCGCCTCGAGTACCGGTTGAGCCTGGTCGCCGCTCAGGAGGCGGAGGCTCTTCTCGCGCAGACGATCGCCGTCGACGCCAACCTGCCGAAGTTCGCCCTCGACAAGAGCAGGATTCTTCGCGAGCTGATGAAGAAACGTGCCGTGGTGTCCGTGTTCCAACCGATCGTCGCGCTGAATGACAAGAGCATTCTGGGCTACGAGGTGCTCGGTCGCGGCGACCTCGAAGGGGCTGCAACCGGCTCGATAGAGATGTTCAACGCAGCCAAGATCCTCGGTGCCGAAGCCGCGCTGAGCCGCATGTTCCGTGCCCGCTCGGCCGAGGACTGCTCCGAGCTTCCCGAGGGCCAACGAGTGGTGTTCATGAACACCCATCCCAATGAGATCGGAAGTCCGGAGCTGGTTGAATCGATCGAGGAATTCCACCAGCGCGCACCCGAAGTCAAGGCTGTGCTCGAGATTCACGAAGGCTCGATCACGGATCCGGCCACGATCGGCGAGCTGCGCAACTTCCTGCACAGCATGGGAATGCAGCTCGCCTACGACGACTTCGGAGCCGGACAGGCTCGTCTTCTGGAGCTCGCTGAAGTGCCGCCCGACTACCTCAAGTTCGACATCAGTCTGATTCGAGGAATCGACACGGCCTCCTCGGCCAAACAGACCGTTCTGGAACGCCTGGTCTCGATGGCCCGGGAGATCGACATCGTCACGATCGCCGAAGGAGTCGAGAACGAAGCCGAAGCCGCGCTCTGTCGGGACCTGGGCTTCGGTTACGGTCAGGGCTTCCTGTTCGGCGCGCCCTCGCCGGCCAGCCAGCTGCTCGACTAGGCGCTCGGCACGTGCGTGAGCTCCTGCGCTGGTTCGCGTCCTCCCTCCTCCTGCGGGTGGCCCTGGCTCTGGGCTTGGTGGGTCTCATGCCGCTGGGAATCCTGGCGTACCGGCTCATAGACATCAATCGCAGCGCAATGGAAGACCAGGTCCGGCTCACCCACGTCCGGGTAGCACGAGGAACCGCCTCGGAGATATCGGCGAGGATCGGCTCTCTCGAAGGCCTGGCCGCCGGCCTGGCGAACAATCGTCTCCTGGAGGATCCCCGTTCGCCGCAGGCACGTGCCGTCCTGGGACAGAGCCTCGAATCCTGGAGCAAACTGGGAGTCGCCGCGATCGCGGTGGTCACGCCGGCCGGAGAGCTGGTTATACAGGCTCAGCTCAGCGACGATCGAGTGCGGGTGTGGGCAGATGAGATGTTCAGGGCGCCCACTCATGTTCCGGTCCACGGGACCGCCATCGACGACGCCTTCGTCGTCCGAATCGCTGTGCCCTTCGAGGAGGAACGGGGCAGCGTCTGGCTGGTCGCCGACGGTGAGTCCATCAGCGCGGCGATCTTCAACTATGAGCTGGGCGCTCAGGCTCAGGTCACGCTCGCCACTCGCGACGGAAAGGCGCTGATCGGCCGTCTGGACGATTTCTCGGAGGGACTCCTCGAGCACGCCGGCTCGGAGTTCATCGACTCGGTAGTCGGTGGCGGTTCGGAGACCACCGAAGGCTTCATCGGCGCGAGCGCCGCGATCGCGGGTACCAACTGGGCCGTGCTCTCGCGGCAGCCGGTGAGCGTGGCTCACCAGGTCGCCTTCACCATGCGTGAGAGCGCGCAGTGGGCCATAGGCCTGGCCGCCCTGTTCGTCGTTCTCCTTTGCGGTCTCGCGTATGCATCGGTCGTCCGGCCGATTCGTGAGTTGGCTCGCGCGCAACGCCGTCTTGCCGGCGTGGGATCCGTGGGAGCCGGTGGCGAGATCGGCCAGCTACGCTCCGCGTTCGCGGCCCTGGAGAAGAGGATGAAGGAGCAGAGCGCGCTCGACGAGGTCTTCCTCGGCAGGTTTCAAGTGCGCAGAGTCTTGGGATCGGGGGCCATGGGCACCGTGTTTCTGGGTCACGATCCCAAGCTCGACCGACCGGTGGCCCTCAAGACCCTGCGCTTGGATCGCAAGCTGTCGAAGAGCCGGCGCGCAGAGCTCCTGTCGCGACTGCTCCAGGAGGCGATCACCACCGCCAAGTTCAACCACGCCAACATCGTCGCGATCTACGATGTGGAAGAAGGTGAGGACGCGGCTTTTCTGGCGATGGAGTTCGTCGACGGCACCTCGCTCGAGCCCTACGTCTGGAGCCGGCGCAGACTGTCGCCCGATCAGGCGATCGCGCTCGGCGTTCAGATAGCGCGCGGACTCGCCGCGGCGCACGAGAACGATCTCGTGCATCGAGACATCAAGCCGGCGAATATCCTGCTCGGCAAGGACGGCGCGATCAAGATCACCGACTTCGGAATCGCCGAACTGGTGACCTCGATGGCGCCGACGGAGGACGTCGTCTTCGGCACCCCGGGCTATCTTCCGCCCGAAGCCCTGCGGGGCAAGGGTCACGACCGGGTCAGCGATCTGTTCGCGCTCGGAGCGGTTCTCTACTTCTGCGTCTCCGGCATGCGGCCCTTCGAGGGCAAGACGATCAAGGAAGTCATCCGCAGAACGCTGTTCAGCTCTCCGCGACCGCCGTCCGAGATCGTGCCGGATCTCCCGGCCGAGTTCGAGGCGCTGATTCTCAGCTTGCTGAGGGATGACAAATCGAAGCGGCCTCCGGACGCCGCCAGCGTCGTCAAACGTCTCGAGCGCATGGCGCTCGAACTCGGGGCCGAGTGGAGTCCGCCCGAAGGCCTTGGGGCGACGGAGCCTTCCGGCGACACCAGTCCGGGAGCCGGGCTGCTGCCGACGATCAGGCTCAGCGAATCGGATCGAGAGGCCCCTTAGGGTCCCGTGCGGGAAGAACGCTACCCACTCTTGCGGCCCTCCAAGCCTGGGCAACGAACTTCCTGCGCGGGACGCTAGTGTCCCGTGCGGCAAGTTCCTTTACATTCGAGCGGTGCTGCATTCCGCTGGGCGGCGTTGCTCCTCTGTCGAATATGCCCGATATTCTCAGTCGTCGCGCCTTGCCCAGCGCACGCTTCACCGCTCTCGGTGTGGCAACGAACTTACCGCACGGGACACTAGCGGTCGGCGGAATCGAAGCTCCAGGACGTCCTGCTCGCGTTGCCCAAGCGATCGCGGGCCGTGGCCTCCAGCCGGTAGCCCTCGGACTTCGAGCCCACGGTGCGCACGGACAGCTCCTCGACGCCCGACATCAGGTCGACGGCATCGACGACCAGAAACTGTCCGGCCTCGCCCGAGACACTGACGATACCGGGCGCCAGGAGCAACAGCCTGGGCTCTTCACCGGCCAGCCGCGCAACTCGGTAGTTGCGATACAAGCCCCGGATTCGGTCGGGGTTCTCGAAGGTACCGATGTTGTCGAGGTGGCGGTTACCCCAACCGACCAGGGTCCAGCGGGGCTCGCGCCCCCTGCTCACCCGGCGCGCATTTCGCTTCGCCGCCTTGGCGAGCCACCAGCGGGATTTGGGGGATTCGAGGCCGCCCTGTCCCTCGTCTTCGAGCAGCGGGGAGTCGCCTACCTTCCAGCCAATCTCCGGTCCCTCGCCATCGACGGTAAACGACACCGCATCGGTCCTGCCGCGATTGCCCAGATTGTCCTCGGCCAGGACCGCAACTTCATGAGTACCCGTGCTCCAGGGGCCCTCGAGAGCCGGCTTCTTCCCAAGGCGCCCGTCGACGAGCGGCTGCCACTCGGCCACGCCGCTGGGATCCGACACTTCGGCCAGCACTCGCGCCGCCGGGTTGAAGAAGGTCTTCCCGTCGCGCTCGACGGAGCGTCCGGCTACCGAGAACGTCGCGATCGGTGGGTCGAACTCGGCGCGCGTGGGTTCGACTCTGACCGGGCGGCTGGCCGCCGGATAACCGTCCAGGCCCGAGGGGCTGGTGGCCGTCACGCGCCAGTACTGGTCGCCGAGCGGTAGCCCGTCGGCCCGCCATTCGGTGCGCTCGATGCCAGTGGCCCGCGCGATCAGAGCCTCGCACGAAGCGTCGCGGCAGACCTCGATCGTGTAGCCGACGGCGCCTTCCACGGCAGCCCACGAGAAGTCGAGTGCGTAGAGCTCGAGACTCGCACCGGCCGCGGGAGCCGTCAGACCCGGCTCGGGAAGAAGCTTCTCGGGCGGCCTGGGCGGCTCGCCCCTGGGCACCGAAGTCCCCATGCCGGTGGGAACGGACAGCGAGGTGCCCCCGGCGGCGACTTCGCTCTCGCCCTGGTAGACCATCAGCTGGGCAGTGCCCTCGTCCGACTTGCGCAGCCGAGCCTCGGCCGCGCTCTCGGCACTCGGCCGCGGCGTGGCGGTGGCGTCACCGATCACGAACTCGATTCCCGGCGTTGCGGTGCCGCCCGCGCCCGAAGGAGCACCACCTGCCAGATCGGCCTGCCCCTCGACGATCTCCACCGAGCGGGTCTCGATGCCCTGCAAGGTACGTCCGGCGCGCTTGAGGAACACGATCGACTGTTCCGTCATGACCAGGCTGCTGCCGTCGTGAAACTTGAGCGCAGTCGAGGACGCCTCGAAGGTACGCATCCCGTCGCTCTCGACGACGATGTCCTGCCGGCGCGCCGGATTCCATCCGATCGGAACCGGCCTGCCCTCGACACGGCCGGAGAGACTCACGACTTGAGCCGACGGCACCGAGCTGTCGAGCTTCATCAAGACTAGAAGCCGCTGGCCAGGCAGAAGGAAATCGGGATTGCCGACCTCCGGGTTGAGCTCCCAATTGAGTTCCCACAGCTCTTGCGAGCCGAGGTAATCTCTGCTGATCTTGCGCAGATTCTCGCCCGGACGAACGATGTGGAATCCGGTCGAATAGCCCTCCGGGGTGTCGGTAGTCACGTCGAACTCGACCTGACCCGGAGCCGCAGCCACGCCCACGAACAGGGCGCCGACGGCGAGCGCAACCACCACTCCACCTACTCTGCTATCCGCCACGTGACCCTCCGGTTGAGCGATTGAGTGTATCCCACCGAAGACGCCGTCCCGGCTGTTGACGTGCCCCCGCTCGCCCGTAGAATGCCTTGGTCAGTTCTTCGACCTTCCCCATACGGCCGACACGGCCGACCCAGGAGAGAGCTTGTCCGACCAGCAACACGCAGCACGTGATCCCTTTCCGCCCAGGCACCTCGGCTCGGCCGGCGATGAGGTGGCTCAGATGCTCGATTCGCTCGGCCTCGCGAGTCTCGACGAGCTCACGGACGCGGTGGTTCCAGCCGGTATCCGCGCCGGCGCACGCCTCGACTTGCCGGCGCCACTGGGGGAAGCCGCCGCTCTCGAGGAGCTGCGCGCCATCTCAAAGGCGAACAGGCCCGCCCGCAGTGTGATCGGCATGGGGTATTCGGCCTGTCTTGTGCCCGCCGTGATCCAACGAAACGTCCTCGAGAACCCGGGCTGGTACACGCAGTACACGCCCTATCAGGCCGAGATCGCGCAGGGCAGACTCGAGGCGCTGATCAACTTCCAGACTCTGGTCTGCGAGCTCACCGGTCTGCCGGTCGCAAACGCCTCCCTTCTGGATGAAGCTACCGCTGCCGCCGAGGCCATCGGAATGTGCTGGGCCGCGATTCGCAGGAAACGCTCGACGGTGCTGATCTCGGAGAGCTGCCACCCGCAGACGTTGTCGGTCGTGGAGACCCGCGCGGAGCCACTCGGCATCCGGGTCGAGATCGCGCCGACGGCTGAACTCGACCCACTTCGCGACGACGTGTTCGCGGCACTCGTCCAGTATCCGACGACCGACGGCGCCGTCGTGGACTATCGCGAGCTCGCCGAGCGCCTGCACGAGGCCGGAAACCGGCTGGTCGTGGCCGCCGACCCGCTGGCTCTGGTTGCGCTTGCGCCTCCCGGGTCTTTCGGCGCCGATGTCGTAGTCGGATCGACCCAGAGACTCGGACTGCCGATGGGCGGAGGCGGTCCTCACGCCGGCTATCTGGCGGCGGCGCAGCATCTGGAACGCCTGATCCCGGGACGGATCGCCGGAGTGTCTCGAGACGCAGCCGGCGACTCCGCCTACCGCCTGGCTCGCCAAACCCGAGAGCAGCACATCCGTCGCGACAAGGCGACTAGCAACATCTGCACCGCCCAGGTCCTGCCGGCGGTACTGACATCGATGTACGCCGTCTACCACGGGCCGGACGGGTTACGGGCGATCGCCAATCGAGTCCATCACTCGACACTCGAGCTGGCGGAGCGGCTCGCACAACGAGGATTCGAGATCCGGCATCGCGAGGTCTTCGACACCCTTCGCGTCGCCGCCGGCGCCCGGCAGGAGACAATCTGGCTCGGCGCTCGCGATCGCGGGATGGTGCTGCGACGCTACCAAGACGGCGATCTCGGGATCACGCTCGACGAAGTGACGGTCGCCTCGGAGATCGACGCACTGGTCGAGGCCTTCGGAGGCGGGTCCCAGGGTGAGCCCGGGGTCGGCGCCGCTGTCGGGATTCCATCCGCCCTGCATCGCACCACCGACTTCCTGCCGCAGGAGGTGTTTCACCGCTACCACACCGAGCACGAGATGCTCCGCTACCTCCACCGGCTCGAAAGCAGAGACCTGTCGCTGGTTCACTCGATGATTCCATTGGGCTCCTGCACGATGAAGCTCAATGCGACCGCCCAGATGATCCCGGTATCCTGGGAAGAGTTCGGCTCGATGCATCCGTTTGCGCCGGCCGAAGATCAGCGCGGCTATGAGCGGCTGTGCGAGCAGCTCGAGGCCTGGCTAGCCGAGCTCACCGGGTTCGATTCGGTCTCCCTACAGCCCAACGCCGGCTCGCAGGGAGAGCTCTCCGGGCTGCTGGTGATCCGCGCCTACCACCGCGCGCACAACGAGCCGGATCGCGACGTGTGCCTGATTCCCACCTCCGCGCACGGAACCAATCCGGCCAGCGCCGTCATGGCCGGCCTCAAGGTAATCCCCGTCGAGTGTGACGCCAATGGCGACGTCGACCTCGGCAGGCTCCGGCACGTAGCCGCCGCACACAGCGAACGTCTCGCCGCCCTGATGATCACCTACCCCTCCACCCATGGTGTGTTCGAGGAGAGCATCAAGGAGGTCTGCGAGATCGTCCATGAGCACGGCGGCCAGGTGTATCTCGACGGCGCGAATCTCAATGCCCAGATCGGCCTTTGCCGACCCGGAGACTACGGCGCTGACGTCTGCCATTTGAATCTCCACAAGACGTTCTGCATACCGCACGGGGGCGGTGGTCCAGGCATGGGTCCGATTTGCGTAGCCGAGCATCTGGCCGGCTTCCTGCCAGGGCACCCATTTGCCGCCGGCGATCAGTCCGAGTCCGCGATCGGACCCGTTTCCGCGGCCCCGTGGGGCAGTCCGAGCATCCTGCCGATCTCGTGGATGTATATAGCCATGATGGGCGCGGAGGGTCTGACCCGCGCCAGCCGGTTAGCGATCTTGAACGCCAACTACATGGCCAAGCGCCTGAGTCCGCACTACCCGATTCTCTATTCCGGCGCCAACGGCTTCGTGGCTCACGAGTTCATCATCGATGTTCGCGGCTTCAAGCAGACCGCCGACGTCACGGTCGACGACATCGCCAAGCGGCTGATGGACTACGGATTTCACGCCCCGACAATGTCCTGGCCGGTAGCCGGCACGATGATGATCGAACCGACCGAATCTGAATCCAAGGCGGAGCTCGACAGATTCTGCGACGCGCTCGTATCGATCCGTGAGGAAATCAGGGAGATCGAAGACGGCCGCGCCGAGCCGCAAGACAACCTGCTCAAGAACGCGCCGCACACCGCCGCGGAGGTCACCAGCGACGAGTGGCGGCACCCCTACCCGCGACGCCGCGCCGCGTTTCCGCTGGCCTGGCTCGGGGAGAGGAAGTTCTGGCCGCCGGTCGCGCGGATCGACAACGCCTTCGGCGACCGCAACCTGGTGTGCACCTGTGACACCGTCACCTCGTACGCCGAGGTGACCGACGGAGCCGACTCTAAACGATAGCCGCCACCCCGGCGTCGACCGTTCGTCAGAATCTGAAACGCAGTCCGACGGCTGCCTTTGTCTCGAGCTGATCGCGAGAATCGTCGACCAGATCGAAGCGACTGACCGCGAAGACCGAAATCGCCCGGCTGACGCTCAAGTCCACTCCGAACTGGGCATTTATGCCGATCGAGTCCTCACTGGTGTCCCCCGAGGGCAACGGGAAGTCGGTGTCCAGGAAGTGCATCCCGATCCCGCCTCCTACGAAGAACTCGACCGCGTTGAACGGCATTCCGCCGATGATGTTTACTCCGACCGAGAGATTACTGCTGAAATCGCCCTCCCAAAAGCCCAACTCGGGTTCGAGATAGCCGCGGAAGCCGCCTCGGCTGGATCCGGCGTGCGCATGACGCTCACCGAACGGAATCCGTAGATTCAGCGTCAAGTACTGCTCGACGTCGTCATTGCTCAGCGGAGTCGTCTGGTCGATGATGCTCTCGCCGATGTCCACCAGGCCCAGGCCCAGCCCCAGCGACCAGTCCCTCTGCTCCTCGTACTCCTCGTCGAGATAGACCCTTCCCTCGTGCTGGTCGGCGAAGGCCGCCTGCCCCGGAACCACTAGCGCGCACGCGACGGCAATGACTGTCGGCCACTTCTTCATTGAATCAACCTCCACAAAACAAACACGTCCAAAACCGGGACCCGACGGCTCCGCCGAGCCGCCGAGCCTAGTATAGACCGCGGTTGTCGAAAAAACCCTTTGTTAGTCGATGTTAGGCGCTACCGTCTCTGCTTGTTCTTGAGATCGTCGCTCCAGCGCTCGAGCTCCTGGCGCGCGAGGTCGCGACCTCCCATGCCGAACGCGATCGCCGCCGCGACGGCAGCCGCGCCCAGGACCAGCGTAAAGGCGTTTTCGATGATGTCCTCACCGAGTCCCATCTGATCCAGCGCCATGAACCCGGCCAGGAACAGGATTGCGATCCGAGCGGCGGTGCCCAGCAGGGCGCTCTGCCCACCCGACTGGATGGCGCGTGCGGCCAGATTCGACAGATACACGCCAAGTCCGAAGATGACGAGGCCCAGAAGCACGTTGAAGAAGAACACGATGAAGTTGGAGACCAGGCTGGCCATCTGCTCGAAAGCCAGCATCCGGAGCGCCTCGACCGCCGCGAACAGCATGACGGCCACGACCACCAGATGCCCGACCAGCTCGGACCCGGAGCCCGTGCGCTCCTCTCCGCCTCTGAACTTGAGCCCCAGCCGATCGAGCAGCCGGTCGAAGCCAGCGGCGTTGAGCACGTTGCTGACCAGGCCGGCCACCATGCGGCTGATCACGTAGGCGATCGCCAGGATCAGGGCGGCTCCGAACAGGCTCGGCAGGGCACCCAGGATCTGGTCCAACATCTGGCTCGCAGGCCGGGTGATGTCATCCAGCTCCAGAGCCCCCAGGGCCGAGATCAGGACGGGAATCAAGATCAGCATGTAGACCAGAAGACCGACCAGGCCGGAGAGCTTCTGTTTGCCGAGCGCGTTGTCGAGCCCGGCACGGTCGCCGAGGGAGTCGAGCCCTGCGGCCGCCAGAAGGCTCGAGACCACGCGACGCAGGATCTTGGCTATGAACCAGCCGACCAGGAAGATCACCAGCGCGCCGAAGAGATTCGGGATGAAGCCGACCAGGCGACCCACCATGTCCTGTACCGGCGCCAGCAGTCCCTCCATTTGAAGAGCGCCCAGAACCGCCGGCAGGAAGAGTAGAAAAATGAGCCAGTAGACCGTCTCCGACAAGGTCTGCGAAACCGGCACCTGTTTCTCGCCGGTCGAGTCGACCATCTCGCCGCCCAGTCGCTTATCCAACCCGACGGTGTCCAGGCCCTTGCGCACGAGCAACCGCAGTCCGGTGGCGATGGCCCACGCGACCAGAAGCAGCGCCGCAGCCTTGAGGACGTTCGGCAACGCGTTCAGGATCGACGTGACCATGTTCTGAAGCGGCTCGGAAACCGCGGCCAGCTGCAGCTGGCTGAAGAAGGCGATCAGCACGAAGATCATCAAGAACCAGAAAACGAGCTTGCCGATCGCCGGTTCGATGTCGGGCGTCTCACCCTCTTCGCCGCGAACCCAGCTGGCGATCCGGTTGTCGATGGTCGTGCGCCGCAGGGCGGCCCGCACCAGCCGAGAAATCAGATACGCCAGCAGCCATCCGAGAATGAGGATGGCGAGGGCCCCCAAAAGCCTCGGGAGATAGACGCTCATCTCGCCGAGAACGTTTTGGGTGACCTCGACCAGACTCGTACGCAGGTTTTCCATACACAGCTCCTTAGGATGTGGTGAAAACTACAAGCACCACCGGTGATTTGGCGGCGCAATAACTTGCGTTGTCTAGTCGGTGCTCCCGGCAGGAGCGGACCGAGTATACCCCGAGAGAGCGCTCGCCGACGTCCGACCGGGATCGCTGCGAACAGCCGCGAACATCCTTGTTTCACGAGATGGCGGAAATCTGACTAGTATTTGATATAAGATTTTGTCCAGTCCAAGAAGCGCCCGTCCGGGAGTTCGGAGGATGGATCCTTCGAGGCGGGCGTTTCGTCCAGTAACCGGATATTCGAGGAGGTCACCGATGAAGAAGCGTCTTTGGGTCGTTCTGGGACTCACCCTGATCGCGATTGTGCCGTTCGCAGCGTGCCAGCAGGCGGAGGAAGCTGCGGAGTCGGCTGAGGAGGCGGCCGCGGAAGCGGGCGCGGCGGTGGAAGAGATGGCCGCAGAAGCGGAAGCCGCGGTTGAAGAGGCCGCCGAGAGCGCCGAGGAGGCAATGGAAGGAGCGGCCGAGGAGGCCGAAGAGGCGATGGAAGGCGAGGGCGAAGAAGGCAACGGCGAAGAAGGCGAGGGCCAGGAGGGTGAGGGCGGCGAAGGCATGTCCGACGGCTAGAGCCCCGAGCACACGCTCGACTCAACGCACCCGGTGGCCAACCAGCCGCCGGGTGTTTTCGTATCTACAACCCGCTCGGAGCGTCTCGCGGAATCTTCGCAACAACGGCTGCTCAGAAGCCCTGAACACCGTACCGATCGCGCCCCGGAGAACCCTGCGTGACAAGAGCTCGCCAAACGACCCTCTACCTGTGCCTGGCCGAGCACCGCCTACTCGGGCGAGTTCACCTCGGAGCGCCTCGTCGAGCTTCTGGCGGCCTACGAACCGGCGGAGACCGGACAGGCCTTCAGCTACGGCCGATCGCCGCCAGCGCGGCCCTTCAATCACGCGTCAAGTCGGTACCCACCGAAACGGCTGCGAAGGTACTCTCGGTCTTGACTTGCGCTTTATTTACGCCTATATTCGTTCCCCCTCATGGCGACCGCCCAAGCGCAGCGCGCGGCTACTCACCGGCTCCCGGACCAGCTTCCCACTGGCCTGCGCCGTCTCGTCGCCAGCGGTGCGACCCTGGTCCGGCGGGCATCCCTGGACCGGCCTCCCCCGCTTCCGACTTCGATCTCCTCACTCGATCGAGCCCTCGGCGGCGGCCTGCCGCGGGGACGTCTAGTCGAGGTCATCGGCCGCAAATCCAGCGGTCGCTTCTCTCTGACCCTGGCGACTCTCGCCGCCACCACCGGTGCCGGCGACGTCGCCGCTCTGATCGACCTGGGAGACGGATTCGACCCGGTCAACGCTTTCGAGTTGGGCGTCGACCTGGATCGAATCCTGTGGCTGCGTCCCAAGCACTTGAAGCCGGCTCTGGTCGCGACCGAGATCGTTCTTCAAACCGGTTTTCCCCTGGTCGTGCTCGACCTGGGCGAGCCTCCGGTGCGTGGCGGACGCGGACCCGAGGCGGCATGGCTGCGGCTGACGCGAGCGGCAACCGCACACCAGAGCGTGGTTTTCGTTTCCAGCCCCTACCGGGTCAGCGGCACCGCGGCGACCACCGTTTTCGAGGCCGGGCACCCGGTTGCACGCTGGCGCGGGAGCCATTGTGCCCCGCGCCTTCTCGAAAGCCTCGAATTCGATTGGCAGCTCCAGAAGTCCGGCAACAATGCGATCAACCGGAGAGTTTCATTCGCACTGACCGCGCCGGAAGCCTTTCTGGGCCGAGATGTAACGGTGGACCACCGTGTCGATCGTCTGGATAGCGTCGGGCCTCTGCGCTCAACCCCCACGTTTGTCATTCCGAGCAGAGCGAGGAATCCCTAGTTGGCGTGCCAATTGATGCACACGGTACCGACGTGCAGGGATTCCTCGCTACGCTCGGAATGACAATGCAAAGCTCGACCAGACTGCGCACTGCGTTTGTCTCTAGTACGGCCGCCTGGGGAGGCGAAGTCGGCTGTAGATACAAGGCATCGCAACCGAGGGGCACCGGAGGCGTACTTCAAGTACGTCGAAGATGCCCCGAGGAAGCGTAACGCAGTAGATGCAGTCGAATTCACCTCCCCGACGGGTTGTTTGTGCTTATGCGCCCCTGTTCCCCCTCGCCGCCCGCCTCCGCAGCGAGCCCGACCTTCTGGAAGAAGCAGTGGCGATCTTTCAGGGCAACGGCACCAGCGCCCGCCTGGTTGCCGCCACCCGGCGCGCTCGTCGCGGCGGCCTGCGTTCCGGCATGACGCTCTCTCAGGCTCGCGCTCTGATGCCGAGGGTCCATGTCAGAGCCCGAGACACGGAATGTGAGAACGCCGCACAAGAAGCGCTACTCGAGGTCGCCGAGGATTTCTCACCACGAGTCGAGAACGCCAGGGAAGGCACGATCTATCTCGACATTCAAGGGCTCGAGCGCCACTATGTAAAAACCGACGGACGGGATCCTTCGCGCCGCTCGAAGGCAAGTGGAGCTCGACCGCTACCAACCCGTGAATATGCCCGGGAAGCGGAGCTCGCGTTGGCCCAGAACCTGATGGCCGACGCCGACCGCAAAGCCGGTATGCCCACCTGGGTCGGCATCGCCTCGAGCAAGCTCGGCGCCCGGATCGCGTCCAAACGCCTGCCTTCGCCGACCATCATCGCTCCCCAGGAGGAAGCGGAGTTTCTCGCGCCCCTGCCCCTGGCCAGGCTGTCTCCCGAAGCCCACGTGCACGAGACCTTGCGCCGTTGGGGTATCGATTCCATAGGCGGCTTCGCCGCTCTTTCGGCGCATGAAGTCGCCAGCCGCCTGGGCGAAACCGGACAACAGCTGCACGAAAAAGCCCGGGGCATCGATCCGCAACCCCTCGTGCCGTACCAGCCGCCCGACGTCTTCAGCGAGGGCATGGATCTCGACTGGCCTCTGGTTTCGCTCGAGCCGTTCCTGTTCGTGGCTCGCGCCGCGCTCGACCGTCTGTGTGAGCGCCTCGATTCCAGGGGTCTCGCCTGCATACAACTCGAGCTCTCCATGCGTCTGGAGCCCGACGGGTTTTCCGATCGCTCGATTCTGCTGCCCGCTCCCAGCCGTGACGTCAAGACGCTATTGACGCTGGTCCGCTTGGATCTCGAACGCGATCCTCCCGGTGCTCCGGTACTGGGCTTCACCTTCAGGGCCCACCCGGATCGGCCGCGCGCGGCTCAACTGACTTTGTTCGGCCCCACGGCGCTGTCCCCGGACAAACTCGCAACCAGTCTGGCTCGCCTGTTTGCCCTGCTCGGATCCGATGGGATCGGCCGCGCCGTGCCCGCCGACAGCCACCTGCCCGGTAGTTTCGAGATGCTCGACTTCCAACCGCCCGATCCGCCTGCCGTTCGCCCCGAGAGACCCACTTGCCGGGGCCTGCTCGCGGTCCGTGGTCTTCGCCCTCCGATTCCGCTGACGGTTCGTAGCACCGCGGGCAAACCAACCGCTCTTCGATCTCCCCTTCCCTCCCGCCAGAAGAGCCGGCCGAGCGGGCGAAGCGGCCGCCATGCCCGGGCGCGCCCCAGACTCACAGGCGCCATCCGCGTGGCTTCCGGACCCTGGATCGTGGAACAGGGCTGGTGGTCCGAAAAAAGCTCCACGGATCGCGACTACTGGGACGTCGAACTCGACAGCGGAGCCATCTATCGAATTTTTCGAGATCGAAGCACCGGGCACTGGTTCGCGGACGGCGTCTACGACTAGATCGAAAGCCGCTTCGTCATCGCTCCGCCAGCTCGAGAGACCTGATGGTTCGGGAAAGGTGGTCCCATGGCGATCGAGCACCGTCTCGACCGTCCTCGGTGCATCGGGCCACGGCCGGCACCCGGATCGCGGCCGCTACAGCGACCAGAGACTCCGAAAACCGGCCGGGAGAGGACACCCAGGGAGGGTGTCCCCAGATCTTGATTTACGCTTTATTTTCGCCTACCCTGTAGTCGTGTCAAAGCACAATCCGAAGCAGCCTTCAGCTAGAGACTTCGGCTACAGCCTCGAGTGGCTGAAAACCTCGCCGGGAGCGCGCAAGGAGAAAGTACGACAGCGAAGCTACGCTCGCCGATCGAGCTCGTCTCACCTGCCCTACTTCGAGCTCCACACCGCTTCGGCATTCTCGTTTCTCGAGGGCGGCTCGCTGCCCGAAGACCTGGTCTCCCGCGCTGCGGAGCTCGACCTCGGCGCTGTAGCGCTCATCGACCGCAACGGAGTCTACGGCGCGCCGCGCTTCCACCAGGCCGCCAAACAGGCCGGCATCCAGGCGCTGGTCGGCGCGGAGGTGGTGCTGGCAGCGCAAGCTGCCGGCGCCATCCTGAGCGAAGTGAAGGATCCCGATGCCGTCAAGGTCATCCCGACGAGCGCAGCGACGAGGGGTCCCGGGAACGCGGACGTCGTCCTGAGCGAAGCGAAGGACCCCTCTGAAGCACCGACAAGTAGACAGCGAACCGATGGTCAGGGATCCCTCGCTGCGCTCGGGATGACAGGCGGGGCGTTCAAGATGGCGCGATCGGTATCTGCCCCACGCATCTCTCTTCTGGTCGCCAGCCGCACCGGCTATCGCAATCTCTGCAAGCTCACCACCGCGATGGCCCGGGGCCGGCCCAAGGGAGATGCCGTCGCCGACTGGGAGCTGATCGAGCGCTACAGCCAGGGACTCCACTGCCTGGCGGGAGGCCCCGAAGGCCCGGTCGCCGAAGCCCTGCGAGCTTCGGATCCCGAGACCGCGCGCTCGGTTCTCGATCGACTGAAAGCATTGTTTCCGAAACGACTCCACGTCGAGATCCAGCGTCACCGGCGCCCCCGCCAGGAAGCGCGCAATTATTTCCTGCTCGAGCAGGCTCGAGCTCTGGGTGTTCCGATCGTGGCGACCAACGGCGTCCGTTACGCCCGGCCGGAAGATCGACGGCTCTACGATGTCCTTTCGGTCATCCGGAACCACACAACGCTCGACAAAGCCGGCCGCTCGCTCGACGCCAACTACGAGCGCCACCTCAAGGGCGCCGCCGAGATGACCGAGCTGTTCTTCGATCTGCCCGACGCGGTACGACAGACGGTCGAGCTCGCCGAAAGCCTCGACTTCACGCTCGCGGATCTCGGCTATCGCTTTCCCGACTACCCGCTCCCTCACGGTGAGACTGAGATGTCCTATCTGCGCCAGATCACCTGGAACGAAGCCCGCGCCCGGTTCCGCCCGCTGACATCGCGCGCACAGGCGCAGATCGAATACGAACTCGCGATGATCGAGAAGCTCGACCTCGCCGGGTACTTCCTGATCGTCTGGGACATCGTTCAATTCTGCAAGCGCAAGCGCATCCTGGTCCAGGGCCGGGGCTCGGCGGCCAATAGCGCCGTCTGCTACGCGCTTTCGATCACCGCGGTCGATCCGGTCAAGATGGAGCTTTTGTTCGAGCGGTTCCTGTCCGAGGAACGCGGCGAATGGCCGGACATCGACCTGGATCTGCCCTCCGGAGACCAGCGCGAAAAGGTCATCCAGTACGTCTACTGGCGCTACGGCCCACACGGCGCCGCGATGACCGCCAACGTCATCACCTACCGCAACCGCTCGGCGGCGCGCGAGGTCGCCAAGGCTCTCGGATTTTCGCTCGAGCAACAGAACCAGCTCTCCAAGCAACTCGGTAGCTGGCACTACGACATCGTGCGCGGCGATCCCAAATCGCTGGACGAAGAGTTGAAGAACGCCGGCTTCGATCCGGAAGCTCCGCGCATCCGTCATTTCGCGGAGATGTGGCGCCGAATCCACAACATTCCTCGCCATCTGGGACAGCACTCGGGAGGCATGGTGATCGCGGCCGGGCGTCTGGACGAAGTCGTGCCGCTCGAGCCCGCGGCCATGGAGGACCGGGTCGTCGTCCAATGGGACAAGGACGACTGCGCCGACCTTGGCATCATCAAGGTCGACCTTCTGGGTCTCGGCATGCTCCAGGCGCTCGAGGAAGTCATCCCGCTGATCCGCACTCACGAAAACAAAGACGTCGACATCGCCCATTTGCCGCCCGACGACCCCGCCACCTACAAGATGCTGCGCGAGGCCGACACGGTCGGGGTCTTCCAGGTCGAAAGCCGCGCACAGATGGCGTCTCTGCCTCGCAACAATCCCCAGCACTTCTACGATCTGGTCATTCAGGTCGCCATCATCCGCCCGGGACCGATCGTCGGCGGCATGGTGAATCCGTACTTCGAGCGCCGCATCGGCAGGCAGCCGGTCGAGTACGCCCACCCCTGTCTCGAGCCGATCTTGAAGCGCACCCTGGGCGTGCCGATCTTCCAGGAGCAGATCCTACGCGTCGCCATGGAAGCTGCGGGGTTTTCGGGCGGCGAAGCCGAGGAGCTGCGCAGAGCGATGGGCTTCAAGCGCTCGACCGAGCGCATGCACACGATCGAGGCGAACCTGCGCCAGGGCATGACCGAGCGGGGCATCGTCGGCGATACCCAGGACGCGATCATCAAATCCATCACGTCGTTCGCCCTCTATGGATTTCCCGAATCGCACGCCGCGAGCTTTGCATTGATCGCCTATGCCAGCGCCTACCTGCGATGCCATCATCCCGCCGCCTTCTGCGTCGCCCTCTTGAACGCCTGGCCGATGGGCTTCTACCACCCGGCTACCCTGGTGAAAGACGCCCAGCGCCACGGAGTCGAAGTCCGGCCCGCGGACGTCAATTCCTCGGGTTGGAAGTGCCGTTTGGAGGACGGACGAGTGCGACTCGGTCTGCGCTATGTCCACGGTCTGCGCAAGCAGTCCGGCGAAAGCGTCGAAGCCACGCAGTCCACCCGCCCCTTCGAAAGTACCGCCGATCTGGTCGACCGTTGCGACCTGCGCGAAGACGAGCTCACCACTCTCGCCGAATCAGGAGCGATGGCCTCGCTCGGACTCTCCCGCAGGCAGGCGCTCTGGCAGGTCGCCTGGGAGTCCAAGCCCGCGATGCCGCTTTTCGAATCGATTGGGGACAGGTACAAATCGACTTCCAACCTCCCTGGTGAAGAGGACCTCGCGATTTGTACCTGTCCCCAATCCCCTCTACCGGAGCTGTCGGTCGTGGAAGAGACCCTCGCGGATTACTCCACCACCGGGATCACCACCGGGGTTCACCCGATGGCACACATCAGAGATCGCCTCAGTGGTCACGGAGTACTGCAAACCGCAACCCTCGGCAGGGTCCGCGACGGGGAACGGATCAAGACAGCCGGTACGGTGATCGTTCGCCAGCGGCCGGGAACCGCAAAAGGAGTGCTGTTCATAACCCTGGAGGATGAAACCGGGATGGTACAGGCCATCGTCCGGCCGGAGCTTTTGCGCAGAAACCGGGGGATGCTAATCGGAAACGCCGGCCTGATCGTCGAGGGAACCGTCCGGCACCGCGACGGCTCCCTGTCGATTCAGGGCGAGCGATTCTGGCCTCTACCGGACATCGCGCCCACGCCCAGCCACGATTTTCGCTGACAACGCTAAAATAGCCGGGGCCGGGGCGGTTCTCGCCTCGGAACACCCGAAATCACGCGTCATGAGCTTCGTCGGCCGCCTGGACCAGCTGCAACTTGCAGATCTCTTGCAGATCATTGCCGACAACGAGAAAAGCGGCCGCCTTCGTCTCACTCGAAGCGACGCCGAAGGCATGATCGTCTTTCGGGACGGCCAGATCGTCTATGCATCCGGCTCGGGCGCCCGCGAAACACTCGGCCATCTTCTCGTCTGCGCCGGCCTCATCTCCCAGGAGCAGCTCGTGGCGGCTCTCGAAGAGCAGCATTCCGAGGCGAACGAAAAGCGGCTCGGCACAGTCTTGATCGAGGCCGGACACCTGACGGCCGAAGACCTCCGCACGGTGCTCCAACGGCAGCTCGAGAAGGTGCTCGCCGGCCTGCTCCAATGGTCCCAGGGGTTCTTCAAGTTCGAGGCCTTCGAGCTGATCGATCACGGCGAGATTGCCATCGACACCGGAGGCTTCCTCCTCGAACAGGGGATCTCCCCGGCGGAGGTACTCGACTCCGATGGCGAGCTGGCTCCCGACGATCTCGAGGCGACCGGCGCCCAGCGGCTGATCGGGCTCAAGGCCCTGATGCAGGAGATCCGCTCGCCAGAGTTCACCGGCGAGGTGACGTCGACCCTTATCGAGTTCGGCGAAGGCGTGTTCCGGCGCGGCGTGCTGTTTTTCCCCAGCCAGGGCAACTTCGTCGCCACCAGCCACTTCGGGTTTCCGGAAGGCGAAGGACCGGAGCATGGCACCCTCAAGCTGCCCCAGAATCGACCGTCGATCCTCTCCGAGGCCGCCGAGGCCCGGCGTCCGCAGCGAGGAAAGCTCGAGCGCCTGGAATGGAACCTCTACCTGCTGAGCCACCTGGGTGGCCTCGAGCCCACCGAGTCGGCGGCCCTGCCTTTGCTGGTCAACGGTAAGACCATGCTGGTCCTCTACGGCGACAATGCCGGCAGCGAGCAGCCGATCGGCGAACTCGACGACTTCGAGCTGCTCCTGCTCCAAGCCGGCCTGGCGATGGAAAAGCAGCTCCTCGAAAAGCGCATCGAGCAGTTCGAAAAGCTCCGCCGCAGCTAACCATTCTCGAGCGGCGGCCGTGATTTCGGTCGGCTACCACGTGCTACCATTACCAACGAGCCGCGAGCACAAACTTCGCTAGCCAAGGGAATGATCAAGGTACTCATAGCGGACGATCACGAGATGTTCCGTGACGGTCTGCGCCGTGTGCTGTCGGAGGACCCGACTCTCGAGGTGGTGGCCGAAGCAAAGAACTCCGCGGAAGCACTCAGCAAGGCCAACGAAATCCGGCCCGATGTGGTGCTCCTGGACCTCGTCATGCCCCCCGGCCGCGACAGCGTCGAGATCGTCGAAGAGCTAAAGGACAAGAACCCGCATCTTCGAATCCTGATCCTGACGTCTCACGCCGAAGACCAGTATGCGCTGCGTTGCCTGCGCGCTGGCGCCGACGGCTACCTCACCAAGATCAAGGCCAGCGACGAGGTCATCCGCGCCATCCACAAGATCCACGGCGGGCACAAGTACATCACCGAAGCGATGGCGGAGCTGCTCGCCCAGAGTATCGGCAAGGATGCCTCGCAGCTGCCCCACGAAGCGCTCTCCGACCGCGAGTTTCAGGTCATGCGGATGATCGGTCAGGGCAAGACCGTCTCCGAGATCGGAGACGAGCTCAACCTCAGCGTCAAGACGGTGAGCACCTACCGTGGCAGGATCATCGAGAAGACGCAGCTTCGAAACAACGCCGAGATCATGCGCTACGCGCTCGAAAACGGTCTCGCCGACTGAAGTCCGGTCTTCAATGGCCGACGGCGCGGCCGGATTTCGCCGTTGGCCACCGTAGGGGCTCCCCCGCGAGGTCGCGGCCGCCGGTCCCGTCCACCGAAGCGGGCATCACCGGCTTCGTCCGTAGTTGCCTCAGGAGCGATCTCGCAGCGATTGCGTCCGCCGTCCTTGGCCCGGTAGAGGGCCGCGTCGGCAGCGGCCACCAGGGCTGCAGACTCGACGCCGACCAGGGGCTCGATGGTCGCAACGCCGACACTCAGAGTAACCACGTCGCAGTCCTTGACCTCCGTTCTCGGATGAGCGATCTTGAGGGCCGCGGCGTCGTTGCATAAACGCCGGCCCGTCTTGCGGGCGAACTCCGGTCCGGTTCCGCTCAAGATCACGGCGAACTCTTCACCACCGTACCGCGCGACCAGGTCTCCCGGCCGCCGTGCGTAGTTGCCCTGCCTGACCATCTGGCCGATGCGCGCGAGGCATGCACCTCCGCTCTGATGCCCATAGCTGTCGTTGTAGCGCTTGAAGGAATCGATGTCGAACAGAATCAGCGACAGAGGCATCTCTTCCCGCTGGCAGCGGCGCCATTCGGCCGCGAGATGGACCTCGAACTTGCGCCGGGATCACGCATGGGAACCGCGACGAACATCATCGGCGACCGTTGTGACCGGGGCGAGATGCCGCCCAGGGGGTACATCCGAGGTTATGGTCGGAATGATGACCGGATCCCCGGCGAAAACCTGAGCCAGGAGCTCGGGCCGGTGGTCGGCGATCAGGTTGCGCACACCGACGTTGCTCTCGCGCATCGACGCAATGTTGGTCAGGTCGGGAGCAACGACGAAGAAGCCCAGATGTCCCCCATACTTGAGGTCCGGACCGATCTCGCGTCGAAGGGCCTCGATGTGGCGCCTCCCCAGAAGCGAGTCGTCGCGACCATGGACGCAAGCAGTGCCATCGTCGCCTCCACCACCTCGGGCCGCTCGGCGATACCCTGCGCATCGGCGACCCGCGTGCCGAACCAGAGGTGTATTCCTTGCTCAGCCGTCTGCAGGATCGTTCGTAGCGACTGCCCGCCAGCGGACCGGGTTTCACGCTCGATCCTATCCACGCCCCACCACGCTACCGCGGAGACCAGCGCGAAGAACAGGACGGCGAGAACCGGCTCGGTCCAACGCGACTTCACTCGCGACTCCGCTCTGGATCGTCCTCGAACATGATCCTTCGCCTAGCTCTCCAGGACCAGATGCAGCGGATTGGCGTCCGTGACCTGGAAGGGGAGGCACTTCAGTTTCTCGGCCAGCCCGCCGGTCTCGTCCGCAGCGGCCAGCATCGAGATGTAGTGACGGTGAAGAAAAACCGTCGGCAGCGGCAGGTTGCCGTGAACCGTGTGCTGAACACCCATAGTGAGAGCGATGAACGGAAGCTCACGCCGCAACTTGACTTCCAGATCCAGGAGGTTCCCCGACAGAAGGTGCCCGTCGCGAGTCCGTAGGGCAACGGTCTGGGAAACCGCCCTCGCCGAGTCGTTGAGCTTGGCCATCGACGGGTTCTTCGCCCTCAGGTCGAAGATCACGTCGATGAAGCGCTTTTCGACCAGTACGCGATGTTGCCTGGACCGACCCTCCAGGCGCTGTAAGAACTCCTGGACCGATTCGGTCGCCGAGGGGAACTCAAGCGCGACGACGGTCGGCAGCACGACGCCGTTGACTTCGTCCTTGGCCTGGTCCGACGCCAGATAGGACGGCAGAGACTGCCGGGCATGCCCTTCCTCGGCAGCCTGGCGGCGAAACTGGACCGCTCCCAGGATCAGCGTCGAGTGGCCGCGAATCCTCATCCCCACGAGCTCCCAGAAGGTGTCGTCCACGCTCTCGGCGATCACCTCGGCGTCATCCGCCTGCCGTCCGGTCCAGCCGCTACTGATCTCTCGCAGCCGGCGCCTCAGGAAGTGCCGATGCCCTTCTCCGACAAAGACTTCCGAGACAACGCTTGATGGGGTGCTGGCCTGCATGGAGACGGTCCTTTCGCGACTTCATCATCGTGCCTCCGGGCTTTCCGTACTACCGGTCGAACTCTCGACCGCCTGTAGGCCGATTTCCGACATTGCTCAACGGGCGATTCACAACCGGACCGACTGCGACCCGACGTAGTCCGTTCGCCTACACGAGTGGGCGAAGGCCGCTGTCACGACCATTCGACGATCGCTGATTCAGAACACCCCGCGCGCTGGCTACTTTGGTGGAGGCCGGAGAACAACCCCATGGCCCACGACGTGAAGGGACTGACCATGCACACCAGAACCCACAATACCCGGGGCGCAGCTCTTGCGATCGCATTGACCGTGCTGGTAGCGGACCCCGGCTGGGTATCGGCGCAAACCAACGAGATCGCCGACTTTCTCCAGTCATTCCCCCGGAGCTTCGACCGCACCGACCTGCCGCTCGACATCCGCTTCATGGCCGAAGACGGTCGGACCGAGCGTCACGGAGCGAAGTGCGGCACCCGCCCGGTCGGGTTCCTGGAGCGAGCATTGGTCGAGGCCGCTGTTGAAGACTTCCTCGCCGGCCACGGCAGGTGGCATCGCTACGGCGAGGTCGACATTCCGGTGGTCTTTCACCTTGTCCGCACTGCGGATCGCGTCGGTCACGTCAAGAAGAAGCACGCAAAAAAGCAAATCCGGATCCTCAATCGCGCCTACAAGGCCCAAGGTTTCCGCTTCGAGCTTCAGGAGATCCGGCGCCATACCAACGACGAGTTCACTCGCGGCTGTCTCGACGTCGAGGTCGAGCGGGAGTTCAAGCGGCACAACGCGGTGGACCCCGCCCACACGCTCAACATCTACACCTGTATCCCAGAAGACGGAGTCCTCGGATACTCCTACCAACCCTGGGATTTCAATGAAACGAGTTTCATGCACGGAGTCGTGCTGCTGTACTCCACCCTTCCCAAGGGCTCGGCGCGTCCCTACAACCTGGGTGACACTCTCACCCACGAAGTCGGGCACTATCTGGGCCTCCTGCACACCTTTGAAGGCGGCTGCGCCGATGGCGACAAGGTCGCTGACACTCCCGCCGAACAGACTCCCGCCTATGGCTGTCCCCACGAGCGCGACACGTGCTCGGCGCCCGGCATGGACCCGGTGCGTAATTTCATGAACTACAGCGACGACTCCTGCATGAACAAATTCACCGCCGGGCAAGGCAGCCGAATGCAAGACATGGCCGCCGTCTTTCGCCGGAGCCTGTAGATGAGGGTGCTGCGTAGATGACGACTCAGGCCATGGAGGCCGCCCTTCCGATCAAGGCCGGCCCGCCCGAATCGCGTCTGGCGAACAGCTCCGTGGTCCCCGCCGAATCGGTAGCCAGAAAGCGCGACTTCCTGTTGCTGCGATTCGGCCTGGTCATCGGAGGCGCGTACGTTCTACTGGCGAACTCCGGGCTCGCCTCCCTGCCTGTGGGGCTCGGCCTCATGATCCTGGGAGCTCTG
>JBHHWO010000065.1:0-25537 GCA_046756565.1 Thermoanaerobaculia bacterium | reverse complement strand
TCGCGGGTCCACTCCCGGTATCCGCGACCGGGCACGTCCCACGTAATAGCCGGGCCGATGAACGATCTCGGTTTTCTCGGGCGCGTCCTTCAGCTCGACCTTGAGCTTCCGATACGTACCCACGGCCGGCGGATCATAGAGCTGAAAGACCAGGATGTAGCTCACGCTGGTCTTGTCGAACATATCGTCGAGCAGGCTCTCGATGTCCCACGTGTTGGCGTACAACTGACCTCCGGTTCCGTCCGCCAGGTAGCGTAGAGAGTCCCGGCCGAAGCCCAGGCCGGCGGTGTTGATCGCCTCGATCGCCCAGTTCTGCTGGCGGAAGTCCCGGAAGAGCTCCTGAATGAACCGCTGGGAACGCGCGCCTTCGCCGCCGTACAGAGGCCCGGCGGAGAGCAGCACCAGGTGCTTTTCGCCGACCAGCCGGGTGTTGCGGCTGATCAGGCGCAGTCCACGCGTCATGTACATCACCAGGCTCGAGTGGGGCAGGTTGATGTCGCCGCGGAAACTCGACTGTCTGGCTTCGGCCACCAGGTCTTCGAGCGAAGGCCGGATCGGACCCCGCGCGGTCTTGGCTCGGGCTCCGCGTCTCGGAGGCGGCAGCTCTTTCCAGTCTCGAAAATCCCGCTCGAGCTGTCTCGGTTTCGACCGGACGACCAGATCCAGTGCATCGATCGCTCGATAGATCTCCTGCCGTTCATCGGTGAAACCAAGCAGGAGCTTCACCCCACGTACCGCACTGAAATACCCGATCGCCACTCGGTCGCTCGCGGACACCTTTCGAGCCACAACACCACGCAAAGAACCGATACTCTCTTCGAGCCGCCGACGCGCGCTTATCGGATCCCCACCGCCCCACGCCAGGTCGATAAAGAACAGGTAGTTGCGAGTCGCTTTCCGAATCGGAACCGGCGCCGGCTCGGTGAAGTCCGCGCCGAGGTGCTCGAAACCGAAATCGACCACTTCGAAGCCGGTGATCGTGCGACGCTCACCCTCATCGCGGAGCTCGAAGTCCTCGGCGGTGAGTCCGCGCAGGGGCACACCTCCGACCTGGACACGCACCGGAACCTCGACGATCACGACCGAAGTCGCGTCCGAAAAGGTGTCCTGGCCGAAGGTGGCGGGCACGACGAGAGCGCCGATTGCCACCAGCGCGCCGCCGGTCTTCATCAACGCCCTTGCCCGGCCCTCGCACATACGGTTGGTGGAAGCAATCGGCGTTCCGGGGCGAGATCGGTGGTCAAGCCAACACCAGATACAGCCCGAAGCCCAGCGCAAAACCCAGTGGCAGAGTTGTCAGCCAGGTCGCCGCGATCTTGCCGATGGTCGACCACTCGCGCTTGCCGTTGACCATGCCTATGCCGAAGATCGCGCCGCACGATACGTGAGTGGTCGACACCGGCACCCCCATTCGTGAGGCGCCGAGCACAAGGAAGGCGGTCGTCAAATTGGCCGTGAGGCCCTGCCCGGTGTTGAGCTCGGTGATGTGCTTGGACATGTTTTCGGCGACCTTGCGTGATTGCAGCCAACCGCCGGCGGCCATCGACAGTGCCACGGTAGCGAGAATCGGCACTGTCAGCGACGTCCCGAGGGCCACGACTCCGAACAGCAAGGCGGCGATCTTCGGGGTGTCATTGACGGCACGCGCAAAGCACACGGCCCCTGCGCTCAGATAATGGACGAAGTCCACCGCGCCCTGAGCACTCACACCGAAGACTCGCCCGGCGTAGCGCTCGACACATTCCTCGACCCTGCCGACTCCGATCCGAACCGGGGGACCGGTCGCCGCCGCGACCGCCGAACTCGCACTCGCGCCCAGTGACACCAGCTCACCTTCGGCCACGCACACGCAGGTTTCCTTACCCACGCCAAGTCCGCGCCGGACGGCCCGGAATCCCAGGTACAAAACCGCGGTGAGTCCTATGGAGAGCACCGGGCTCAGCAACAGAGGCTGTGCGAATCTGGTCGCCAGGGCGTCCCAACCGATGCCGGTCTGGCCGGCCGCCGCCAGGCCCGCGCCTACGAGCGCCCCGGTCAGCGCGTGGGTGGTCGAAGTCGGCATTCCCAGGATCGTCGCCAGCAGAATCGTGACCGCCGCCGCGCCGGCCACGGCCACCAGGAGTCCCGAGCCCAGGAACTCGTCCGGCACCAGGCCCTTGCCTCCAAACGCGCCCACCAGCCTCGAGGCGAGAGCCACCGAGAGCAAGCTTCCGGCAAGAGTCGCCCCGGTCGCCCAGATCAACGCTCGGCGGAAGGTAGTGGTGCTACTTCCGTAGAGTGTCGCAACACCCTTGAAGTTGTCGTTGGCGCCATTGGCCCAGGCCAGCACAAACACGAAAACCGCGAGAAGCGTCACGAGCATCGGCGAGCAACCTACCACCATGTCTACGACGTCCGGACTGGTTCGGTTCTCACGGCTACAATGCCGGAGGCCAAACGAGGGCAGCCCCTGGAAACCTCCTGACCAACTCCGGATGCACGCTTCCAGCACACGACCTCCCCCACCGGCCTCGGGTCTGGCAAGAGACCAGCTGTTCCTATTCGCCGCCTTCCTCTTCGTCGGCATGATCTCGGTTCTGCTCGGGCCGCTGATTCCCGAGCTGAAATCGACGTGGGGCATCGACCACGCACAGACGGGCTCGCTGTTTCTGATGTAGTTCGCCGCCAGCTCGATCGGGCCGTCGTCTCCAGCCTCGATCTGACGCCGGAGCATCATTGCCGGCTACGCCCTGGCCTCTGCGACTGACCCTGTCGACTCTCAACCTGACCTGGGGAATCGGGGCGGTCACCTGTCCGCTGCTGTTCGCCGGAGTCACCGAAGCGGGCCGATCGCGCCTGGCGGGCCTGGTGATGGCTTTCGGCGGCTTCGGAGGAGCGCTCCTACCGTGGCTCACCGGCCGTTTGTCGGAGGCCACGGGCGGCTCGCTGAGCCGCGGATTCCTGGTTCCGATCGCGGGCCTCGGCCTCATGGCGGCCCTGTATACAGCGTACCTGGCCGGGCGGCGCGGGCGCAGCTCACCTTGACACCACCGCGGTGCCGCTCTAACGTTCCCGCTCGATGACCGGCTCTCGCCTGAACCCTGACCTCTTCGCCGCACGCGCGCGACGTGCGCGCCGGTCGACGGTGATCTGTGGGCCGGGGACGGCGTGATCCAGAACTAGACGTTTGTACGACACGAGCCCCCAGCCCACCAGGGTTGGGGGCTTTTTTCGATTGGAGTGCCTATGAGCAAGAAAATCGTTCTGGCCTACAGTGGCGGGCTGGACACCGCCTGCATCCTCAGGTTTCTTCAAGAGCGCGGCTATGACGTCGTCGCGTTCGTGGCCGACGTCGGCCAGCAAGAGGACTTCGACGCCGTCGCCGCCCGGGCCCGAGCCCAGGGCGCGGTCGAGGTGGTGGTCCGCGATCTCCGTCGCGAGCTGGTCACCGATTTCATCTTCCCGGCGGTCGCGGGCAACGCCGTCTACGAGAATCGGTACCTGCTCGGGACCGCCCTGGCCCGGCCGCTGATCGCCCGCCATCAGGTGCAGGTCGCCCGAGAGCACAACGCCACGATTCTTTCGCACGGCGCCACGGGCAAGGGCAACGATCAGGTTCGGTTCGAGCTTGCCTTTGCGGCGCTGGCGCCGGGGATGGAGATTGTCGCTCCCTGGAAGGACGGCGAGTTTCTCGACCGCTTCCAGGGCCGGCAGGATCTGCTTCGCTATGCCGCCGAGCAGGGACTCGACATCGACGTCACCGAGAGCAAGCCGTACAGCACGGATGAGAATCTGATGCACTGCAGCTACGAAGCCGGAGTCCTGGAGGATCCGGCGGCCGCGCCTACCGACGACATGTTCCGCCTGAGCCGTTCAGCCGTGGATGCACCCAGTGAGCCCTGCGAGCTCGTACTGGGCTTCAAAGATGCCCGGCCTGTGGGTCTTCAAGAGGGACCCGCCGGCGAGATGATCGAGGATCCCCTCGATCTCTTCCTTCGGCTCAACCAGCTCGGCGGCATCCACGGCGTCGGCCGTATCGACATCGTCGAGAATCGCTTTGTCGGGATCAAATCGCGCGGGGTGTACGAAACGCCGGGCGGCACGATCCTCCATGCGGCGATCCGGGATCTCGAGGGCATCGCGATGGACCGCGAGGTGCTTCGGCTTCGCGATAGCCTATCTCCGAAGTTCGCCGAGTTGATCTACAACGGCTTCTGGTTCAGCCCCGAAATGGATTTCGTCCGCGCCGCGTTCGCCCAGGCCCAGGAGCTCATCGACGGCGAAGTACGGCTCGAGCTCTACAAGGGCAATGTTGCCGTCCGAGGCCGGAGCTCGGCGAGCTCGCTTTACGATCAGAACCTGGCCTCGATGGACGTCGAAGGCGGCTACGATGCCACCGACGCCCGCGGCTTCATCCGGATCAACGCCTTGAGGCTCAAGGCGCATCGCGTCATCGTGCGAACGGGGAGCGGATGAGTACGCTCTGGAGCCCGCCAGCCGCGCTCGACGAGCTGGTCGCCCGGCTGACAGCGGGAACAGACCCCGAGCTCGATGTCGCTCTGGTGCCGTACGACGCACTGGCCAGTGCCGCCCACGCCCGAATGCTCACGAAGATCGGAGTACTGACCGCCGCCGAGTGCGACGCTATCCTGGACGGGCTGCGCAAACTGGCGCGTGAGGCCCGAGATCTCGAGAGCGGCTTCGAGATCCTCGCCTCGGAGGAAGACGGGCATACGGCGATCGAGAACCGGCTGACCGCGACGCTCGGAGACGCCGGCAAGAAGATCCACACGGGCCGCAGCCGCAACGATCAGGTGATCGCAGCGCTCCGGCTCTGGAGCCGGGAGGCGGTTCTCACCCTCGCGCGGGAGCTTCTCGAAACGAGCTCGACTCTGACTCGGCTCGCCGGCGAGCATGCCGAGACCTCGATGCCCGGCTATACCCACACGCGCCAGGCAATGCCGACGACGCTGGGTCACTTCTTCGCCGCCGCGGCCGATACCCTGCTCGACGAAATGCCCTGGCTGCGCGCGGCATTCGAGCACGTCAACCGGTCTCCTCTCGGCAGCGCGTCCGGCTTCGGGGTGGCGCTCGACCTCGACCGCGACATGGTCTCCGAAGAGCTGGGCTTCAGCGGTGTTCAGCGAAACACCCTCGCCGTCCAGAACGACCGTGGCCGAAGCGAGTCGCTGGTTCTTGCCGTCGCCGCCTCGGTGGCGACGGACCTGGGGAGGCTCTCCGCCGATCTCATCCGCTTCTCGAGTGAGGAAGCGGGCTTTCTGACCCTCGGCCCGACCACCACGACCGGCTCGAGCATCATGCCGCAGAAGCGCAACCCCGACGTCCTCGAGATCATCCGCTCGTCGGCCACCAGATGCCGTGCCCTCCAGAGTGAAGTCGCAGGTATCTACGGCGGCCTCGGATTCGGCTACCACCGCGACCTGCAGCTCACCAAGGAGCCACTGCTCCGAGGCGTCGCCCTCGCGACCGACTGCGCAGCGGCCCTGGGGCGCCTGCTCGAATCGCTCCAAGTGGACGCCGAAACCTGCCGGAACGCCGTTCTTCCGTCGACCGCCGCGACCGACGCGGTTTACCGGCGGGTCGGCCAGGGCGAGCCGTTCCGCGACGCGTATCGCGCGACCGCGGCCGATCCTGAGACGGCATACGCGGGCGACCCGGCGGAGAGCTGGCGCGCGCGGACCCACACCGGAGCTCCCGGGGATCGGGACCTGGACTACCTCGACGGCGCGCTGGCTTCAGAGCGAGAGTGGGTGGAGACCAAGGTGGAGGCGACAGCGGCCGTCTGGCGGAGCTTCGAGCGGAACCGGAGCGAATAGACCCCCCGCGGGCACTCCCGTACCAGAAGATCGGGGACATCCCGAACGGCTAGACTCCACCCAACCGAGGAGGCCGAATGTCTAGACCCGTGCTGTTCACTTCGCTCGCTCTCATCCTGTCTCTGATCGCTCCGGCCGCCCCGGCCGTGGCCGGCGACGCCAGCCCGATCCGGCTGGCCAAGTTGGACTCATCTCAGACCTTCGCCGCCGGCCAGGTCGCCGGCCTCTTCGGTAGCGGGCTATCGCTGTCGACCGCCGGCGCCGACCGGGTCGTGGTGGTTGCGGTCGAACCAGAGCCCTCGGACGACGACCGGGTTCCGGTGGCACTGATCGGAAAGCTGCCGATCTCAGTGATCGGTCCGGTCCGAGCCGGCGATCTGGTGTTCGCGTCGGGCCGACACGACGGCTCTGCTGCCGGTGTCTCGCCCTCTGACGTCACCCCCGCCAAGCTGCCTTTGCTGGTCGGCCGCGCCCTCGAGACCAACCCGGTGGGCGGAGCCCGTCCCGTCGAGGTCTTGATCGGCGTCTCCGAGTGGGAGGTCCTGGTCGAGATTCTGGAAGCCCGAGATGCTCTGCTAGAGGCCCAGGAGTTGGAGCTGGTCGCGCTCCGAGCGCGCCTGGCCGAGCTCGAAGAGCTCGACCAGACGGTCGAGGCCCTACGCCAATCCACCGAGCGCCTCGTCGCCCTCGAGGCCGCGCGTGAGTCCGAGGAGCTCGCTCCGCTGCCGCTAGACGCGGACGGCCGCTAGCGCTCATGGGCCCGGTGATGCCCTTCTACCGTAGCTGGGACCAAAGGTGGCTGTAGGCCAGAGCCAGCCGGTAGGCCAGTTGGTCATTGGTCGAACTGCCGCCGTGGCCGCCCTCGAGGTTCTCGTAGTACCAGACTTCCTGGCCGAGCTCGATCATCCTCGCCGCCATCTTACGGGCGTGTCCGGGATGGACGCGATCGTCGCGAGTGGAGGTGAAGAAGAAAGTCGCCGGGTAGTCGGTATTCGGTGCGAGGTTGTGGTACGGCGAGTAAGTCTTGATGTATTCCCACATCTCCGGATCATCCGGGTCGCCGTATTCGGCCATCCAGCTCGCTCCGGCGAGGAGCTTGTGGTACCGCCTCATGTCGGAGAGCGGCACGCCGCAGACCACGGCGCCCCAGAGATCCGGCCGGCGGGTCAGAGCCGCGCCGACCAGCAGCCCGCCGTTGCTGCGGCCCTCGATTCCCAGGTGCCCCGCAGAGGTAACGCCCCGCTCGATCAAGTCCTCGGCCACGGCCTCGAAGTCCTCGAATGCCCTGTGCCGGTTCTTGAGAAGCGCTGCGGCGTGCCAATCCGGCCCGAACTCACCGCCGCCACGAATATTGGCCAGAACAAAGACGCCGCCCCGCTCGAGCCAGAGTTTGCCGTACGCGCCCTGCAGCGGCTCGTATGACCCCGAGTACGAAGGCGTCAGCGAGTTGCGAAAACCGCCGTAGGAAAAGATGTGGGTCGGGTTCGTGCCGTCGAGCTCCGCATCCACGGACCGGACCTCGAAGTACGGAATCCTCGTGCCGTCTGCCGAGGTGGCGAAATGCTGACTCACCTCGAATCCGCTGCCGTCAAACGTCGCGTCCTGGGCCTTGATGAGCTCGGGCTGCCAATCGGGGCCGCTGACGTGAAAGAGTGTCGGCGGCGTCACGAAGCTCTCGTACTCGGCGAAAAAGCTGCCCGACTTTGCGTCCGTTGTCGTCACGCTCAGAGCGCCATTGTCCGGGAACGCGATCGCATCGCGCTGCCACCCGTCCGCCGACGGACGATACCGGTAGAGCTTGCCGGTGACGTTCTCGAGCATGGTAACCAGGATGGCCTCGTCGGTCGCGTTGACATCCTCAACCACCGCCTCGTCGGTCGGCTCGACCAGCACCTCGATCTCGCCGGCTCCTTCCTCCAGAGCACCTTCGTAGAGCTCCTCGGGAGACGCGATGATCACCGTCCCGGGGCGCAGCGAGCGGCTGCCCCGCTCCCAGGTCTCCTTGAGCGAAATCACCAGCTTGCCCTGGAATCCGTCCTCGATTCTCGCGGTCTCCGGCAAAGCCAGCTTGTGGAGCTCGTCGCCCACCAGATGAAACCGGTTCGCCCGCCAGAACGTGATCCCCTCCCTCACCAGGTCGATGTCGCCGGCGTCCATGTGAATCCGGCTCGCCCCGGCTGAGACCGACTTCACGTCGCCTTCGTACAGGCTGCTAGCATCGGCCAGCGGAGCTCCACGCTCCCACAGCTTGGAGATGCGCGCGTAGCCTGAGTCGGTCATCGAGCCGTCACCGAAATCGGTGCCGACGAAGAGGGTGTCCTTGTCGAGCCAGCTCGCCTGGCTCTTGGCCACCGGCAGCTCGAAGCCGCCCTCGACGAATGCCAGGGCGTCCATGTCGAACTCGCGAATCACGGTGGCGTCGCCGCCGCCCGGAGACAGGCGCACCAAACAGTGGCGATACTCGTCGGGCAGACACGTAATCCCCTTGTAGACCCACTTCTCGCCGTCGGCCGCGGACATGACATCGATGTCCAGGACCGTCTTCCACTCGGGCTCGTCCTTGCGCAGCTCCGCGAGCGTCGTGCGACGGTAGAGGCCGCGCGGATGCTCTTCGTCACGCCAGAAGTTGTAGAGGTAGTCGCCACGCTGCTGGACGTGTGGAATCCGCGAGGTCGAGTTGAGCGCCGCCAGCGCCTGGCTGTAAAACGACTCGAACTCGGGATGGGCCTTGAGGCGCTCAGCGGTGTGTGCATTCTGCTCGCGCACCCAGTGGAGGGCTCTCTCTCCGTCGATTTCTTCGAGCCAGAGGTAGGGATCGGTCTCTGCTATTTCGGACCCTTGCGGCGCGCAGCCGGCGACGGCCAACGAGGAAAGCGCAAGCACGGTAACCAAAAAAGAGCGGACGTTCATCTCAGGGCCTCCTTGGGAGTTTCCGCCCGCGGAACGCCCGCGGTCGGTGACCAGGCGTTAGGACGTGAGCAAGGACGATTACAGGCAGCCTGCTTCAGGGAAAAGTTGTGGCTGGGACGCAGGGATTCGAACCCCGATTCCACGGTCCAGAGCCGTGTGTCCTACCATTGAACGACGTCCCAACAGCGGCAGACGCTAGCAAGAACGCCGCTCACGCGTCAATCGAATCGCAAGCCCGAGGACCTGCACTGAGTTGGTCCAAGCCCCTTTCGATTCAATGGATTGAATGAGGTCTCCGAGGGATCCAAACGCGAAGCCGCACCGTATTATCAGCGATGTTCGAACCCACGGAGGACGCTCCATGAGCAAGGTTCACCCAACCATCCGAGCACGACTCAGCCTGGCCGCGCTATGCCTGTCGATCCTGGCGTTCACCGGCAACTGCACCCTGGGCCCGCTGCAGGCGTTCCTGTTCCATTTCACCGTCGACGAGGCTGTCGAGGCCGGAAGTGCCGAGGAGGTGCACAAGGCCTTCTACCCCATCGGAGTGAATCTCAAGAAATACTACGTCCGCGTCTCGGGCTATCTTGACACCAAGGGCGCAGACCCGCCGAGCAGGATCACCGTGACGATCAAGGGCGAGGACCAGGCGACCGCGAAGCGAAACCAGAAGATTACCCTTAAGATGTCGATCAAGGCAGACGGCACGTTCACCGCCACCAAGAGGATCAGGAAGAACATCCCGGGCGGCACCGTCCAGACGATCTCGGCCAATCCGAGCGGCGCCGACATCCCGGCCGGATCCGAGGTCTGGGCGTGCATCGACATCGCCAACAAGAAGGGCGATCTCGCGCCGGCCTCGGACTGCCACAGTGGCAATACCGGCGGGACACCGACGGCGGACATCCAAGTCGTCGAAGTGGTGGACGATGCCTTTGAACCAAAGCGGATCAACATCAAGGCCGGCGACACGGTTCGCTGGGTCCTGCGCGGCAATCGCTCGAATCACACCTCGACCGAGGACAACCTGATCTGGGACAGCGGCTTCGCGTTTTCGAACGAAGGCGATTTCTTCGAGCACACCTTCGACGCCAGCACTGACGGCAAGACCTTTCGCTACTACTGTCTCTCGCACCAGAACTGCTGCGAGATGCAGGGGTCCGTCCTGGTCGGTGACAGCGCGCCGGACCCGGGCACCGACTACTAACCGCGTTTCTGGAGCTTCGCCCAGGTGTCGCGCAGGGTCACCGTGCGGTTGAACACCGCCCGCTCGGCCGAGTGGTCCCCGGAGTCCGCGCAAAAATAGCCCTGGCGCTCAAACTGAAATCGCTCGCCCGGCACGGCACCGGCAAGGCTGGGCTCGCCTTGCCCTGCGAGCACAGTGATCGAGTCGGGATTCAGGTTGTCGAGAAAGCTCCCGTCCTCTTCGACCTCACCCGGATCTTCCTTGGTGAACAGGTGGTCGTAGAGCCGGATCTCGAGCGGTATCGAGTGCTGGGCGGATACCCAGTGAATCGTGCCGCGCACCTTGCGGCCGTCGGGCGCATGGCCACCGCGCGTCTCCGGGTCATGTGTGCACCGTAGCTCGGTGATCTCGCCGCTCTCGTCCTTGATCACATCGTTGCAGGTGATGAAGTACCCCCAACGCAGCCGCACCTCCCGGCCCGGCGCGAGCCGGAAGAACTTTTTCGGCGGATCTTCCATGAAGTCCTTACGCTCGATCCAAAGCTCGCGTGAGAAGGGAACCGACCGCTTACCGGCCGACTCGTCTTCCGGGTTGTTGATCGCCTCGAGCTCTTCGGACTCGCCCTCCGGGTAGTTGTCGATGACCACCTTGAGCGGATCGAGCACCGCCATCCGCCGCAGAGCCGTACGATTGAGCTCTTCGCGCACGCAGTGCTGAAGCAGCGCCAGATCCACCGTCGAGTCGGCCTTGGCGATGCCGATCCGATTGCAGAAATCGCGGACCGCGCCCGGCGGATAGCCCCGGCGACGGATGCCTGACAGTGTCGGCATGCGAGGGTCGTCCCAACCGGTGACATGGCCGTCCTCGACCAGCTGCTTGAGCTTGCGCTTCGAGAGCACCGTGTGCGAGATGTTGAGACGCGCGAACTCGATCTGTCGCGACGGAAAGATCTCGAGGCTCTCGATGAACCAGTCGTATAGCGGCCGGTGATCCTCGAACTCGAGCGTGCAGAGCGAATAGGTGATCTCCTCGAGCGAGTCGGACTGCCCGTGGGTGAAGTCGTAGGTCGGGTAGATCGACCACTCACCGCCTCGCCGGTAGTGGTCGGCATGGAGGATTCGGTACATCACCGGGTCGCGCATGTTGAGGTTTCCTGCCGCCATATCGATCTTGGCGCGCAGAACCTTGGATCCGTCTTCGAACTCGCCGTTCTTCATGCGCTCGAAGAGATCGAGGTTCTCCTCTACCGAGCGGTCCCGACAGGGACTCTCGCGACCTGGCGCCGTCAGAGTGCCGCGGTATTCCCGGATCTCCTCGGCCGAAAGATCGTCGACGTAGGCCTTGCCTTTCTCGATCAACGCCACCGCCCAGTCGTGGAGCTGTTCGAAGTAGTCGGAGGCAAAGTACTCGCGCTCGCCCCAGTCGAAGCCAAGCCAGGCGACGTCCTCGCGAATCGAGTCGACGTACTCCTGCTTCTCGCTCAACGGATTCGAATCATCGAAGCGCAGATTGCAGGTGCCGTCGAACTCGTCCGCAAGACCGAAGTTGAGGCAGATGGCCTTGGCGTGGCCGATGTGTAGGTATCCATTGGGCTCCGGCGGGAACCGCGTTTGGACGCCGGTGCGCTTTCCCGAGGCGAGCTCTTCCTCGATGATCGATTTGATGAAGTGGCTGGCGGAAGCCTCTCGGTTCTCGCTCAAGGCGTGTCCTCCACCGGCTCCTCGTCGAGTCTCTCGAGAGCTCGGTCAATGCGAGCAAGGGTACGCTCCCGCCCGAGAATCGCCAAGGTCTCGAACATGCCGAAGCCGACCGCTTTGCCGGTGGCCGCCACCCTGACCGCGTGAATGATCTCACCCAGCTTGATGTCCCGATCGGCGACGAAATCCCGCATGGCGCTCTCGAGCTCGAGCTCGTCGAAGTTGGCGAGCTTCGCGAGCACGGCACGGAACTCGGCCAGAAGCTCGCCCGCACGCTCGGCACCCCCGAGGCGCTTCTGCCAGGCCGTCTCGTCATAGGCCAGATCGGCGTCCGCCCGGTAGAAGTCGCCAAACTGGAGAACGTCGCCGGCGACCTTGATCCGGTCGCCGGCGGCCGCGACAATCGCTCCCAGGTCCGCGGCGGCGAGGTCCCAGTTCGCCTTTTCGGCAAACGGCCGGCAGAGCGCGATCCGCTCCTCAACCGGGCGCGAGTCCATATGTCGTTCCTCGAAGCTCATGAGCTTGATCGGGTCGAAGCTCGCCGGCGACTTCTGAACCCGCTCCAGCGAGAAGCTCTCGATCATGGCCGCCCGATCGAAGTGCTCGGTCTTGTCGTCGAGCGACCAGCCCAGGAGAAGCAAGTAGTTGAGCACCGCTTCGGGCAGGAAGCCCACGGTCTCGTAGAAATCCACGATCACCGGGTTGAAGGTCTCCGCGTCCGGCGACAGCCCGATCGAGTGCGCGATCTCCTCGCCGTGATGCGCCAGGCGCGCGAACTCCGGATGCTTCAGGTACTTCGCGAGCTTGCGTTTCGAGAGCTTGTTCTTCGAACCCGGCTCGGCCACGTATGGGAGGTGCGCGTAACCCGGCCGCTCGTAGCCCAGTCCCTCGGCAATGAAGATCTGGCGCGGAGTGTTCGACAGATGCTCCTCGGCGCGAATCACGTGACTGATCGCCATCTCGTGATCGTCGACGACCGAGGCCAGGTGGTAGAGAAACGTGCCGTCGGCGCGCTGGATGACGTGATCCTGCTCTCGCTTCCACTCGAAGGTCATGTCGCCGCGAATCAGGTCGGTGAACCGACACTCGCGCTCGCGGGGCATCTGGAGGCGCACGACCGCCTGCCGGCCTTCGCCCTCGAAGCGCTCACGGTCGGCCTGCGTCTCGGCCCGGAAGCGCCGGCTGTAGATGAGCTTGCGCTGCTCCGCCTCGGCCTGCTTCCGCTCCTCGGCCAACTCGTCTGCGGTCGCGTAGTCGTAGTACGCCCGCCCCGACTCGATCAACCGGTCGACGGCGGCCTGATACAGCTCGCTTCTCTCCGACTGGAAGTAGGGACCGTAGTCGCCACCGACCTCGGGGCCCTCGTCCCAGTCGATTCCCAGCCAGCGGAAGCCGTGGAGAATCGGCGCCAGCGTTTCCTCGAGATTCCGCTGCCGATCGGTGTCGTCGACCCGGAGCACGAACGCGCCGCCGTGCTTGCGCGAGAATAGCCAGTTGAAAAGCGCCGTGCGCACACCTCCGATATGGAGGTACCCGGTGGGCGAGGGAGCGAAGCGAGTGCGAACCACTTTATGACGTCTTGCCTGGAGCCGACCACACCGGCACCGTACCGGGGCGGAAGGAGAGAGCATACGGCAAAACGAGTGTTCGATACCTCCTGCGTCCAGGCACGGTAGTGGGTCGACCCACTACCCCAGGCACTCGTGGCTCAACTGAGCGAGACGGCAACCGAGGGGCACCAAAGCTACGCCAACCGGCGTCCCGAGTGCGAAGCGAGACGAGCGGCTGAGGGACGCGAAGGTCGGGAGCGGCCCCTAGCCGAACTCCTTTCCGGTGCGTAGAATAGCCGCCTTCGACCGGGAGAGGTGCCGGAGTGGTCGAACGGACCTGCTTGCTAAGCAGGCGACCGGGGTAACCTGGTCCGGGGGTTCGAATCCCCCCCTCTCCGCCAGTCGTACCTGGTGCAACGAATTGAGCCCCAGCCGGCGAGTCCGGCGTCAAGAAAACGACCGAAAGGAAACCGTCGGTGGCCTCACCTCGCTGATCGGCGTGGTCGAGCTCGCCGGAGCCATCGGCCTGCTGATCCCCAAGACCACCCGCTGGGCCGCCGTCGGCCTGGTTGCGGTGATGCTGGGCGCGGCCTACACCCACGTCTCCAACGGTGAGGGCGTCCAGGTCCTGCGGCCTCTCATCTTCATGGGTGGCCTGGCTGCCATCCTGCTCCTGAAGCGCGGCTCGGACTAGCTCTCTCCCAACGCCGCGTCTTTTCCGCTCGCGCGAAGCCCGAATTCTTGAAGCCCGACCTTACCGGGACGCGCGATCGCAGCGCAAAGGCAACCAACCACACATCCAAGACCGGCACTGTGCCTGAAAGGCCGGCCGCGTGCCTCTTACGAGCGAGGTCTGCCGAGCGAGAAGATGGCACCGGCGGCCTACTATCGGCCAGATCCACTGCAGAGATCCGCTTGAAAACCAGTCGGGAGGGGACACAAAGGAATTGTGTCCCCGATGGGCTTGGCACGAGCCCACTGCGCCGCTATGCTCGCCGCGCCACAAACGAGAGCCCGCGCCCGAGCATCGAATATTGAGTTCCTGGTCTCCCACTGACGTCGATCTGGTCGCCGTCAATACCATCCGTTTTCTGGCGGTGGACATGGTCGAGACCGCGAAATGTGGGCATCCAGGAGCGCCGATGGGGCTGGCACCGTTGGGCTATACGCTCTTTACCCGGCACCTGCGGTACAACCCCGCGAATCCCGGCTGGCCGAACCGGGACCGCTTCATCCTCTCCTGCGGACACGCCTCGGCGCTCATCTACGCCCTCCTGCATCTATCGGGTTACGACCTCTCGCTCGACGAGATAAAGAACTTCCGGCAGTACGGCTCGAAGACCCCTGGCCACCCCGAGCACGGACTGACGCCGGGAGTCGAGACCACGACCGGTCCCTTGGGCCAGGGCATCTCCACGGCGGTCGGGATGGCGATCGGGCGCGAACGGCTCGCTGCCGAATTCAACAAGGACGACCTGCCTCTCTTCGACTACCGGACTTGGGTCTTCGCCAGCGACGGCGACCTCATGGAGGGCATCGCGTCGGAGGCCTGTTCACTGGCCGGTCACCTCGAGCTCGGCTCTCTCAAGGTCTTCTGGGACGACAACCGGATCTCGATCGACGGGTCCACGGACCTGTCGTTTACCGAAGACGTCGGCAGGCGCTTCGAGGCCTACGGCTGGAAAGTCATCCGCGCCGTGGACGGCAACGATCTGACGGCCCTGGACGAAGCCGCCACGGCTGCCGCAGCCGAGACCGCGCGTCCAACGCTGATCGTGGTCCGCTCGAACATCGGCTACGGCAGTCCCAACAAGCAGGATTCCTCGTCGGCTCATGGGTCGCCGCTGGGTCCCGACGAGGCCGAGCTGACCAAGCGGGCACTGGGCTGGCCGCCCGATCCGTCCTTCCACATTCCCGAAGAGGCCCGCGAGGCGTTCTCGAACAGCGGGCCGCGGGGCAAACGGCTCGAGGCCGAATGGGACGCTCTGCACCGTACCCATCGAGAGAGGCATGCCGCCGAAGCGGCGGAGCTCGAGCGCCGGCTCGCAGGCCGGCTGCCCGAGAACTGGCGCGACTCGCTCCCTGTGGCCGGCCCGGAGGACGGACCGATCGCGACCCGCAAGGCGTCGGGTGCAGTCCTCAACGCTCTGGCTCCGGTGTTCCCCGAGTTCATGACCGGATCGGCCGATCTGACCGGCTCGGTCAACACCTATCTGGCATCCGACGGCGACTTTTCGGCAGCGGATCGTCTGGCGCGAAACTTCCGCTACGGCGTCCGGGAGCACGCCATGGGCGCGGTTCTCAACGGGCTGGCGCTTTCGAAGGCCTTCATCCCCTATGCCGGAACGTTTCTGGTGTTTTCGGATTACATGCGCGCGGCGGTCCGGCTGGCGGCGCTGATGGAGATCGGCCCGATCTTCGTCTTCACTCACGATTCGATCTTCCTGGGCGAGGACGGTCCGACCCATCAACCGGAAGGCCACCTGGCATCCCTCAGGGCCATTCCCCAGCTGACGGTGATACGGCCCGCCGATTTCAACGAGGTCGCAGCCGCCTGGGCGGTGGCACTCGAGACCCGCGACCGGCCGACCGCGATCGTCCTGACGCGCCAGAAGCTCCCGATTCTCGAGTCCACCGGACGGCTGGCACGCGAGGGCGTGGCCCGCGGCGGCTACGTCGTTTCGGAGGCCGCCGGGGGCACACCCCAAGGGATTCTCATCGCCACCGGCTCGGAAGTGGCGACGGCTCTCGAGGCTCAGTCGGCGCTCGCAGACGAGGGGCTGAATGTCCGGGTCGTGAGTCTCCCTTCCTGGGAGCTCTTCGAGACCCAGACATCCGACTATCGCGAGAGCGTCCTGCCGTCGGAGATCTACGCACGAGTATCGGTCGAGGCCGGTTGCTCTCTGGGCTGGCACCGGTACGTCGGAGACCGGGGGACTACCGTCGCCGTGGATCGTTTCGGCGCCTCGGCGCCGCTGGCGGCTCTGCCCGAGCCGTTCGGCTTCACCGCCGAGAACGTGGCTCGGCAATTGCGCGCGACCCTCTCGGGATAGCCCAGCCTATTGCAGGGTGAAGCGGATCGTCAGGTTCAGGAAGACCGCCACCGGCACCCCCGCCTTTCTCGCCGGCTGGAACTTCCACTGCTCGGCGGTTTCGACGGCCTGCTCACTCAGGCCCTGGGGCAGGCCCTTCAGAACCTTGACCCGGCTCACGTTGCCTTCGGTATCGACCACCGCCTCGAGGATCACGACGCCCTGGATCCGGGCCTGGCGTCCTTCCTCGGTGTACCTGGGCGTCGGGTAGAAGATCTTTACCGGCGGCGAGATGTCACCGGTCAGATGATGCACCGGGCCTGTCGGTCCGTCCGAAGGCGGCGCGTCGGGAATGCCGAAAACCACGCCTTCGCTGACGATGTCGAGGTCCGGGGCCTCGACCTCGGCAAGCCGGATCGGCTCCGGCTCCTCCGGCGTCGGGTCGGGGATCGGGATCACCCGTTTCTTCTCCTTCTTCTTGGGCAGTACCTGCTCGGCCTTCGGAGGCGGCGGCAAGAAGCGCACCTGCTGAACGATGTAGACCGGCTTGGCGGGTGAGGCCGGCCGCAGGACCGCTCGCGCCGCGGGAAACTGGATGGCGAAAAGGACGGCATGCGCCACCACCGCCGCCCAGATCGCCGCCCGCAGCCCGCGCTTCTCGTCCGGGTCTTCGGTGGGCAGCTCGGGCACATGGCCGAGGTGCATCTTGATAACGCGGTCGCTTTCGCCGCCCAGTCGCTGCCAGCTGGTGCTTCTATCGAACATGGTCACATTGCCCGGGACCGCCTGAAAGGAGGGCCCCTACTTCTCTCATAAGCAACTACGGGGCCAACCAAGGCCGGGTTCAGCCAAAATCCGGAGCGCCGGCCGAAGCTAATACGCCGCGAGCTTGGTTTCCAGGAAGGAGTCCGCCGAGTCCGTGATCAACTCGAACCAGATCGGAAAGTGGTCCGACATCTGGTTCTTTCTCCAGGGGTGCTTGAAGTAGCTGGTCAGCTTGCCCGGTGCCTCGAGGTCCTTGTTGCCCGTGTACTGCTCCAGCATGTAGGCCTTGTAGATCTCTTCCTCGCCGTCCTTGTAGACGTAGTCGAAGATCGGGAAGACTCCGCCGTTCTCCCTGCCGTTGGCGTCGAGCGCCACCTTGAAGTAGTCGTTACTGGTCAGAAACAGCCGATCGTAGACCTCGGTCTGGGAGGCGTTGGTGTCGACTCCGCGCAGTCCCTCTACTTCGCGGAAACCCGCTGCCCGTACCAGGTCCAGGGTCGGATCGTCCTTGCTGGCTCCTTCGTAGAAGTTGAAGTCCCCGGCCGCGATGATGTTCTTGTTCCAGAGCGTGCCGGCGGCGGTCTTGGTCTCGAGAGCAGCCAGGAGCAACTCGACCTCCTCTCGTCGATACGCGATGTCGTCGGAGGCATCGCCGGGGTGCAGATGGAGATTGACCAGCGAGAAGCTCTTCCAGCCGGTGCGAAAGCCGGTCAGATAGGGAGTGCGCTTCAGCTGCTGAATCGAGGCATTCTGTGTGAGAGCGTCCCACAGCACGATCTCGCCGGCGAGACCCGCGAAGTGGATCCGTTTGTTGTTGTAGAGATAGGCGCCGCGCTCGGAGTTGCCCGAGTTCCCCTCGGTGATGTCGTTGACCAGATAGGACCAGTCGTCGCCCAGAAGCTTCATCAGCCGGTAAAGGTCTTCCAGACCGGTCTTGACCTCCTGGACCACGACCAGATCGAAGCGGTCGAGGATCTCGGCCGTGTAGAAGAAGGCCTCCGGGAGGCGCTGGGTCGTGTGCCCGAATTCCTTGATGTTCCAGCTCGCAATCAGGACATTCCGGTCGGATTTCTTGGTAGCGACCGTCGCGTCCAAGCCGGCCCGCAGGACGAGAAGGTTCTCGATGGTCCGTTTTTTCTCGACGCCGGTCATCTCCGGAAAGACCAGCGCGTAGTCCTTCCTGGATTCGTCCGAGTCCGGACGCAAATCGTTGTAACTGGGCATGATGCCAACCTATCACCGGCGACCGGGGCCCCGGTTCGCCTCTCGGGCCTTCGAGACGCCGTCTAGACGGCCCGCGAGGCCAGCGTCGGACCTTCGCCGAAGAGAGGGCTGGCGAGCTGATCCGGACCGGGGCAGCCCCAGCGGTGCGGACACAGCGTGCAGCTCAACCCGGCGCGCAGCTGCTCGGACTGCACGACCAGCGCGTCATCTTCTTCTCGAAGATAGTCGCATTCCTTGAGTCGCGACAGGATCCGAGACAAGGTCTCGGGCTGGATCGAGAGATGAGCGGCGAGTGTGCTCTTGGGCAGCGACAGCTCGAAGCGCTGCGGATCCGCGCTAACGCCCACCTCGTCGCGCCCTATCTGATCCAGCAGGTAGGCAATCAGCCGTTGCGTCGCGTCTTGAAGGGTCAGACGCTCGACGTGGTCGAGCAGCATCTTCTGGCGGCGGTACAACGTACCCATGAGGCGGAAGCTCAGCGACGCAGAGCCCTCGACGAACGACCGGAACGCGAGGCGGTCGATGCTGAGCAGAGTGCAGTCGCCGACCGCGCGCGCGTTGAGATCGTGGCGAGCGTCTGGAACCACGAGCAACTCCTCGCTGAAGACCTCGTCCGCGCCGACGATCGCGATAATGCTCTCGCGTCCCTCGGCCGACTGCCGAAACAGAGCGATCTGGCCTTCGCGGACGACGAAGAAGCGGTCCGCTCCGTCGCCCTGCCGATACAGCCAATGACCATCGGCTACCTGCAAGGACCGGATTTCGGAAACGACCTCGGCGAGCTGCTCGTCGGTCAGGTCGCGAAAAAGATAGGTCTGGCGAAGGTAATCGGACAGACGCTCTTCGCAAACGAGCTCCGCGGCGTGATCGGTGGCACAAGCCCGGCACATGGAAGGGAGATTCTGGACCAATTCAGTCCTGTTTTTCAACCCTCCAAACGGGTAGGGTGCTCGCAGGGCCACGAAACCACGGCCGCGGACCACCCGTAGCGAGCACTACATGCAGCCGCACATCCCAAGCAGGATCTGGCCCTTTCTGGGCCTGACCCTCGGATGGTCCTGGGTTTTCTTCCTGATCACAGTGCCGCGCTACCGCGCCGCCGGCGTCGACGGCGCCGGCCTCGGCGTCTACCTCCCTCTGCTCCTCGGCGCCTACGGACCGAGTCTGATGGCGATCGCCTTGACCGCCAGGGGCGACACACCACTCTTTTTCGCGCCGGCCGGCACCTCGATCAGCGGTAAGCCGATTACGGTAACCACGCTTGCTCTCTACGCGGCAACCCTGGTCGGTCTATCGGTCGTTATCGTCTGGCTCTCGCTCCGGAGCGGCACCCACTTTCTGACCGGCTTTCTGGTCCACCTGGGTTTCAACGCCGAGATCTACCGCTTCTTCTTCGAGCATCTGGCGGACGGCAGGGAAACAATCGAACGCTGGGCCCTGATCCCGATGTGGGGACTGATCGTCTGGCTCGCCGCGACCGGCCGCCTCGAGAGGAGCCGAAGCGCATCCCCGAAGTCCGGCTAGGGCCTACGCCCGCGGGTCAGACCGCAAAGTAGGCCGGGTTCAAGCCGTAGCTGTCCGGATCTACGCACCCGTGAATCGACAGTTCCGCGCTCTCGGCCAGGCCCAGATCCAGCAGGTAGGGCTCGATCGGCTGCTGGCTCGCATCGGTCACCACCCTGACCTTGGGCCGGTCGGGACTGTCGGAGCTGGGCTCGACGACCACGGCCAGCTCGTTCGAGGACAGCTCCACCGTCGAGCCCACCGGGAAGATGCCGATGCAATTGGTGAACGCCTTGACAACCACCGGGTCGCAGTACTTGCCCGCCAGGCGGTGCATTGTGCGCAGTGCCTCGTCGGGTAGGTACTCTTCTTGATAGACCCGCTTGGTGGTCATGGCATCGAAGAGATCGACGACCGCGATGATCCGCGCAAACAGCGTCTGCCGCTTGAGGACTCGCAGGTTCGGATAGCCCTCCCCGGAAAAGCCGAAGTGGTGCTGCAGGACGGCCATGACCCGCGGCACCGAACGCAGATCCTTCTGCAGCAGCGGGTATAGCGCGCGTGCACCGTAGACCGTGTGATTGCCCATCAGCGCCCACTCCTCGGCACTCAACTTTCCGGGCTTGTTCAGCACTTCCAGCGGAATGTTGAGCTTGCCCAGGTCATGATAGAGCGCACAGAGTCCCAGCTCCGCCAGCTCCTGGCGCGCCAACCCGAGACGCTGGCCGAACGCGATCGCCAGGACACACACGTTGACCATGTGGTTGAAGGTGTAGTGATCGTGATCCTTGATCGCCGCGAGGCCGAACAGCGAAAAACCCTCACCCTTCTCGCCGCTCAGATCGACGAGCTTCTGAACCACCCTCTTGGCCTTACGCTGGTTGAGCTGGCCGGGGGAGTCGATGCCGGTAAACGTGGTCTGAATGAAATCCAGAACCTCCTGGTAGGTGTTGAGCGCGCGGGCCCTCAGGCTCAGGCGCTGCTTGCCGCTGGCTCCCTCGATCTCGGCCCGGGGAGCTAGCAGCTCCACGTTCTGCACTCCGGCCTCCGCCAGGCGCTGGTTTAGATCGTCGACCTCGGCTTCGGACTCCGAGGCCGCCGAGCGCGTGCTCGCCAGGAACGCGAGCAAGCTGCGCAGCTCTGAGCCCGAAAGCTCGGGCTGCAAGCACAGCCCGCCCACCCCCTGCTTCTCGAGTTCCTCGACCACCAAGCTGTAGGCGTGAGCCGTCTGCACCCTCTGTGGCACTCGCACGCCGTTGGCAAACAGCTCCTGATCCAGGCGCTCCAGTGAAAAGCTGTCCTCGGCCTCCGCCAACGGGCGCATAGCGCCGAGGAGCTTCTGAATCGGCTGATCGAAAACCGCGTTCGACAGGTCGTGAAAGTACGAGTTTCGGATCAGCGGCGCGAGCTGCCGAATGACCTCCTGCGCCTGGGCCAGAAAGCGCCTGTCGGATTCACTCACCATGATTCTCGTTCGAAAGCTGCGATTCCCGGAGCGAGAATGACGAGACCATTACGAGCGTAGCATTCCGAAGGCGACCGAAACCGGCGCCCTCGGAGCGCGAGCGGCTGCGATCTTGCACCCCCGAGGGAGTAGACTGCGGCAGAGGCGAAGGCTCGACGCTCTTGGTGACTCGTTCGTAAAAACAATGATGAGATCTCGAATCGCCATACTCCTCGGGCTCGCCGCGATTCCTCCGGCCGCCCTGGCCGCCGACGTCGACGGCCTCCTGCGCATCCATCCGGACAACCCGCGCTATCTCACCAACAACTCGGGTGAGGCGATCTTGCTGGTCGGACCCCACACCTGGCACGTCTTCCAGGACTACGACGACGGCAAGGACTCCACCGACTTCGACTATCAAGCCTGGCTCGACGAGCTCAAGCAGGACGGGTTCACGTTCTTTCGGGGCTGGAGCTGGTCCGACGGTTACTACTCACCACTGCCGTTCGAGGAGGTGATCGTCCAGGGCCGCCGCGTCTACGACCTCACTCGCTGGGACGAGCGCTACTTCAATCGGCTGCGGCGACGCCTCAAGGCCGCGGCAGACCACGGCCTCTACACCAGCGTCCTGCTGTTCCAGCAGTGGAGCGTGGACGACGGCGAGGGCCGGAGGCGACCCAACCCCTGGGCCGTTCACCCTCTCAATCGCAGCAACAACATCCAGAGGCTGAACAAGAGAAACCAGTCCGGAGCGCGGTTGGCGCCGATCCACGCCGAATACCTTCGCCGTATGGTCGACGCCCTCTACGAGCTCGACAACTTCGTCTGGGAGGTCGGCAACGAGCTGGACGGTAGCGCCGGTTCCTGGGTCCGGCTGGTCGTCGATCGCCTTCGTGAGCTCGAAGACGAGAAGATCGCCTCCGACCCGGCAGACCGCAACCGGCGTCACCTGATCTGGGCAAGCTGCGTCGGCGGACGGGAGATGCCCGGACCCGCCTATGGCGCGGACCTGATGTCGCCGTGCCGGACCCAGCGCTACGGCGTCGAGACCGGAAGTGACTGCTTCGAGGTGAGCCTCCCGGCGAAGCCTCCTGCCGCTGACGGATCGAAGGTGGTCGTTGCCGACAGTGACCATCTCTCGCCGTTGGCGTCGGACCCGGACTGGGCCTGGAAGAGCTTCTTCCGCGGTCTTCACCCCATCGCGCTCACGATTCCCGACGGTCGGGACAGCCTGCCCTGGTGGCGGGGCGGCTGCGATCTCGATCGAGGACGGGCGCCGACTGCTCGGCTGCAGAGAACCCTCGCCACCATCGCTCGCGTGGCCCGAAAGATCGACGTGGCCGAGTTGGTCCCTCAGAGCAAGACCCGGCCAGGACACCCGGACACATTCGCGTCGTCCGGCTACGCCCTGTTCTCCGCCAAGAAACCCGGAAGCTCCAAGAAGCCCGACGGCAAACGCTATCTCGTTTACCAGCCCGAATCCTCGGTCGGCATTCGGCCGGTCACCGTCTGCGGGCTTCGCCAGAGCCGGAGCTACAAGGTCCTGTGGCGCCGGCTCGACAACGGCGACGTCTTCTGGCGAGCCCGCCGAAACTCGGTGCGTGGCTGCGAGGTGTTCAACGGCTCCGCCCGGGGCGGCGTTCTCGAGCTGACCTTGAAATAGCCTCGCCGATCACTCGGCGGCGGACGGCGATCTCTTCAAGAGACGGGTCAACGGTCCGAGGGGTAGGGCTTCCCGCACGTGATCGTCGCGGCCGTGGACGGTGGTCGCCCGAGTCAGGGAGTTGTAGACCGCCTCCTCGACCGACTCGACCGTGGCCAGGAAGAGAGGGCTCATGCGGTGGTTGGCGAGGAGCCGCTGGTCGCGCAGTGGATCTCCGGTCACGAGATTGGCGGTCGAAAACGCGATCACGAAGTCGCCCGAGCCATTCGACATGAACCCTCCGGTTCTGGCTAGACCGAGCACCGCGCGCCGCGCCAGCCGCTCGAGGTTGCGAGCCGAGAGCGGAGAGTCGGTCGCCAGCACGATCATGCACGAGCCTTTGCCGTCACTCTCGTGCGCTGCGTCGCCTGCTTCGAGGTGATCTCGAAAGCTGTACCGGCCAAGGGCCTCACCTACCCGGACTCCATCGATCGAGAGCACCCCACCGAAGTTGCTCTGAACCAGGGCCCCGACCGTATAGCCACCCAGTGATTCTGGCAGCCTGCGTGAGGACGTCCCGATACCGCCCTTCCAGCCGAAGGCGCTGGTACCCACGCCCGCCCCCACGCTCCCTTCTTCCACCGAACCCGAACCGGCCGACTCGATCGCCGCAATCACGTCCTCGTAGGTGACATGCATGCCCCGAATGTCGTTCAGGTATCCGTCGTTGGTCTCACCCACGACCGCGTTGACTGAGCGGACGTCTTCGTGGCCCGGTCTCGCCAGCGTCCACCGGACGACCGCTTCGATCGCGCGACCGACCGAGAGCGTATTGGTCAGAACGATCGGGGACTCGAGGTTGCCGAGCTCTTGCACTTGCAGAAGACCGGCCGCCTTGCCGAAGCCGTTGCCGACGTAGACGGCTGCCGGCGTCTTTTCCCGGAAGAGGTCGCCGCCGTGGGCAAGAACTGCCGTGACGCCGGTGCGAACGTCGTCGCCGCGCACAATCGTGCGGTGCCCGACCCGGACACCTTCGACGTCGGTGATCGCGTTGAGTGGCCCGGGCGTGAGAACACCGGGAGTAACGCCCAGATCTCGGATTCTGGGCCGCAAGCCGCCGTCTGCGGCCACGGCGACCAGCGGTCCGAAGAGAAGTACCGCGGCGGCTGACTTCAAGAGGTTCATGGTCTTTTGCCTCCCGGGCGGTCGTGTTCGTCGAGCTCCACCTCCCGCGCTCCGGCGGCTACCGCAAGTGCCTGTATCGCGGCAATCTCGAGGGGATCGACCAGCTCGAGCCCGTCCATCCTTCCGGACGGAAGCACGAGCGGGATCTCCGTGCACGCGGTCAGCACCACCTCGGCACCCGCATCGCCGAGACTGCCGGCGGCTCGGCCGAGACTCTTCCGCAGTCGGACCCTCTCAGGTCCGTGTCGATGCGCGCCCGCCTTGATCCCGGGCCCTTCCTGTCCCCCGTAGATCGACTCCATCACCAGAGCGCGCTGCAATTCGGCTCCACCGGGAAGATCCGGCAGCGTCAGGGCTACGAGATTGTGCTTCGCCAGCGCAGCCTGGTAGACACCCGCCTTGAGTGTTCCCGTGGTCGCGAGGATGCCCACCGTGCCCACGGCCTTTCGGCCCTCGATCGCGCCCACCGCTTCTTCGACCAGGCTCAGGATCGGCAGGGTGCTTCTGGCCCGCAGCTCCGGCACGAACGCGTGTGCCGCGTTACAGGCAATCACGGCAAAATCGGCTTCCAAGCGACCCGCGGTTCCGTCTCCAGTGAGTGATCGAAGACTCCGCTCGAGCCAGGGCAGCGGCGACGGCCCCCGTCCGAGGACGGCGTCGGTTCGGTCCGGCGTGCCCGGTAGAGACGATACGAGGTATGGCGGGTAGTCCTGATCGCGAAGGGTCGCTCCCGCGGTGCGACGCTCCACGGCGCGCAAGAGCAGCTCCTCGAAACGAACGTGTGCGTGGGGTCCGAGTCCGCCGACGATGCCGATCGTCTTGGTCCAACCACTCGGCCCCGCCGCCACTTCCGAAGCTCCAGGTCCGACCATTGACGCCTCGGACTCCAGCCTACCGGCTGTAGAGGTCGATCACCCTCTCGATGGCGCGGCTACAGACCGGGCAGAAACCCACCTCGTCGCGAGTGAACATGATGCAGTCGGCCGCCGGCCGGTAGAGGCCCTGCGCCTGATAGCCGGCACCTTCGAATGCACCTACCTTGCCCGCGTACTCTTCCGCCCCCAACCGGGTGGTCATCTCCTCTCGCTCGCTGGTGAAGAGCTGCTCGAGGGCGGACTCGGGGGCCCCTTCGCCTCGAAGTCTCCGTCGCTCGCTCTGGATCTGCCGCTGCTTCGCCTCGAACTCGGCCTTTCCCCAGGGCGTCGGTAGCGGCGTTCCCTCCTCGACCAGATCGGCCCATTTGAGTTTCTCTGGATCCCGCAGTGCCGTGATGTTTGGCTCAGCGGGCTCGGTCATTTCGCCCTGGAAATCCTCGTAGGCGACGCTCGACGTGTAGTACTCGTCCCCCAGGCCGGCGAACGAGTGCCCGAACTCGTGCACCATGAGATACGGCGCGAAGCCGGAGTCCACCGCCGCGGTCGCGTACAGCCGGTAGATGCCCCCTCCGCCGTACTTCTCGCTGTTGGCCAGGAGAATCACGAAGTCGTACGGCGCTGCTGCTGCGGCGTCCCGCCAGGCCCGGTCGTCGAGCGACAGCACATAGCGCTCTGAATCGAACGAGTTGTAGCTCGCGCCCAGCGGCG
>JBHHWO010000064.1:0-25647 GCA_046756565.1 Thermoanaerobaculia bacterium | reverse complement strand
GACAGTTCTCCGAAGGAACGGCGAAGGGATCGCCTTGACCAGCGAGGGTGCCAGAGTTCAACACCGTCGCCTATGGCACAGCGGCTGTGCTCATTGGGACTCTGGCCTTCCAGTCCCCCCTTTTGCCGGAGCAAACGCTCAAGGAGTGGGTCACTGGAATGAGCGGCATCAACAAGGCGGCTGGCCTGGCAACCCTCGGTTTCGCCCTGCCGCTGCTCTGGGCGCGGCGGGTCTCGCGGTTGCCCCTGAGAGGCAGGTGGGCGAGGGACGACATTCGGGCCGTGCGAGCCTACTTCGCGGCTGCTGTGCCGCTGGCGCTTCTTCCCCTTCTGGCGATCGCGCTGTCGGGGTGGTTCGAAGCCGACCAGCTACTCGTGGCCCTAATACTGATTTTCCTGGGGTCGTGCCTGGCCGTCGGGTTCGCTTTCGTCGCGCAGTACACCCGCCGCAGAATGGCGGCCGCCGCCCTGCTCACCGGTTTCGCGATACTGGTCGCTGAGGCTACTGCTCTGCAACCGGCGCTCTTCAAGCAAGTGCCTACATCGGATTATTCTGCCGCCGCGTTCGTGATTGCCATCTTATGGACAGGCGTCGGCTGGACCCTGCTGGCTCGCTCCGTCGCCGGACTCCGGGCCTCTGGAAGCCGCAAAGGAGCTCTGATCAGTTCCCTCTACGTGATGTTTGCACCGGGCTTTCTGCTGCCGGTATTGCTCTTGCTGCGCTTGATTCTGTCCACGGAGGCATGGCATCCTGGTTGGATCGCCTTCACCGTCATCGCGGTCGGAACCGGAGTGTTCGTGCCCTCGATAGGCCTCGCCAGCGAACCGTTGCGAGCGTCAGCCTACGAGCCGGAATAGCACTCCTGAAAGAGCCGTCCCAACGCTTGGCGACCGATCGGTATGATGATGAGTCATCTGCGGGAGGCCCGCTCCGCGAGCCACCGCTCTCAGCCGCCGTGAATCCGGCGCTCGATCAGGTCATCGGCCGACAGCCGGCCGTCAGAGCTGACGCGGCGAACGTACGACGGCGTGACGTCGTGGATCCGCATCTCGACCAGCTTCGAGATCGGTAGTCGGGAGTAGCCGAGCTCGCCCAGCTCACGGACGTAGCGGGGGGTGACGTCGTGGATCCGGGCCTGGACCCAGCTCTCGCTCGGGACATCGGCGTAGCCCAGCTCGGACATCGCCTGCAGGAACTCCGGTGTCACGTCATGAATCCGCATCTCGACGATCCGGTTGCTCGAGAGATCTGCCAGCCCGTAGCTTTCGACGGCCTCGACGTACTCCGGAGTCACGTCGTGAATGCGCATCTCCACCAGCCGCTGCGACGAAAGATCTCGAAAGCCGGCTTGCCTCATCCCTTCGACGTAATCCGGCGTCACGTCGTGAATCCTCATCTCGACCAGGCGTCTGGCCGAAAGATCCTCGAGGCCGGCGCCAACCATCTCGGTGACGTATTCGAGTGTGACGTCGTGGATTCGCATCTCGACCAGGCGGCTGGTCGGAAGGTCCTCGTACCCGGCAGCTGCCAGACCGCGGATATAGTCCGCGTCGACGTCGTGAATCCGCATTTCGACCACTCGTGAGAGCGAGATCTCCGCATAACCCACCGCGGCCAGGTCTCTTATGAAGCCCGTGGTCACATCGATCGAAGCCAGCTCGTAGAGCTTCTCTGTGGACAGACCGCTGTAGCCGAGCGCCGCCATATCGCGAACGAAGCTTGCGCTCGGAGTGAACTCGAAGGTCCCCGAGGCGCGCTCGCCGCTCTTGCCGCCTTTGGTCAGACGAAAGGTGCCCGCCTCACGCTCGACCGCATGGGTCGCCGCGTTTCCCTTCAGGAAGGCCGCGAGCCCCTCGTCCTGGACTCCGTAGGAATTGCGCGAACGACCGTGCTTCCCACGTACCTCGAGCTGGATCCACCACCGCCCCGCTTTGTTCCACTTGCCGCTCTCGGCCTCCCAGGTGCCGGTCACTGTCTCGGCGGCCTCGGCCTTTGAGGTCAGCACCGAGCCGACACCCGTCAAGACCAGAAGGGCGGCGCCGATAGCGATAACGGATCTCGTATGCGGAATTCGGGGCATGACTCCTCCTTCGAAGGCTGGTTTCGCTCAATTGCTCCTACTCTACTACCCCGGTAGTGGAAAAAGGTTACAGACCGTAGGATTCGCCGAAGCCACCGCGCACGAACCGAGGCACGTCGAGTGCCGAAAGGCAGGGCCTACTCCGCGTCGAGCAGCTCGTAGACGCGCTCGACGGCGTGCGGGCTCGCGCCCGGACCCTCGATCTGCGGATAGTGCGCCGAGTGGCCGGTCAGGTCGATCCGCTCGGCGGCTTCCGCGGGCGGCACCCCCTGGGCGTGGAGCTCGGCCGCCTTCTGCCAGAGGTCCCGCAGGTAGGCCTGCAGGTGCCCTATCCAGTCGCGGCTTTCGAATGCGTCGCCGTGACCGGGCACGAAGACGTCGATCTCGAGGTCCTCGAGACTCTCGAGAGTGGTCGCCCACTCCAGCAGGTGTCCGTCCCCCATGTACGGCAAGCGAGCCGGAAGCATGTCGCCTGTGACCAGCACGCGCTCGGCGGGCAGATAGACCAGGACGTCACCGCCGGTGTGGGCGCGCCCGGCAAAGAAGATGCGGATCTCCCGCTCGCCGCGGAAGAGGGTCATCGACTCCCGGATCATCAATGTGGGCGTTACGATCTCGGTCTCCTGGTCCTGCGCCCAGAGCGTTTCCATGGCCTGAATGCGGCCTTGAAGATTGCTGCGCTCCTCCGCGGAGGCGTCATCGGAAAGGGCGGCTAATCGCTCGCGCGCAGCTTCGATCCTCGACGGCAGAGTTCCGATGAAGTAATCGTAGGCGCGCCCGCTGCGAGTGCCTCCGGATTTCACCTTGTGGTAGGTCCATTCATGAGCCACCACTTCGACCTCCGGCCCGAACGCCTGGTTGCCCTGGTTGTGGTCGAAGTGGAAGTGGGTGTTGACCAGGTACCGCACTGGCTTGTCGGTGACCAGAGCCATGTCCTCGAGGAGGGCGCGACCGGCAGCCGGGGTCATGTGCGAATCAACGACCATCGCGTCCACGTCGTTGACGATCAGTGCCCCGTTGCTGCCGACGGCCACGTCGCCGGTGCCCTGAGCGTGCCAGATCCCCTCGCGGACCTCGGTAAACGTGAAGAACTCGCCCTTGACCTTGAGCCAGGTGTCGGAAGCGTGCGCCGGGACGCAGGCCGCGGCAAGAACAGCCAGAATCGCAATGCGTGGGTGCCTGGGTAGATTCGTCCGAACCATCTTCGAAGCCTCCTCAAGTCAGCGTGAGAGGATATCCGGACCCGAGAACAAGGGGAAATAAATGAGCGCGCGGCAGAGCTCTGCTGCGAGAGGTCGCCGAGAATCATGGTCTCGAAGCCTGGAGGGCAGCATCCACTTCGAAGACTACCGGGACATCGATGACGTGATGGTGGCGTTCAAGTCGACCGTCACTCTGCCGCCGTCAGAAGAGACGGTCGAGCCGCTCGATGACAACTACTTCCACCAGATCATCGTCGACAGCACGAGCTTCGACGGCTTCGATCCGGCGGAACTGGTGGTCGAGGTCGAGCGCGCCGAGCTTGGCGACGCCAAGCCCTAGCCGGGCCGCACGCGGCTGGCTCCCGAGACTCGGGGCGAGCGAAACCCCGCGCCCCGAAACGGCGTAGGTCTCAAGGCACCCCGATGCTGCCTCGTGACTCGTGAACAGGAGGAACTCATGCGCCTTCGACAGCTCTACGCCGTTTCCGTCCTGCCCGCCGCCTTCTTCGAGGCCTTGGACGCTGCCGATCAGCCCTGGGCCGCCTACTTCCTCGGCCGCCTGGAGTTCGAAAGAGAGCAATGGGACGCCGCGATCGAGCGGTTCACGGCGGCCGTCGAGGCCGAGCCCGAAAACTCGCTCTTCCACCGCTGGGCCGGTCACGCCTACGTCGAGAAGATCAACGTCGTCAACGCCTTCAAGAAAATGGGAGTGGCCAAAAACGCCCGCACCCACTTCGAAGAAGCCGTCCGGCTGGCTCCGGGAGATCTCGAAGCTCGAGACGCCTGGGTCGGCCATCTCACCAACGCGCCCGCGATCGCCGGCGGCAGCCGTGAAAAAGCCGAGGAGCAGGTCGCCGAGCTGACCGCCATCTCCCCGAGCAAGGGGGCCGTGCTGAAGGCACGGATGCACTTCAACGAGGGCGAGTGGGAAGAAGCCGAGGCGCTGTACGCGACAGCGATCGAGGCCGATGGCGAAGTCGCCGAGTACCACTACAACCTCGGCTTCGCCCGCCAGCAACAGGAGAACTACTCCGGCGCGGTCGCCGCCTTCGAGCAGGCGCTGGCGGTCGGGGCGCGGTCGGTTCCTGAAGTCGACCTTGGGTGCCGTCGGACGTCACGCACAGAGGCCCCAAGCCGCGGAGCGTTCTGGTAGTCTGCGGCCGCCTCGGAGCCGCACGATGTCCCTGCTGACACCCGAAGAGATCAAGCAAGCGCTCGCGGGAACTCCCGGCTGGGCACTTGACGGCGACTCGATCACCCGCACGTACAAGTTCCCGAGCTTCCGGGCCGCTCTTGCATTCGTCGCTTTCGTCGGTGAGCTGGCCGAGGACCGGGACCACCATCCGGACATCGACGTCCGCTGGGCCAAGGTCTCGTTGACGCTCTCTACTCACTCGGCCGGCGGCTTGACGGAAAAAGACTTCGATCTCGCCGGACTGATCGACGGCGGCTAGGCCACGCTCCGGTAGGCACGGTAGAGATGCTGTGCCGCTTCGTAGAGCAGGAAGCCCGCGATGATGAACGGCGCCAGCGTCGCTGCCCGGACGAAGATTTCGACCACCGTCTCGGGAATCCCCGCGTCCAGGAGCTGGCCCTGGCCGGCAATGGCTCCCTGGCAGATCCGCTGCAGGACGTAGAGGCCGAACAGGCTGAAAGCGATCTTCAGAATCCGCGTCGTCCAGTGCCAGCGGCCTGCCCAGAGTAACCACACGCTCAGGGCCATCGGCAGCAACAGGCTGGTGTTCAGCCACGGCAGGTTGTCCAGAAAGACGTCGTTCAGAAGGAGCTCAGCGGGGCGCTCCGATACGATGCCCGCGGCGAAGTCACCAGGCGACAGGCTGACGACGAGACCGATCCGGTCCCGGAACTGGTTGATCAGAATCAGAATGATCGCCGGGAACACGATCCCGGCGATCGAGTCGAAGCGACCGACGAGGTCGACGTCTCGAACCACTGGAAGCGTGCGCGGATCCCAGGTTCTTGCCGTCGTCAGCTCCTCTCCAGCGCCCAGCCGCTCGAGCACTGCGAAAACGATCACCACGATCCCGACCGAGGTGATACCCACCTCGAGCAGCTCGCTGAACACCTCGCCCAGGCGCATCGCCAGCTTGGAAAGCTCCGAGGTCGTACCGGATATCGAAAGCGCAAACCCAAAGAGCACCACGGCCGCCAGTACGGTCACGACGACCCGCAATGTGGTCTTGAACTGCGGGTAGAGCCTGGGCCCGATGAGGTAGCGATCGCCGCTGTAGGAAGCCGCCACCGTCTCCGGCGAACCGAGCTCAACCAATGCGGCGACCACGTCGTCCTCGCTCGGCTCGGCGTCGCCCCGAGTCTCGAGGGCGTCAGCGAGAGTCGAGCGCAACTCGTCTCGGATGTCGTCACGTTGACCTTTGGACAGCCGGCGGCCGACCTCGTTCAAATAGCGTTCAATCAGATCCATCACTCTCTCCTTGCGTGTCTCTTTCGGCAATCAGCTGCTCCAGCGCCGCCACCAGGTCACTCCACTGCTCGGCCAGAGCCGCCAGCGCGTCGAGACCTTCTGCGCTGAGCTGGTAGTACTTCCTGGGCCTCGGGCCGGCTACGTTCCAGGTGCTCTCGAGAAGCCCTTGCTCGTCCAGGCGCCGCAGGAGCGGGTACAGGGTCCCCTGCTCCACCTCGAGGCCGCGCTTCGCCAGGTCCTGCAACAACGAATAGCCGTACTTGGGAGTCTTCAACTGGCTCAGGGCAGCCAGGACCAGAGTTCCGCGCCGCAGCTCGAGCGTGAGTTTCTGGGCCTGGTCGCCAGCGCTGCGTTTCTTGGCCATGATTCGACTATACTGTGTATTACACAGTACTGTCAATATACTAATACTGGCAAATTAAAGGGCCCACCTTCGCACCCCCTGGGACCGGGAGACCGGTCTGCGTTGAGGTGGTCGGGCCTGTGACGCCCTGTGCCGGCTAGCTGGCCGCGGCCGCCGTCTTGGCGATGACGTTCTCGTGCAGAAACGCGAGAATGTTGCGCACCGAGATGTAGCCCAGGACCTGGTCGCCCGAAACCAGCGGAAGGTGCCGGAAGCCGTACGCAACCATGCAGTGGATGGCGAACGCCGGTGGATCGTCGGGCGAGAGCTTGAGCGGCTTGGTGCTCATGACGTCTCGTATCGACGTCGACGCCGGGTCGAGTCCCTTGCGAAGGACCCGGGTCAGTACGTGGCGCTCGTTGAACAAGCCCGCCAGCTCGCCGCCGTCTTCAATCAGCACGCAGCCGGCCTGGGCCTCCCGCATGCGCTGGATGGCAGCTTCGACCGAAGCGTCCGGGGCGACGAGTACTGCATCGGTGATCGGCAGATCGGCGACCCTGGCCGTCAAGAGCTTGCCGCGAAAGCCCGCCCGCGCCTCGGGCAGATCCAGACCGGCGAGATCGGTGCCGCAATCTTCACAGACGTCGACACCCGGAATGTTGTCGGTGCCGCAATTGGGACAGAGCACTATCCGCCCTCCGGACGGGTCATCGTCTGGTGCAACCGCGGCGGCAGATTGAGGAGAGTCTCGGGATAGTAGTCGGCGATCAGCTTCAAGATGTCGCGCCCGCCCACGAGCCCAGGCAGCTTGCCGTCGTTGTCGGGCAGCGGGATGTGCCGGTAGCGGGTCTCGTGCATCAGCTCGATGGCGTCGCAGATCTTGTCCGCCGTCGTCAAGCTGGCCTTGATCGAGTTCATCAGGTCGCCGATGGGAGTTTTCGGATCGCCTTCGAGCGCGGTTCGGTTCAAGATATCCCGCTCGGTGAAGATACCTATGAGACCGGAGTCGTCACAGATCAACACCGCGACGCTGTGCTCCTCGTCGAGAAGGCGGTAGACCTCGTCGAGTGTCGTTGCCCGCTCGACCACGCACACCCGGCGGCGCGGCAGGTCCCGGATTCGGACCTCGCCGAGGATCTTCTCGATGCCCGATGCCATGGGCAGAGACTAACACCTCTCCAAACCCAGCTTGGCCGCCGCAACCGTTCACCAGCGTCACACGAAGGTAATGGTCGACCGGGTCACAAACTCAATCGATAGAACAAATAGCCAACGCGGAAAGGGAATCAAGAAAGGAAGAAGAACACCATCGCTTTCGTCATCCTGGACCTCGCCCTGATCGCCCTACGCGCCGGCCGCCGTTCGGGCCCACCGCATGGCAACCCCGATAGACGGTTCAGGCCCGACGCGAAGAGCTCGGTCGCGATCTCCAGACTCTGACCCGAGGCCGCCCCGGAACCGCAAATCCCCTGCAGTACGCCGACCAGACAGGCGATTCGGCGGACCCAGCGGGGTATTGGTTCGAGATCTTACTCGGTGATCCCGGCCAGGCGGAAAAGAAAGGCGTAGTCGAGAGCCGTCTCCCGGTAGCGCTTGAACCTGCCCGAAGCGCCACCGTGGCCTGCCTCCATATTCGTCTTGAGCAACAGCAGCCCGTCGTCCGTCTTGAGACGCCTGAGTTTGGCGACGTACTTGGCCGGCTCCCAGTACTGGACCTGAGAATCGTGCAGACCCGTGGTCACCAACATGTTCGGATAGTTCTTGGCCGCGAGCTGATCGTAGGGAGAGTACGACAGCATGTAGTCGTAGTAGGCCTTTTCGTTCGGATTGCCCCACTCGTCGTACTCGCTGGTGGTCAGTGGAATGTCCGAGTCCAGCATGGTGGTGACCACATCCACGAACGGCACGTGGCTGATGATGCCGTCGAAGAGGTTGGGCGCCAGATTGGCCACGGCCCCCATCAGCAGACCTCCAGCGCTGCCGCCCATCGCGTACAAACGCTCGTGAGCCGAGTAGCCTTCCGAGACCAGGAACTTGGCGCTGTCCACGAAGTCGGTGAAGGTATTCATCTTGGTGAACAGCTTGCCGCTCTCGTACCACTGACGTCCCAGCACCTGACCACCACGAATGTGGGCGATGGCGAATGCAAACCCCCGGTCCAGAAGGGAGACGCGGCGCGCCCTGAATGCGGCGTCGACCGACGAGCCATAGGACCCGTAGCCGTAGAGCAGCAGTGGCGCACTCCCGTCCTTGACCAGACCCTTGCGATAGACGATAGAGATCGGAACCTTGACGCCGTCGCGAGCCGTCGCCCAGAGCCTCTCGGTGACGTAGTTCGTCTTGTCGAACCCACCCAGAATCTCCTCTTCCTTGCGCAGGATTTTCGCGCGAGTCTTCATGTTGTAGTCGAACACCGATTTCGGCGTCGTGAGCGAGGTGTACTCGTACCGAAGCATTTCGGTATCGAAGGTCTTGTTGTCCGAGAAATACGCGTCGTAGGCGGGCTCGCCGAAGTCGAGATAATGGTCCTCCGAACCGTCGGCGGCTAGGATCCGCATTTGAATCAGGCCGTCTTTGCGCTCCGAGACCACGATGAAATCCTTGAACGGCTCCGCCTGCCCTACGAAGACGTCCTCACGATGAGGGACGACCTCCACCCACTCGTCCTTCGAGCTCGCATCCACCGGGGCTCTCATCAGTCGGAAGTTGGTTGCGTTCCAGTTCGTGCGAATCAGGAACTCGTCACCGAGGTCGTCGATCGTGTACTCGTGATTCTCTTCCCTCGGCAAGAAGACGTTGAACTCGCCACTCGGCTCGTCGGCGTCGAGGAAGCGATACTCGCTCGAGAGCGTCTGCTCGGAGCCGAGCATGATGAACCGTTTCGAGTTCGTCTTCCACACGAACGCACCGAACTCCTCGTCGGCCTCCTCATAGACGAGCACATCAGTGGCCGGATCGGTTCCCAGCACATGACGGTAGATGCGGTACCACCGGAGGGTCTCCGGATGCTGCTTTGTATAGAAGACGGTCCGATCGTCATTCGCCCAGGCGTGATTCCCAGTGACGTTCTCGATCGCGTCGGGCAAGTCCTTGCCGGTTTCGAGATCGCGAAACTTGAGGGTGTAGAAACGCCGCCCAACGATGTCGATCGCATAGGAGAGCACGTTCTGGCTGGAATTCGGCGTCACCCGGTTGACTCGAACATGCTCGTGTCCCTCGGCCAGCCGGTTGACGTCGAGAATCATCTCCTCTGCTCCGGCCAGGCTGCCCTGTTTCCGGCAGTATTGGCGATACTCATCGCCCTCTCGGAACTTGTAGTAGTAGAAGTTGCCGTCGAGCTCATAGGGAACCGAGGAGTCGTCCTCCTTGATCCGCCCTTTGAGCTCCTCGAAGAGCCGTTCCTGGAGAGCCTCGCTGTCGGCCATCGACGCCTTCACATAGGCATTCTCGGCCTCCAGGTAGGCAATCACCTCGGGGCTCTCCCGATCCTTCAGCCAGAAGTAGTCGTCGACACGGACGTCGCCGTGGATCTCGAGTCGCTTGGGCTTGCGGTCCGCGACAGGTGGTTCGGCCTCGGCCGCCGCCTTCGTGATCTCTTCCGTGGTCATCGATCTACCCGCTCCGCCGCCGTCATGGGCCACGTGATGCGGGACCGAGTGCGACCTGGACTCGACCGGCTCGCGTCGCGGAGACTTCGCGTCCATCGGGCTCGGAGCCGCCGGTTCGCTCGCTTCGGGTCGACTCGAAGCGCAACCCAGCGAAGCGCACGAGAGCGCAAGGGCGACAAGAACGTAGCGCATGCATGACTCCTTCGGGGAAAGAGGGCGCCGGGCGCGACTGCGCCGAGCAATCGGACGTGGATTCTCGCACAAACCACAGTGAAAACGGGGGCGTCGAAGATGGCTGCCGGCTAGGCGTCTTCGCCGTCGACGAGAGCGACCAGCCGATCCGCCCTGGCTTTCACCAAGGCAAAGTTCGGAGTCAGCTGGTTGAAGTGGGCGGCCTTTTCAGCCAGCGACCGTGCGCGCTCGACATCGCCGAGCTCGAATGCCGCTTTCGCCATCAGGTAGACCACCACCGGGTCCTGCGCATTCGCCTGCTCGAGCTCTCGTAGAGCAGTCTCGGGATCGCCCTGGTGCAGCGAGAGCAGACCCGCGATCTCGTGCGATCGCCGAATCTCGGAGGCGATCCCCTTCTCCATCGCCGCCTTCCTGAACTCGGCGGCTCTCGCGGCGGCGGTCGCTTGATCGCCATCGAAAAGCGCCACTCGCGCCTCATGGTAGGCCAGGTTGCGGCGAGCCGTCTCCTTGACGTCGTCGTTGACGTCGGCCACCTGGGCGAGCTCCACTCCCCGCCGGTATTCCGCCAACGCCTCGGTGAGCGCGCCGGAAAACAGATAGATGTTGCCGATGAAGGTGGTATCGCCGGCCATTGCCGCGACGTCATCATCGGATGCTGCGATCGCCGACATCTCACGAGCCGAGGCCACCGCGGCCTCCGCGTTGTCCTCGAAAATATGGGACACCGAGGTCCAGAAATGTGCCGTGCGGCGCTCTCCGTTGTTGCGGGCGTTCTCGGTCAGGTCGCTGAACGTCGCCCGCGCCGATTCGAAGTCGCCGGCGAACATCTGATTGTTCCCGATGCCGACATACGAAAACACGAATTGCGGGTTCTTCGCCAGGGCCTTGCGATAGTTCTCGATCGATTCGTCGAAACGCCCGACCTTCATCAGAAGCTCGGCGTACGAGTCGTAGGGGTTCGGCTCGTCCGGGATCAGCTCGATGTACTTCTGGAAAGCCTGCTCCGCGCCGTCATAGTCGCCGCGAGCGCGATTGGCGTAGCCCAGCATGTTGTATGCCTGCGAAAAGTCCTGATTGATTGCGGTTGCCCGCTGGAACTGAGCGATTGCCAGCTCCCATTCCTGGCGGCCGAAGTAATAGCCGCCCAGAAGGCTGTGGCCTCGCTCGTCCTCCGGGTACAGATCGATCAGCGCCTGGAGGTGTTCGAGCTGGGCGTCAGGGAGACCGCGATTGCCGGCGTCCTGCGCCAGGATCCAGTGCCGCTCGCCCTCGGAGACTTCATCGGCGAGGAACACAGCTTTCTTGAGCGACGAAAAGAACTCCTTGGCCGACACGGCGTTGTTCGCCAGATAGAGGTACGCCAACGCGAATTGCGGATCCTCGTCGATCGCGCGCAGGAAGTAATCGCGCGCGTCGGTGAAGCGAATCTTGTCGGCCAGTTCGCGCCCCTGCTCAAAGTACTCGAGGGCGCGCTTGGAATCGGTGGTAACCGGGATCTTGGCGGCGCGTTCCGAGCCATCAGGAGCGTCGCTGCAGGCAGACAACCCCAGCGTGGCGACGAGAGCAGTTGCGAACAGAGTGCGTTGCATCATTCGGTAATTCCTCGCGCCAAGCATATCCCGTCGGGATTTCGCATCTCCATTATTTTGCTAGCCTCGGCACGTGGACACCCAAGGCACGGTTCGGACGATCTTCGGCGTCGAGCGCGCGCTGATCGGTGTCGTGCACCTTCTGGCCCTTCCTGGAACTCCCAGGCAGGAGTCGACCGTGGATCAGACGGTCGAACGCGCCGTCGCGGAGGCGACAGAGCTTTCAGAAGCGGGCTTCGATGGCCTGATCATCGAGAACATGCACGATCGTCCGTATGTCCGGCGGAGCACCGGCCCGGAGATCGTAGCGGCGATGACCGCCGCCGCTCGGTCGGTCGGCGATGCCGTCGACCTCCCAATCGGCATCCAGGTTCTGGCTGGAGCCAACCGCCAGGCTCTCGCCGTCGCGCATGCGAGTGGCGCGACGTTCGTACGGGTCGAGGGCTTCGTCTTCGCGCACGTAGCCGACGAAGGGATCATGGAAGCCGACGCCGCCGAGCTCTTGCGCTACAGAAGGGCGATCGGCGCCGACGACGTCCGGATCTTCGCCGACGTCAAGAAAAAGCACTCGTCCCACGCCGTCACCGCCGACCTGAACCTGGTGGAGACCGCGCGCGCCGCCGAGTTTTTCCTGGCGGACGGAGTGGTGGTTACGGGCTCGACCACCGCGCGGCCGGCAGATCCGGGCGAAGTCGAGGCGGTTCGCGCCCAGGTCGGGATTGCGACTCTGGTCGGCTCAGGAGTCGATCCCACAAATGTGGCCGAGTTCGCGCGCGCCGACGGCCTGATCGTGGGCTCTTCCCTCAAGGTCGACGGCCTTTGGTCGAATCCCCTCGACCGGGGCCGTCTGAAGGCGATGGTGTGCGCGTTCCACGAGGTCTCCACCAAGGCGTGACTCCCGAGCTCGCCGTATTCGGCAACCTCATCGTCGACGACATCGTCTACCCGGACGGAAGCACCCGCATCGGCCAGCCCGGAGGAGCCGCTCTCTTCACCGCGCTCGGCGCTCGGCTCTGGCAGGTCGAGGTCGGAATTGGAAGTGTGGTCGGCGATGACTACCCGGCCGCTGTGATCGAGAAGCTGAACCGCTTGGGGATCGATCTGGCGGGCCTCCGGACGGAGCCGGGGCCCGGTATGCGAACCTGGCTTCTCTACGAAGGGCGGCGCCGCCAGGTGGTGCACCGCTTGGACTCGCCCTCCCACGAGAGCATGTCGCCGGTCCCGCGCGATCTGCCGGCGTCCTGGCGGCCGGCCGCGATTCATCTGGCACCGATGCCGTTGCCGGTTCAAGAAGCCTGGGTCGAGGCACTACGGGACGTCGACTGCCTGCTGTCGGTCGATCCGTATGAGCTCGTCGATGAGCGTTCTCTCGAGCGCTGCCGCAGGGTGTTTCGGAGAACCGACCTGGTGGCCTTCAGCGAAGACGAGTTGCTCCTCGATAAGGCTCTTGCCCGGCCCGAGGAAGGCCTGCGCCGGATCGCCGGCTCCGGAGCCGCGGGCCGCCTCAGATATCTCATCCTGAAGCGAGGCGTCCGAGGTGGTCTGGCTCTCGATACCCACAGCGGATCGCTCACTCCCTGGCAACCGGGAGAGCCAGTGGTCGCGGAAGAAACCGGAGCCGGCGATGCCTTTGCCGGTGGCCTGCTCGCGGGTCTGATCCGTGGCCGGTCGTTGACCGAGTCGCTCCAGCAAGGAGCGGTCTCCGCGAGCTTCGCACTCGAAGGACTCGGCGCATCCTCGCTGCTCGAGACCGACCCGGCGGAGCCACGGCGTCGGCTGGGCGAGTGGTTCGGGGAGGGCCGCGTCGCATGAGCGAGTGGTTCACTCTGTCGGTCGGCGTCGAGGATGCGCTCGGCTCGAGCCGTCCCGTCGTCGCTCTCGAGAGTACCGTCGTCACCCACGGTCTGCCGCACCCGCAGGGCGTCGAGACGGCTGCCGAGCTCGAGGCCGTGGTCCGTGAGCACGGAGCGGTGCCGGCGACCATCGCGGTCCTCGATGGCCGGGCGAAAGTGGGAGTGAGCATGGACGAGCTCGAGCGCCTGGCCGGGTCCGGTGCGGTCAAACTCAACCTGGCGAATCTCGCACCAGCCCTAGCCGCCGGCACCGCGGGCTCAACCACGGTGGCGGCAACCATGGCCCTGGCCCACCGTGCCGGGATCCGCGTCTTCGCCACCGGAGGAATCGGCGGCGTTCATCGCGGCGCTGCCGATACCGGAGACGTCTCTTCCGATCTCACGGCGCTGGCGAGAATCCCGGTCGCTGTCGTCTGCGCCGGCGCAAAGGCGATTCTGGATCTGCCAGGGACGATCGAGAGGCTCGAGACCCTGGGAGTTCCGGTGCTCGGCTACGGCACCGACGAGTTCCCTGCGTTCTATCGACGGAGCAGCACCCTCCCCGTCGACGCCCGTTTCGACACCGCCTCGGCCTTGGCGCGCGCAATCGGCGTTCACTGGGAGATCGGTGACTCGATCGGCGGCTGCACCGGCGTGATCGTCGCCAACCCGATTCCCGCCGAGGCCGAAATGCCGCGGGAGCTCTACCAGCAAGCACTCGAGGCCGCGGAGGCGGCGGTAGGGAGGCGCGACACCCGGGGCCGGGACGTCACGCCGGTGCTTCTATCCGAGCTGGCCGAGGCGACCGGGGGCCACAGCGTTGCCTCAAACCGGGCCCTGCTGGCCAACAACGCTCGCCTGGCAGCCGAGCTGGCCCGGGCTTTTATATAGCCGATCAGCAATATATCCAGGCATTCTGGAGAGATCCCGGGGTCGTTCCGGAACCGTTTTGAACCGTTCGGAGCCAGGGCGGTTTGTGAACTGCGCCATTGTCCGTACTAGCGGCAGGAGCGAGTCTGCATACGTGCCATACCCTGCGCCTGCCGATCAGAAACTACTCTTGATAGTGGCCTCTGAAGAGGAGGCGCGCTATTTCTTCGGGACCTTCCTGGATCGAACCGGCCTGCCGGCCCTCAGAGTCGACTCGGGCCAGCAGTGCCTGGAAGCCGCCTCCCAGGAGAGTTTCGGCCTGATCTGCGCCCGGATTCCGCTGCCGGACCTGAGCCTGCCGGCTCTGGCCTCCGGATTGACCCAGAGATTCTCGCTGAGCGGAGACGCTCCTCTGTTGGTACTGGCCGAAGGCAAGCAGTACGAGGCGGCCTTGGCCTTTCAGACTTCGCGTATCCAGATCGTCGACATCAGCAGGAGCGCGGGCGAGGTCGCCGGCCTGATCCGCGATGCCCTGGGCATCGCCATCCGAGCGGCCGCGAGGCTCGACGTCGAGCTCGAAGTCGAGACAGATAACGCAGCCGACCGCCGTCACTGCCGTACGCGAGACATCTCACGCACCGGAATGCTCCTGGACAGCACTGAGCCCCTGCCGGTCGGCACCGAATTCGTATTCAACTTCACGTTGCCCGAGCGGTTCACCCCCATCCACGGGCGCGGCCAGGTCGTCCGCCACGAGGGGTCTCCGCAGAGTCCGCGCGCCGGCATGGGCGTCCGATTCATCGACTTTCCGGAGGGCGCTGAGGACGCTATCGAGACCTTCGTGGAGCAGAACCGGCTCTACGCACGTCCGTAGGTCTACGCCGCCAAGCGGCCCGCAACCGCGCCACGGACCGCTAGAATCTCGCCATGAGCCGAGATCCGGGATTCGTCGTTTCATCAGCCCTCCTTTTCTGCATGACTACGCTCGTCGCCTGCGCGGCGCCCGAAGAAGCCGTGAATCCGGCGGCCGAGGCTGCCGAGCCGAAAGCCACCCAGCCCGCGATCGCTCTCTTCGAGCTGGTGCCCTCCGGCAGCGAGCCATGGCCGGGAATCGTCACCGCCGGCCAGCCCAGCAAGGAAGAGTTCCTCGCGCTTCGCGACGCCGGACTCCGCACCGTGATCAATCTCAGAGTACCCACCGAGCGAGGAACCCAGGACGAGCCCCAGTGGATGGAAGAGCTCGGGCTGACCTATATCTCGATTCCGGTCAAGGGCGCCGAGGGGTTGAGCGCGGACGTCGCCGTCGAGTTGGACGAGGCCCTCGAGGCCGCCGAACGTCCCGTACTGGTTCACTGCGGCAGTAGCAACCGCGTAGGGGCGGCCTTCGCCCTCCGGGCTTTCCACCTCGAGGGAGCCGCTGCCGACCAGGCGGTGGAAATCGGCCTGTCCGCCGGGATGACCCGGCTCGAGGGCCGCGTGCGAGAGCTACTCGCGAACTAGCTCCCTCATCCGACCAGATGCGCGATCGAGTTGGCGTAGTACGCCAACAGCATCCGTGCGTCTACCCGTACTCGATAGAGACCGTCCCTTTCCTCCAGCTGCCGGCGGAGGGTGAGAGCTCGCAGCCCCACCTCGATCGCATAGTCGCCGTCGCTTCGCGGCACGTAGACGTGAGCTCCGCGTCGTTCGAGCTCGGCCATGAGCTCGCCGACTTCCGATTTGATCTCGAGCTTGGTCCACTCCCTGTCCGGATCCCGCAGGACGACCGTCGCCACGAGCGACACCGGCAGCACCGGCAACACGGCTCCGACTCGCGACATCAGATCGCTTGCCAGCTCCGCGATCTTCTGGAAGCGAGCGGAGCGCCCGAGAGCTCTGAGGTCGAGCTCGCGCTCGGCGAGATATCGGCGGACCGACAGCGGCGGTCCAAAGTTGACGCAGGCGTAGCCGAACCGGTACCAGCGACCGCTCAGCCAGAGCCGGAAGTTCTTCGACCAGAACGCGATCGTCGTCCACAGAGCCGCGAGACCGCTCTTTCGCGGCGCGTCCTCGTCGAGATCCAGCAGCAGAGTGCGGTCCTCCAGTACACGGTCGTAGTTTAGCCCCACCGGTACGAAGACGACATCTCGAGGTCCTTGCGGGTCGAACGAGCGCAGCATGTAGTCGAGGAGCCCGAGTTTGGGCACACCGAGGGTGCCGTCTCTAGACAGCCCGCCCTCCGGGTAGACGGCCTGGGTCACGCCCTCGCGGGTCGCCATGGCGACGTAGCGCGCCAGCACCCGCCGATACAGATCGTTGCGCGATTTCCGGCGCACAAAATAGGCGCCCATCGATCGCAACAGCGACTCGAGCGGGAAGATTCGAGCCCATTCACCGACCGCGTACGACAGCGCCGTACGCTCGGCCACCAGGTAGGACACCAGCACGTAGTCCATGTTGCTGCGGTGGTTCATGACGAAGACGATGGTGGAATCCGGCTGAACTTGAGCCAGAGAGTCTTCGTCCGAGTATCCCAGCCGCACCCGGTAGAGGGCGCGAGCGAGTCTCCGCGAAAGCCAGTATCCGAGCCGGAAATAGATGTACGCGTTGAAGGACGGCACGATCTCGCGCGCGTACTTTTCCACCTTTTGCATGACCAGTTCCCGAGGCATATCCTGCTCGCGGCCGTACTCCTCGGCGCTCTCCAGAACCCGCGGGTCGTACATGATCCGATCGATCAGGACACGACGCTTGGTGAGCTTGAAGGGCTGGACGTGAATCTGGAGCCGCGTGTTGACCTCGTCGAGCACGCGGTTCACTCGTCGGCGCAGAAACCACCGGACACTCGGCACCAGCAGGCGCTCCAGAACCAGCCAGACGGTGGCCACAGACAAAACCGCAACCACCCACCTCGGCAGCGTGACGGGATCGAACACCCGGGGATCTTACCCCCGGGATCGGCGTCCGAAGGACGTACAATGCCCGCTCCGAACGAGGAGACTCCACATGCCGGATACCCATCGCATCATTCCAGGCAAGCCGCTCGAGCTTGCCGGGCTCGCGACCCGCGCGGATCGGTTCCATGACAATCGCAAAAAAGCCGAGCGCCAGTTCAAGAAACTCCGCGAGCGGCTGGTCGACTTCCAATACCGCCTCTATTCGGAAGGCAAGCAAAAGCTTTTGATCGTGCTCCAGGCGATGGACGCCGGCGGCAAGGACTCGACCATTCGCCGTGTATTCGAAGGCACCAATCCCCAGGGCGTGCGGGTGGCTTCGTTCAAAGCCCCCAGCAAGCGCGAGCTCGCCCACGACTATCTCTGGCGAGTCCATCGCGAAGTCCCGGGCAACGGCATGATCGGCGTGTTCAATCGATCTCACTACGAGGACGTGCTTATCGTGCGTGTGGCCTCACTCGTGCCCGAGCCCGTCTGGCAGCAGCGCTACGAGCAGATCAACCAGTTCGAGAAACTGCTCGCCGAGACCGGCACTACCGTCGTCAAATTCTTCCTCCACATCTCCAAGGACGAGCAGAAAGAGCGCATGGAGGAACGACTTTCCGATCCCGAGCGCCACTGGAAGTTCTCACGCGACGATCTGAACAAGCGGGCGCAGTGGAACGACTACATGGCCGCCTATCAGGACGCTCTGGCCCGTTGCAGCACGGACTACGCTCCCTGGTACGCGATCCCGGCCGACCAGAAGTGGTACCGGAACCTGGCGATTGCCACGGTGCTCGCGGAAACGCTCGCCAAGATGAATCCGCAATACCCGCCGCCGGAAGAGGGGCTCGAGGACATTCGAGTCGTGTGAGGGCGTCCCCCGGTCGAATCGTCTCGCTCCGCACTCCCGGTTGTAGCGGCACTGTGCCTGAAAGGCCGGTCGCGTGCCTCTTGGTCGGGAGGAGACACAAAGGGATTGTGTCCCCGATGGCACTCTCCTTGCTCAGTAGAATCGGCGAGGCCGAACCGGCCCCGAGACGATAAGGAGATCCGTAATGAAACCGGCGACCGCCAAGAAGATCCTGGTTCTCGCTCTCACACTGCTGTTGACGGTCTTCATGCTGGCAGCGGAGGTCGAGGCCGCGAAAAAAAAGAAAAAGAAGAAGAAGGGCAAGAAGACGCCCAAGGCCGAAGTTACCGCCACGACCCAGAAGGAAACCGGCAGCGGGCTCGCTCAAGCCTCGGCGGCGGTCCGCGAAGCCAACCGGCACCTGAACGCCTACGACACCGACGCGGCCGAGCTAGCTCTCGACGGGCTCTCGGATACCGACGCCTGGACCGTCACCGCGCGCGGGCGGATTCGGGAACAGAATCAGGACTACGACGCGGCGGTTTCCGAGCTGCGCCGCGCCGCGGATATCGATACTCGCAATCCGGCTCCCGTGCTGTTTCTCGGCGACTCCTATGCGTACTCCAACAGGCGCGGCCAGGCGAACGATGCCTACGCTCAGGCCGAGGTCCGCGCGCGGGCTCTGCTCGAGGCTGAAAGCGACGACCCCGACGCTCTCTACTACCTCGGCGTTGCCCAGCAGCGGCAGAAGCGATTCGACGCCGCGATCGTGACCCTGGAGAAAGCTCGTTCAGAGCGGCCGAGCGATGCCAGCATCCTCTACCAGCTCGGCGCTACCCGCTTCTATCAGGACCAGTTTCAAAGCGCCTTCGACCTTCTGTCGAGGACGATCGACAAGAACTCGGGGATAGCCTACGCGTACTACTACCGCGGCCTGGCAGCGGGCAAGCTGGAACGCAAGGACATCCTCTTCAATGACCTCGATCGGTTCGTGAAGATGGCGCCCAACGCCCCCGAAGCCAACACGGCCAGGCAGATCCTGGCCTCGTTCGGCGGCTAGAAAGTAGTCCCAAGCCCGAAGTAGATCTTGAATTCGGGGTCGATCCCCATGCGGCGATCGAGCGCGTGTGCCAGATCGAGCCGGACGAGTCCGATCGGAGTCACTGCCCGCAGCCCGAGGCCGGCCGATTTGAAGAGGCTGAATCCCAGATCGTCCCGGTTCTGCCAGACGTTGCCGGCGTCGGCAAACAGCAACAACGTGTAGTCCGGCAACAGGTTCCAGCGCAGCTCCTGGTTGATGATCAGAAGCGCCGAGCCGCCGGTCGGCTCGACCACGGAGCCGAAGCGCTCCTGGTCGCCCAGGGACTCAGTTTCGTAGCCTCTGACCGAGTACTCGCCGCCGGCGAAGAAGCGCACATCCCGGATCAGCTCCTGATCGAAGGCTTCGGCCAGACCGACCCGGTAGGCCTGCGCCCAGGAGAGTCGCCTGCCTCCGATCCGCCCGGCCGGAAGCGATGCGCTGAACTGGGTGAACAGGCGCGCATAGCGAAGGTCGCCGCCGAGGAAGTCCTCGGAGCCCGACAGATCGACACTGGCGAGAACGCCGCGCTCGGTGAGTGGCCCGGGCGAGCGCCCGTCGAAGACGTACTGGAAACCCAGCTGCGGATTCTTCACCCTCAGGGTGAAGAACGGCAGCTGGCGCTCGGTATCCGTGTAGCGGCCGTACACTCGCACCGTGGTGCGGTCGGTGACCGGATGGGAGTACTGGAGCGTGCCTTCGAGGACGTCGACCGGCACCTCGACGTCGCCGAAGATCACGTCCGTGCTGATCTCGGTTCGCTCGCGGGCGGCCGCGAACAACTCGAGTGAGCCGGGCCCGCCAAACGCGCGCGGTACCCGGGTCAGCCAGCGCAAGCTGTCTTCCTCGTTGGACGCCAGCGCCCGCAGGCCCAGCGTCCAGCCCCGGCCAAGGAAGTTGTCGTCGGTGGCGTCGAAAACGGCGCCGGCGCCGTCCTCCGAGTCCCAGCGCACGCCGTAAGTCAGGCGGTAGCGATCGCGCTCTTCGAGGTCGAAAACGACCCGCTCACGCCCGGGCGCGGACTCGATGGTGTCGGTGCCGACGCCCGAAAAGAGGCCGCTCCTCCAGAGCCGGGTTCGAGCTTCGGCGAGGTCGTCGCGGGCCAGGGGCTGGTCCTCCGTGAGGCCAGCAACCCGGCGGGCGTAGCTTTCGCGGGTCGATCGCAGGCCGGTGAACTCGACGTCCTCCAGAAGAGCGCGGGTTCCAGGCTCCACCACGAATCGAACCCGCCTCGACCGAGAGTCTTCCCCGCCGACGTGCTCCAGGACCGTCCGGACCCTCGCTTCGAGATAGCCGCGCGCGCCGAGCTCGCGCTCGAGCGCCAGAGCCGAGCCCGAGAGCCGGCTCCGGACCAGCGGATCACCTTCAACGACCTCGAGGAGCGGACGCAGATCCGCTTCTCCACCCTCCATGATCACCTCGGCGATTCGAAGCCTGGGCCCGGGCTCGATCTCCACCGTGAGCACGCGTTCGCCGAGGCTCTGATAGCGGCGGGTGATCGCGGCCTCGGGATAGCCCAGAGCGGCGAGCGCCGAGAGCAAGCGTCGGTCTGCCGACGGCAGTCCGAACGCCAGCTCCACACGCTGGACGGCGTTGGCAAATGCCACGTCGAGGACCTCGAGGTCCTCGGCCGGAAGCCCGAGAAAGATCGGTGAATCCTGAGAGATCTCGAGCCCACCCTGGGTTCGCACCAGGACAAGCCGATCGCCGGACTCCCCGGTCTCGACCTCGATGTCCACCCGCGGCTCGAGGAAGCCCCGGCTTCGCAGCGCCCGCACCGTCTCGGCTCTCATCTCCTCGATCGATTCCGGCTCGAAGAAGTCCGGGCGATAGAGGCTCTGGATGAGCCGCCGCAGCGGCTTGGGGATCTTCTCGCCCTCGAATCGGAAGTCGACCCGCAGTCCGGGAAGCACCTCGATCTCGAGGCGTACCCTACGCGCACGCTCCTCATCGGGGATCGCTCGAATCGCAACGCGCGCGTCCGGATAGCCGCGGCGCATCAGGTAGTCCACCAGCTCGACCTCGGCGATGAACCTTTGATCGTCGTCGAACAGGTCACCTTTTCCGAGTCCCAGCGCCCGCTTGATTCCGCGTCTCGAGACACCCTTCGGAGTCTCGACCACAAGCTTCGAGATCCGAGGAAGATCGCTTCGGTCCTTGCGGCGTGTGCCGCCGAACTCCTGGCGCTGAAGGAGTGCACCGCCGAAGGCGGACTGATCGTCGGTGAAGGCCTGGCCTACCAGCCGGGGCAGGTCCCTCAGCTCGTGGAGCTCGAGCAGGTAGGTTCTGGCTTCGGCACTTCTGAGATCCACCGAAGCGGCGAGCGCGAAATTGCTCGACAGGTCCCGGCTGACCGTGAGCCGCGCGCCCGGATCGGTCTCGCCGAAGATCAGCAGCGGCCGCAGCGAGACCGAGACGCCGACCGACTCACCGACCCGGCCGGCCACCTGCTCACCGTAGTAGCGGGCCAGGTTCTGGGTGATCTCGTCGCTCAGTGCGGCGTCGGAGCTCTCGGACTCGGCTGCTGTCGCCTTGAACGGGTCGTCGCCTGCAAGCCGACCGATGGTCGGATCTTCGAGGGACGTCGTCGCCTCGATATCCAGACGTGGCTCGAATCCCTCCTGACCCGGATACTCGATGGTCGCCCGATCCAGGCGCACGGTCTGACCGTAGGCGTAGAGGAGTCCGCCGGGGTCCACATCGAGTCGTCCCTCGATGATCGGACGAGCCACGGTCCCGGTGACGGCGAGCGGCTCCCATCGCACCAGAAGATCGCCCAGGTTGTTCTTGACTCGAACCCCCTCGCGAGTGCTCACAGCGACGTTCAGGTCGATCAGATCCAGCGGGTCGTCCTCGGTCGTGGTCAGATCGATCGGCGCCAGCAGCTGGCTCAGAAGGTCCAGGTCCAGTTGAACGTTGCGGGTCAACGTCCCACGCTCGACGTCCAAATCTCCGGCTACCGAGGACCTGCCGTCGTCACCGAGCTGGAAGCGGAGATCCCCTCCAACGGTGGCCAGGAGCCCGTAGTCGAGACGAAAGACCGCATCTGCGAGCTCCAGCTCGAGATCCGAACGACCGTTCTCGAGCAGCACGCCCGAGACCGTGAGCGGCCCCTCGTTCACCAAGATCTCTGCCCGCTCGAGGACCGCTCGTCCGTCCGTGATCGAGATCTCGGCGCTGGGCTGCTCGAGGCGGGCGAGGTACGGGCTCCGATACAGAATCGAGGCGTTCGGCCCCTCGATTGTCACCCGGCCGCCGAAAGAAGCTGGGGTGCCATCGACACGCAGATCGATGGCCAGGCTGCCCTCCGCCCGGCCACCCTCCAGAAACGGATTCAGCAGACCGGCGTCCAGGTCGCCGTAGCCGGTCAACTCGAAGGTCTCGAGGAGATCCGACGGGTCGTCTGTCAACACCCAGTCACGACGCAGCCGTCCTCCACCCTGCGCTGTAAAGCTCTGCGTCCCGCTGCGCAGTGCAAACGGCTCGAGGCGAAGCCGGCCTTCGCCCACGCCCACTTCGAGATTCGGATCGAGAACCGTCTCCCGGCCTCGTATCGTGACCAGAGCCGAAGTCAGCTCGATCTCGGCGCGAGCATCGGCGGGACGGTCCAGCGGCAACTCGAGGGAGCCTCGAGTGGCGAATCGCAGTGTCTTGGGGTCGTCGACGCCTAGGATTTGCGACAGAAGTGGCGCCCAGTCGACGGATGGCAAGCTCCAGCTCGCGCGCGCCATGGCGCCTGCGCCTCGGGCCACCGGCAGCTCGGCATCGAGCCGGCCCTCGCCACCGGCTGTTTCCAACCGTCCGCCGGCAATCGTGAGGGTCCCGTCCGTGACCTCGAAGGGCACCTCGGCGGTCCATCCCGGCAACGCGGTGGTGACCCGGATGGATCCCGAAGCCTCTCGAAATGGATCGGCCAGCCGCGCCCGGCCTTCCCCGGTGAGCTCGGCGTCGTTGACTTCCAGGCGCAAGTTCGTCCACTCGACGAGGCCCCCGGCAATGCGTCCTTCCACGGCCGGCTCCGACAGCGAGAGCCGGGGGTAGGCGCTCGGCGTCAGGCTCAGACCCGGCGCCGACAGGGTGCCGGAGCCTTCGAGACCATCGAGCGGACCGGAGACCCTCGCCTCGAGCTCCAGTGTCCCCGACGAGCTTACCCGGATCGGAAGTGCTTCGAGCCATGACGACTCCACACTCGCTGAGAGATCCGCCGCGCTCCCGGCGACCAAGGAACCCAGCGGATCCCCCAACCGCCAGTCGGGCACCAGGGTCAGCTCGCTTTCCAGGCCGAACGCCAAACCCTCACCGGCGAGCGACCACGGTTCGATTTCGACCAGGCCATCGCCGAGCACCAGCCGAAGAGCCCGCGAAGCAACGGCACGGCGCCCGTCGAGGTCGAGGGAAAGGTCGGTCAGCTCCAGTGAGCCCGTGGAGCACGCCGGGCAGTCGAGGTCGAGAGACAGCCGGCCGGAAGAACCCCCTTCCAGGTGTCTCACTCGAGAGAGCACCGCCTGCCGCTCGATCCACGAGGCCGACAAGAGGCTTCGAAAGTCGCGCGATTCGATGTGCCAGTCGACCGTGACCGGACCGGACTCGAGCACCAGCGGCAGATCGGCGAGTCTCTCGAGACCGGGCACCGGCGTGAGGGCTCCGAGCGGCAGGCCAACCCGAACCATGGCCGGCGAGCCCGCCGCCAGGAGCGCGGTCGTCTCTGCCGACAGCTTTCCGTCCACGAGCTCGAAGAAGGCCAGAACTTCGGGCAAAGCGGCGTCGCCGGTCGTCCAGCGGAGCTCACCTTCCGCCGACCGGAATGGCAGCGAAGGCACAAGCCGCCCCGAGCCCTCGACTCTCGCGCCTTCCCCGAGATCGGTCGCCAGCCGCCAACCCGCACCGGTTGTATCTCCCTCGAGCACTAGTCCGACCTCATTGATGCGAGCGCTGCCGACGCCGTCCACGTCTCGGAGGCCCAACTCGAACCGACCCGAGGTCCGACCCAGCGGATCGTCGATCCCGCCCGCAAAGTGGACGCGACCGGCCAGCTCGGGCGCGAACTGACCCAGGGCGAGCTCGCGTGCCTCGGCGCGGACCGACAGATTCTCTCCAAGCAGCCGGCCCCGAGCGGTGGCTTCGACCTTGCCGCCTGCCTCGGGCCGCAGCTCCGCGCGCACGTCGACATTCGGATCCCGAACGGCTCCCGAGAAAGTACCGCTCACGCCCAGCCATCCCAGATCCGGAAGCGCCGCCACGGTCGATCCATCGAGAAGACGCGGCCAGAGATCCGCGACAGTGACAAGGAGGTCTCGGACTCTCGGCTGATCGATCGCGATCGTGCCACTGCCGAGGAGCCAGGACTTCGGGTCCAGCGCGTCGCGTGACACGAGATGTGCGGTGATCACACGCGCGCCCTGCGCAGCCGGTAGCAGGCGACCTTCGGCGGCAACCTGCGCGGACAGCTTGCCGTCGATCGCGAAGCGAGAGCCGAGTTCGAGGTCGAGCACCACCGCGCCGTCTCGCGTCGCGACCAAACCGGCGCTGCCGGTCACCTCTCGGTGACCGCCGGCCTCTCGCGCCAGGCGCAGGTCGGCCCGCGGAGCGAGCCTGGTGGCGTCCAGCCGCGCCGCGCCCGCGAGCTCTTGCGGTACGAGATCCGCCGCCAAGGCGCCTGCAGCGAGTCCCGCTCGATCGGCGGCCTGCAGACGCACCGACCCCTCCCAGGCGGCCAGATCGGCCTCTCCCTCGGCGACCAAGACGCCCGCGGCTTGTGCGCGCGACACCACGCCCGGATCGACTTCCAGGCGAAACCATCCGGCCGAGCGGTCCCATTCCGGCCGCAGCACCAATGAGGCCTCGAGCTCGAGCGCCTCGCCGGTCACCTCGAGTGACTCGAGACGAGCCGTCCCCTCCAGCTCGATGGATCCCGAAGACTTGATCTGGAGCTCGAGCGGGAAGACGCGGCTCCGCGCGACCGAAGCCCCCGCCGTCAGGCGGTTCACGCTCAGGAGGCTCCCGTCAAAGCTCCCGTCGAGCTCGAGGTCGTGGACACTCCAGGCGGGCACCAGCTCTCGCAGCGGCTCTGGCCAGCCGTTTCGGGCCGAGCCGTCCACGCGACCGTTTATCACCCGCAGAGTCTCGATTCTGAGCGGCAAGGAGGTGATCGGGCCCGGGCCTCTGGCATCCTCATCGGCCGCAGGCACCGGCGCGTCGAGGTTCACGCTCGGACGAATCAGCTCGATCCGATCGACATCTACATCTCCAAACAGGGAAGGCAAGACTCTCGCACGAACCAGCACCTCCTCGAGAGTTAGGAATGGTGCCGTGTCACCCGCTCGGAGCTTGACGTCTCGAAGACGGACCTCGCCGCTCAGGAGACTCACCGCGAGCTCCTCTGCCGCAAGAGACAGCCCAAGATCGTCCTGAGTTCTCTCGGAGAACCCCTCGAGGATCGCCTGCTGGACTCGGGTGCTCCGGAGCGAGGCCGAGAGGCCCACGAGTGCCAGCGTGAACAGGCCAGCGATCGCGACCACGACCATCGCCAGGCGCCCGAGCCAGGCTCGCAGGCTGCGTCGCTTCGCGGCTCCCATAGCTCCGAATGCTACTAGTGTCCTGTCCCAGTGATTCGCTACACAAATCTCGGGCCTTTCTGCACGC
>JBHHWO010000063.1:0-25696 GCA_046756565.1 Thermoanaerobaculia bacterium | reverse complement strand
GCCCCATGGCGCTCGCAACGCGACCGTCTCGACTTCTGCCACGGGCTGCTAGACGCCGCCTTTGATCTTCTGGAGCACCCGGTCGCCGGGCTCGAACGCCAGCCCGCGCGCCTCGCAGTCCCAGGCCGGCTCGTCGAGAACGAAAGAGACCTTCTTGCGGGTCGTTCGGTTCCGGCAGGTGACCCGGCGCTTCGGCTTTTCGGTCAGGCCGGTGACCGACCCTCCGACGGGACCGGTCCCGTCGGCGATCCCGGTCGACGACAGCCGGACTCGATCGCCGGGGCTCGTCTGGACGCCCAGATCGGAGCACAGCCATGAGGACATGGTGCTCGGCCTCCTGCCCTTCTGCCCGGTTGTCGTGTTCTTGCAGAAGATCTTGCGGTTTGCGACGCCGATAACCGCGGCCCCCACGGGTTCCACGGCCGCGAATTCGAATGAACCGCTGTCGCAGAGCGCATCGCGCCGGAAGCCTCGTTGATCGGTCGCCAGTGAACAGTTGCCGGCGGCGTCGATCGCGACACTCCCTTCCAGGAGGGCGTGGGTAGGGGTGGCCCCGCCGTTGTCGGCGAGATCGACCTCGAAGTCGGTGCCGGGAGTGATCGCCTCGGCTCCCGGGCAGGACCCGTCGTCGTCGAAGTTGGCGCCTTCGCCGCTCAGGCCGGGGCCGGCGCAGTTGTCGCCGTCGTTTCCGGCCACCAGGCTGTCGGACAGAATGTGGTACTCGGCGTAGCTCGTCATGGCGTGGACGCCGGCCCCCTGGGACGCCGTGTTCTGAGAGATCGAGCTGTGGGAGATTCGGCTCGAATCGCGGTAGTAGGTGCTGTAAAGGTAGAGTCCGCCGCCGCTTTCGGCCGTGTTGCCCGAGACGGTGGTATTGGTGAGCCGCAGCCTCGCGTCGGGGTATCCGGAGAAGAAGAGCCCACCGCCGGCACCGGTCGCGGTGTTCGCCGACAGCGTACTGTCTCGCAGTCGCACCTCACTGTAGCCCGGAGCCGCGAACAGACCTCCGCCTCGGCTCGCCGAGTTGCCGGTCACCAGACTTCGAACCAGGTCCACACCCGAGTAGCTGGCGAAGATCCCTCCGCCTTCGAACCGAGTGCTCGTGTTGTTCGAGATGACCGTGTCGGTGATCTCGAGATACGTATAGAACGAAGCCCGGATGCCGCCGCCGCTGGCGGCCGAGTTTCCGGCGATCGTGCTGTTGGAAATCGTGGTCGTGCGGTACGTGTCGTTGAGAAGGAGACCCCCGCCGCGAGAATCTGCAACGTTCTCGGAGATCGTGCTGCCGGAGATCGCCAGGTTGACGTACTCGTAGGCGGTGATTCCGCCGCCGCGGCGGGCAGTGTTCTTGGACACGATGCTGTTGACCAGCGTGACCTCGACCGCCTCGTCAACACCGCGCGCGTAGATCCCGCCGCCACGGTTTCGCGACTCGTTCCCGGTCACCGTACTGTTGGTGAGAGCGAGAATCCCCCGGGTGTGGATCCCTCCACCTCGCGCCGAGACACTGCCCCCGGCGATGGTCACGTCCTCGAGCGTCAGATCTCCGTTCGGCGACACGTCGAGGATTCGAAACGCGGGAGCCGAGGACGCCCGTTCGATAGCGAATCCTCGGCCGTCGATCGTGATCGTGCTGTCGACCGGTGGCAGTCCGTTGTCCCGGCTGTCCGGTGTCGTGAGCTCGATGTCGGCGGTGAGCCTGATGGTGTCGGCCCCGGCGCCAGGCGGGCAAGCGCCCACTCGGGTGTCGCGGTTGGCGGCCCTGATGGCATGCGACAGCGAGCAGCTCCCCTGGACCGTGATCGTGGCCGGAGCCAGCGCCGACGGCAGCACCAGAAGAATGCTCAACGCGATCCGTACAGCGCGCTCGATTCGCCCGAATGCAGTCATGGAAGCCTCCAAGCCCACACCCCCCCCGACTGTCTTGGGTCCGCCTGCCGGGATGCCAGCACCGCGACCGAGAGTACCTCGGGCGGAGTTTGCTCGACGACCCCCGACGAGCTCAGCGGCTCTCGCTCCGTGACGCTCTGTGAGTGTTGTACCGGTTCTATCGGCTCCAGGCCGTCAGCTATACTTCGTAATAATCTGAAAACCGGTCGCGACCAAGAATTGGTCGGACTTCTGTGGGAGCGGAACCTGCCGAAGATCTTCATTTCCTATCGCCGCCGCGACAGCGGCTACCCGGCGATATGACCATTCCATGGTGAGCGCCGTAGCGGGTTGTGCCGAGCAGCCGAAGTGATATGCGAAAACATCGGTAGCGAGCTGTCCTCGACTGCCGAATCGAAAGAGGAGGATTGGAAATGGCCAGAATGCAGGAAAAGGAGCTTCTAACAGTTGCCGCTATTCGTAAGCCGAGACGAGGGGTAACCGAGTATCTGTTCAACGAGAAGCAGCAGATCTTCACGTTCCGATCGAAGACCAGAACGGCAGAGGTCGGCACTCGACGCCTCAACGAGGCCTTCAAGGAAAAGATCCCGGTCAAGGCTCGTCTGGACCCGGTCAAGGGCTTCATCAAGCATATCGCCCGCCCGACCAACAAGGACTTCGAGCGCTTCGAGCGCGAGCGCATTCTTCTGGACGAGCCGGAAAAAACGCGCCCGATCAAAGTTGCCAAGATCGATCCGGTCACCTTCAACATCGTCGATCACTATCTGAAGGTTCCGGTCTTTCTGCGCTGCACCCGAATCGTTCCGAGTTATAGGTCGGCCGTGAACATCTTCAACTTCTGCGCCGCGCAGTCCTGTCACCTGCCGGGGCCCTACACGATCACGCCATGCATCCCGTTTCAGTATGTGCGCGACGGATGCTACGCGCGAGCTCACAAGATGAGATGGATCATCACCCAGCGGTTCCGATACTGCTGCGAAAAGGTCTTCAGCTTCGCCAATCAGGGAAACGACCGTCTGGCGGTACGCGCGGACAAGTGGGGCGGGTGCTGTGTCACCTGGTGGTACCACGTCGCGCCTCTGGTCCGAGTGCGCATCAAGATTCCCAGGCTGGGCTTCAACGCGGTGCTCGCCATGGTGATCGATCCGGGTATGTTCAACAAACCGGTTATGCTGAGTAGCTGGCTTGCCGCCCAGGAGAACACCGTCTGTGATGCTGACGCCAACGTGTCGATGTACTCGATACAGCCGGGATCGGCGTACGCTCCCGCCAACTACGCCGGCACCGCGTTCAGCACCGACCCGGCCTACACGGCCACCAACGCCACGCTTACGGCATACCGGCACCTCGTGACTTGCCCGTGAGATGGCGCGGCTCCGCGCCTTGGTGACTGAGCTGCAACGGAGTATGATGATTTGAAGCTTGGAGAAGACGACGGCAGCGGCGGCTACGTCCGTGAGATGACGGTGGCCCATGTACGGGAGCCCGAAGGAGAGGGCTACGTCGAGGTCATGTTTCTCGAGTCGGCTCGTATCTATCGCCTCGAGCGGGAGAGCCCGGCATTCGAGGAGGCTCTTCGACTGCTGACACAAGCCGTGGAAGGAGGAGTGCTCAGGATCAGCCTGGCGTCGATCGACTCCGATACCATCGAGCACGTCGCGCCAGCGACCGGGGAGGCGCCGGCGGACTGAAGCGAGATGAGTCCGGGCGAAGACGTGGTTTTGCGCAAAGCGGGACTTGGCGAGCCGTGAGGGAATCGGCGTGTGACGAAGTACACAGACAGCTCCCGAACCGAGCGCGCAGAATTGCCACTTGGTTGGACGCGCGTAAGAGGATCCTCGCCTATCTGGAAAAGGAGAGACTCCATGAGAAAAAACCAACCCCGAATCGCGTGGCGGCGAGTAGTAGCCTGGATGTTTTGCGGCGTGGTCATTGCAGGTGCACTGCCGGCGGAGGCCGCCAACACCTGCAGTCGACGCTTGGACTTCAACGAGGTCTACGAGTGCGAGTTTCGCAGTCAAGCGACGAACCTGGTGATGAACGGTTCAATTCTGTTCGAAGAGCTCACCGGCGACACGTTCACGGCCGCACTCGAGCTCGATGGGGCCATGAGTATCGGCTTCTGCACGTGCAAGACGAAATCGCAGAATGCGACCGGCTTCAACCGAAGCAAGTCGTTCGAATGTGTCGCAGCTCTTCCCGGCGGAGCCGTCGAGACGATGGAAGGTGCCGTGAATGGCAACGGCGACCAGATCTCGAAGGGACAGATCTGGTCGGTGAACGTGAGCTCTACGCCGCCGAGTTTTCTGCGCCTGGCGTTTTCCTGCAGCAAGGATGCAGACGACGACAGTGACGAGGACAGCGACAGCGACTCCGACGAGGACAGCGACGAGGACTCCGACGGCGACACTGACGAGGACAGCGACGAAGACTCCGACGGCGACACTGACGAGGATAGCGACGAGGACTCCGACGGCGACACTGACGAGGATAGCGACGAGGACTCCGACGGCGACACTGATGAGGATAGCGACGAGGACTCCGACGAGGACAGCGACGAGGACTCCGACGGCGACACCTCTGACCTCAGTCTCAGTTTCAAGCCGGCGACCTGGAATATCAAGTGGCTCGACAAAGGCGGCGGCACCGTCTCGGCCGTCTTTGAAGGCCAGGGCTTCGACGAGATTGCTCCTGAGACCGTCCTTCTGATCGGCAGTGATCCGACCGCGGCCCCGCTTGCAGCCGTCAGAGTACGACGCCGAGGAGATCGCCTCGACGCCCGGTTCAGCAAGAGGGACGCCATGTGGACCCTGCTTGCGCCCAAGCAGGGCGACACTCACTCGGTCACGGTCGAATTCGAAGTGGGTGGGGTTCCGACCACGCTCGCTTTCGATGTTCTCCTGAGCGGGAGGTAGCCGCCGACCGCATTCAGTAGGGGCACCCGCTCCGGCTTCACCTCTCCTCTAGTCGTCGATTCGCAGCACACAATCGACCCGTGCGGACGGACTCGCCACCGCCAACAGGCTGTATCCTCCGGCAACAGCGTCGAAGAGGCTGCAGGACACGCCGGAGGCGGTCAACCCGAAGATCATCTCTGCAGGAGAATCACCGGTTGTGCCGCCGGATCCAACGCCGTCGAAGGTGCTCACCACCCAGTTGGTGCCGGTCGGATCGGTGCTGAACAACCTCGCGCCCAGAGCGGCCGCCTCGGAAGGCGAAACCGTCCCCTCGAAGACCACCAGGCGCACGGTGCAGCCGTCGTCGTCTCCGCAGCGCGCGGTGATTTGGCTCAACGGCAACGGGAGGTTAAAGCTGAAGCCCGCCTGGACACCAGCCTGTTGCTCGAAGGCGTCGAGAATGTGCTCGTTGGCCGGTTCGGCTCTCCCCGCACCCAACAGAATCGTGGCGGTAGCGACGCTGATCAAGAAACGGGGCCTGTGCATCCTGAGCCTCCTTTCGCCAAAGAAACGGCGCGGACGGACCAGGGCGCTCGAATCCGCGCCGGTTCGACGAGTCGAGGCGAATCTAGCAGTTGTCCCTTCGCTGAAGGTGCGGAACGGCTTCGATGCCGCCGTTCGCTACGCAACAGAGAACGCTGCTCCTAACGAACCAAGCTTCGGGAGGGTCCTTGTCCAAGGTCGCGCCCGGGGACGGGGTCGGTCAACCCGTCGAAGGTCACTGTGAAGTAGGTGGGGAAGGAGCCCCTGCCGAACCCCACGGCGTACCACCCGGGCGGCATGTCCGAGACATGGATCTGTCGCTTCCGGCTCGGCGGCGCGTCTTCGTTGGGCCCTGACTGGCCCAGCGGGATGGCCTCGGCGATCGAGTTTCCCTCGGAGTCGTAGAGCGTCGCTTCGAGATGTCCGGTACCCTCGACGCTCACGGTCGCCAGAAAGTCTCCGGCCGACTCCCAGCGAAAGACCGCTCTCTGCTCCGGCAGCGGATCGGGGGCCTGGCCCACGAATCCCCTGTCGATCAGCTCCGGGTCGGCGGGGAACAGCCAGTCGAAGTCGCCGAGCGCGGGGAGAACCCAGTTGAAGAACGGCGGATCGAAGAGGATCGGCGGTGCCGCGATCTCACTGTAGGTGGTGTTGTACCAGAAGTTCAGGGCGTACTCTGTGTGGCAGCCCTTGGTGAGGCCGCGTGCCGACAGGGTCACGCGCCCGGTGGGGAACAGGTCATGGGGTCGGGCCAGATCGATGGACAATTTGGAGACCGTGGCGGTGGGCGGCGGCGCGCCGGCGCCGGGATGGAGGCGCAGTTCGAAGGGATCCGGGGTGTTGGCCGCTTGCACGGTGACGGTCAGTCCGCACTGGCGCGTGCGCGGGTCGTTCAGGCTCGGGTCGCCCGGTGCGAGGCAGTCGCCCCGCTTGAGTGGCGGCAGTTGAACGGTGAAGAAGTCTATGTCGTCGGTGCTGTCGAGGTTGAGGCCGGAGACCGAGAGCCCGGGCCCGAGACCCGGCTTGGAAATGGTCTCCTGGACGATCCCCAGGTGCGTCGCCGACGTCTCGTCGTCGTTTCGCACGGGTGTGTCGTAGGCGTCCGGAGGGGGAATGATATTGGTCGACGGGCGCTTGTAGGCGCCGCGTCCGAGTGTCGCAGCCACCATGAACAAGCCCGACGGATGCATCTCCAAATCGCTGACGGAGGCGAGCGGTAGACCGCAGGAGTCGAGAACCCACTTCCAGTGGCCGCCCACCGGGACGCCACGGTAGACGCCGCGGTCGGTGCCTATGTAGAGCGCTTGTCTCGTCGGGTCCTTGATCAGCCCCCGAATCTCGCTGCGCAGACCGCCTGCCAACCTGCGTTCCCCGGCCAGGGTCCCGGCCAGGGAGGCATCGGCCCAGTCCGCCTCGGCGCCGGGCCAGGTCGTCCCGCCGAACGACACCCTGGCCACGCGCGACGCTTCGCCGCCCCCGTGGGTGATCCAGAGCGTGTCCGGATCGACCGGGTCGACCACGATCGTTCGGGTGCCCCTCCCGTGGGGGTTCCTGTAGATGCGGGTCCATTTGGTGGGACCGGCAGCGGCGGCGGCAACCGCCCAGAGCTGGCCGAGGCCCGTGCCGGCGTAATAGCGGTCGTTGGCGCCGTCGATCGCGACGACCTGGACGAGGCCTCCTGTCATGCCCTTCGCCGGGCCGATCGACTTCCACTTCTGGCCTCCGTCGGTCGTGCGGTACACGCCGTTGGCGGCGACGAGGACGGTCTTCCAATCGTCGGGATCGACCACGAACTTCGGGTGAGCCACCTCCGGAATAGTGAACGGCGCCGTGCCGTTGGCTGAAGCCCACTTCTTGCCGCCGTCCGTGCTCTTGTGCAGCTGGGTGGTGTACTGCGCCGCGGCGTACATGTTCTTGCCGTTCTTGCGGTCCATTCCGACGCCCTCGATGTCGCCGCCGAGAGCCGCATTGACCTCCTTCCACGCCACCTTGCCGTCATAGCGCATGGCCATCGTGTCCTGGCTGCCGCCGAGAATCGGCGTGATCGTGCCGGTCATCGCGATGTCGAAGAGCATCGTGGTCTCGAGGTCATGGTTGAGCGAGCCGCACTTCTCGCCGTTCTGGGTGCACCGATACATGCCGCCGTCCGACGAGAAGAACACGATGGAGGGGTTCGTCGGGTCGAACGCCATGTCCTTGTAGTCGATATGCACGCTCGGGATGTGTAGGTCGTAGGACTTGCCGCCGTCCGAGGATCGGCAACCGTTGACGCCCAGGAGATACAGCAGGTCGGGATTGGTCGGGTGCACGGCAATCACACCGATGTAGCCGCTGGGGTTGCACTTCTTGGTATCCGGCGTGCCGCGCAAGGTCCACTGTGAGTCCGCCAGGTCGCGACTGTAGATCTCGAGGTCGCCGTTCTTGCGCTTCGCGGCGGCGTAGATTCTTGAGATCGCCGCTTTCGAGTAGCCCAGGCGGAGATAGCCGTCGGACGCCAGCTTCTCGGGCAGGGGCGTCCAGCTGATGGGTGTGCCGCCAGCCACGCCCGCCAGCAGCGCGCCGAGCTTCGCCCTGTAGACGGTGTCCTTGCGCACCGCGATGTAGACGTGAGGAGCCGCTTCTTCGGTGATCGCAAGCTCGCCCACGACGTTGGTGGCGTCGGCGGGTCGACCGGCCCGGGCATGGGTCGCCTGGGTCCACGCCGTCTTCCATTGCGTCTTCTTCGTCTTTGCGGCTCGAGGATCGCCTTGCCAGATCCAGAGGCCATTGCGCGTGGCGTAGTAGACGGTCAAGGTTCCCGGTTGCTCGTAGCGCAGCACGAGCCGCAGGTCGTCGGAGTACTTGGTGCCCAGCCAGTCGTGATCGACGAACTGATCCCAATGCGCTCCGGCATCGAGCGACTTGTAGAGGCCCTTGGCCGTCGAGGCGTAGACGATCCGATCGTCCAGCGGGTCGAGGGCCACCGTCCTGGCGTTCAGCGACGGCAGGCTGTCGGCGATCGGCGCCCAGCGCGCTCCGCCATCCTCGGTGAGCCAAACCCCACTTCCCTCGGTTCCGGCCACCATGACGCGCTTGCGTCCCGCCAGCTGCGAGACGTCGAAGCCGTTCACCCGGCCTACGTGCGTGAGGTATTTCGGATCCCTCACGGCGATCGGCCGAGGACCGATGAACTCCCACTCGCCGCCCCGAGCGTTCGATAGCGGCAGCTTGTACTCCGAGCTGGTCGTCGAGACCTCGCGTGCCCAGACCGTCTGTGTCTGGGCCAGTGGAGCGAGGCGCTCCGGATCCACCCACAGGGCGACCACGTGTCGCCCCTCGCCGATCTTCGCCCACGGCTCGCTGAGCCGGAACGCCTGCCCTGGCTCGAGTGACGGAATAACCAGTTGCCGGATCTCCCGGCCGTCCACGGTCAGCCGGATCGGCAACTCGCTCGCGGTCGCGTAGCCCATGTTGCGGATGTCGACCTCGATCGTTCCGTCGTCTCCGGCGCGCGGCGCCGGCGGGACCAGCCGGATCCGCTCTACCTCGATATCGGCCAGCGGCTCGGAGCCGCCGGAGACACGAAGCCAGTCAACGAGGGTATTGTTGTCGGTTCGCGTCTCCGTGATCTCCCCGTCACCGGATGTCACGTCGACGCGCAATCGATGCCGGCCCGGTGTCGCGCTGCGCCACCTCAGCGCGATCGATCTGCTAGTTCCCGGCTGTATGTCAGTTGTGGCGTATTCGTCGACTACGGTGCCGTCAATTCGCAGGAGAACCTTGGCATCGTCGACCGGATTGCGATCGCCGAGGTGCTCCAACTGCACAGTCACCGCGACGCCGTCTCCGGGAGCTGGCCTCTCCGGCCTGTACCCGAGATTCGACAGGGCGAGGTCCGGCCACGACCAGGGGGGGCTCTCTTCGTGAAACCGGTCGCGCTCGGATGTGTCGGTCGGCAGCGTGTAGGTTACCTCCAGAGACGGTGCACCGGCGCCCGCTTCACGGCTCGCGAACACTCGGCCGTAGAGCGTGCCGTCGACCGGCCCGCGGAGGTAGAAACCATTGTTGGAGCCGCCGTGCCAGCTCTGAGCGAAGCTCGTGACGTCGAGGTGCTTGGCGCCTCCGCTCGCGTCCATCGACCAGGTGATCCCGATCGGGTGCGCTGTCGGGAAAGTGTTCCAGGTTACCGTGCCCTCGTTCCAGCTACTGGTGACGCCGTGCACGTTGAGCCCGACGGGATCGGCGCCGGCGCCATCGACCAAGTGGAGAGACAGGGTGGCGGACACGATGGTGGCTTCGACCGGGACCGCAGCGGACACATCGAAGCGCAGCAGCGTGACTTCCTCGCGTGGCCCCCTGAGGTCGTCGTGGGACACCGCCAGCTCGGCATCGCCGCCGAAGTTCGTGTCGGGCTGCGACTGCTTCACCGTCGTATCTCCCAAGGTCGCCAGTACGACACTCGTCCGGGGCGGAGAGTCTCCGCCCCCAGGCTGAGGTGCGGCCAGAGCGCCGAGCTCGAGCACGGCCGCCAACACGACCACTAGTGCCAACAGCGTTACTGCGGTGCGCATGGTCAGCTACTACCTGACAAAGCTATTCATTCTCCCAAGGCTAGATCACCAATGAGCTTGCTAGTGGCCTGTAACACTCGAAGCGATACTAGATGGTCGAGCCATTCGTTGTCGAGGTCAAGGCGCGCTGACGCAGGCATAGCGGTGCCTATGTCGAGGAGGCGCAACGCAGAGATCGGCGACGAGGGCCGGCCAGGTAGTAGCGATTTGGGTGTTACAGGCCACTAGTATTCGACAGCTACGTCCGGAGTATGTTGAGAGTGTGCCTAATCCTGTCTGCTCTGACTCGAAAGCTGCCCGGCTGCGCCGATCCAGGGTCAACCGGCCGTGCCAGCTCCTGAGCTCGTGCGTGAGTCGGTGACGAGGTCGATTACCGCAGTCTCTGCGCTGCCCGTCGCGGCCGCACTGCCGCCGAAGACGACCGTGCCGTTGCCGCTGTTGCCGGCGTTGGGAATTCCGCTGACGCCTGGGAGAGCCGGCTGAAGCGTGAAACCCGGCGGCAAGGTGCCGATCGGGTTGCCCTGGGCGTCCTGGAATTCAACGACCTCTACTCGAAGGGTGCCGGTCGAGCTGCCTAGCGCAGTCGCGCCCGGCGCCGCCAGGGCGGCGGCCGCGAGCGCCATCAGCGAAGGTAGAAAGGCCGCGCGGAGCCGCCGCATGAAAGTCTCGCTCATTCGTTCTCCTGGGCGGCGGCTCTTATCCCCGACCTGCCGCCGGCTCCTGTAAATGAAGCTCTAGAGTAGAGGAGCTTCCACCGGGTGTCTGTGACTTGGTTACAGTTGCGAGCGACATGTGGAGCGGCGAGACGACAATGACAACGAACTCCAACGGATGCCCTTGGCGTCTCTGATGCGGTTTCTTGGAGGGCTCGTCGCTTGAAAGTCGACGAGTCCGTCGACCTGGTAGGACGAAAAAGAGATTCGCTATAGAAGCGCTGCGGTTGAAGCCTGCTATGCTCATTCAAACGTACCGCGCCGTGATCGAGATGCGCCGGGCTGTGACGGTGCGTACCGCAGGCTTTTCACGGAGGGAAATCCGATGAGAGTGCGACTGTTAGCCAACGGAGTCGGTGTGGTGTTCCTGCTGGTGCAGCCGGTCGTGAGCCAGGAGGACAAGGCCGATGCCTCCGCGAAGGGGCGCGAGGTCCTACCGGTCGCGAACGAGAGCGTGGACACGCTGATCCAGGCGCGCGAAAAGCCCGCTGAGGACGTGGGCGAGATGGGTGACGACCAGGTGGCCAACAAGGAGGCCCTGCTGGAGGCGCGCTCGTACGCGAAGGACTACGACGTGAGCCTCGAGGAGGCCCAGCGGCGACTCGGCCTGCAGGGACGGGTAGGCGAGGCCATGGCGAAGGTCGAGGAGATGACCCGGGGTCGCTTCGCCGGAGCCTGGATCGAGCACGAGCCCGATTTCCATGTGGTCGTGCGCCTGACGGGCAAGGAGGAGCCTCCCTCGGAGATCAAGGAAGTGATGCTGGGCTCAGGTGTGCGCTTCGACCTCAAGATGGGCGCCGAGACCACCCTGCGGGTGCTCGAGGACGTCGTCCGCGGCGCGAGCCCCGAGTTACAGGCCGCGATACCGGTCCTCTCGGGCCTTGAGGTCGACGTCAAGACCGGCGAGATCGTTCTCTTCGTGGCGAAGGCGGAGGACGGATCGCATCCGATGTCCGTGGAGGCCGTGAGTCGGGCGATAGAGAGGGCGCAGTCGCCCTTTATCGAGGCGCTGCTCAAACAAAAGATCCGCTTCGAAGAGATCGATGTGCCGGCCAGCGACGGCCACACGCGCGGCGGCGCCAATCTGTCGACCTGCACCTCCGGCTTTGCGGTCCGGCACGCGGTCGGAGTCAAGGGCTACATCACGGCCGGGCACTGCGGAAACAACCAGACCTACTCCGAGTTTGGCGGAGTGAGCTACGGGACGACCTTCGTCGATGAGATCCGCGACTCGAACCAGGACGTCCAGTGGCATACGACCCCCCATTGGGAGCTGCCGCACTTCTACGCCAGCTCGACGACTTCCTACCGGACCCTCCAGGCGCAGCGCAGCCGGAACGCTCAGAGCGTCGGCGGCTACGTCTGCCATAGGGGCATGACGACGGGCTACAGCTGCGGCACGATCCAGACCAAGAACTTCCAGCCGACCTACGCCAACGCCTGTCCCGGGACCACCTGCAGCAGCGTGTGGATCCGGGTCTCCGGTCCGAGCCTCGAGTGCTTCCCCGGCGATAGCGGTGGCCCATGGTTCCTCTGGCTGACCGCATACGGAATTTACAAGGGTCAGTCGTCTTCGGGGACGACGGCAGCGGGCTGCAACTGGGCCTTCTACATGGCCTCCAACTACTTCGGCATCCCGCTCCTGTACTAGGGCCGAGTCTCCCGGCAACGGCGCTCGGCCTCGTCGGGTTCGACGTAGGCCGTGCCGCCCCGTTCCCTGCACTCCGCGGCTGGCGCTCCGAAGAGCTCGCCGTCGAGACAGCAGAAGATCTCGCCGAAGCAGTAGCGCTCTGCCTGGTCGGGATCGGCGTGGGCCGACCCACCGCGCCCGAGGCACTCCGGCTCGGGGGCTTCGAAGACCTCTTCGTCGAGACAGCACCAGACCTCGCCGAAGCAGTAGCGCTCGGCCTCCTCTCGGCTGGCATGAGCTGTGCCGCCGTGCTCTCGGCATTCGGCGGCATTGGCCTCGAAGACCCGTTCTCGCGCACAACACCAGACCGGGCGGCGGCAGTGGCGCTCGGCGTCTTCGAGGCGCTCGAAGGGCACACCGCCCTTTTCGCGACACTCCTGGATGAGCATCAGAGAAACCGCGCCGTCGAGGCAACACCAGTTCTCGCCGGCGTGGATCTTGACGACGGGCGGCGCGTCCGGGCCGTTACAGTCGTCACCGGGATAGATCGCCTGAACTCCCCAATCGCCCGGCCGCGGGTTGACCAGGAAGTCCTCATAGCAGCCGTTCGCATCGGTGAGGATGTCGCGATAGATCGTTTCACCGTCCGGGCCCGTGTACTCGAGATAAACGTGCTGGTTGGGGAGCGGCGGATCGGTGCAGCCGCTGCTGGTGATGACGCTGCAGATCTCGCCGCCCGGTGGAGGCTCGAACGGGTAGTCCTCGCCATCGACGCAGGGCCCGTAGGTCGTCTTGGCCTTGAGCTTCGCGCTCTTCTTCAGATTGATCTGAGCGGTGGTGCCTCCCAGCTCGATCAGGGTGTCGCCGCTCGGATACCAGGCGGTGATGTCGATGAGCTCGGAGCTGCACACGCGGTAGGCCTTGGGCGCGCGAATCGTGGCCTTCGCGTCGAAGCTTCCACCAACGGACAGGTATTTCTTCTCCGGCATCAACTCGGCGTCCCAGCCGGCCGGAACGTTATCCGCACGGAGGTAGACGAGAATCGCCTTCTTGTAGGGGTTGGCCACGCGGAAGGAGTGCACCACCGGGGTGTAGGGGCTCGACTTGGTCGTGTCGTACGCGGTGATGTTCTCCTGCGTGACCTGATTGAAATCGTTGGTGTCGTTGACGACCTTCTGGATCTTGACCTTGATGCAGGCGCGAGATCCCTTGGGATCCGGCTTCCACTCGATGTAGACCGGAACATCCTTGCCCTTGGCAAGAACCGGGATGGTCTTGAAGTAGTGCTTGTTGAAGGCGGTGCTGGCCCCGGTGTCGGGGTCGACGCCTCCGCCGTCGATGCCGTGCGAGGGATCGGAGATGTAGAAATCGACCCGGATGGCGTGAGCCGTTCCGGGGCCTCTGTTGTGAATGCGGGCGTAGACCCTGTTGGTGACTCCCGCCTTGGGTTTCTCATCCCGGTCGGTTTCCGTGCGCCCCTTGTCTTTGTCGAAACCGCAGACACCGGAGGTGCAGGCCGGCGAGTCGACCCAGACGTCGGGGGTGCGCCAGTGGCTGTCGCGCTGTCGGATCCACACGTCGACGTCGGTTTGCGGCGGTGCGTAGTCGACCTTGATCCGGTAGTCTTCCGAGCCGCCGGCTTCGGCCGCGAGGACCTCGAGGTTCAGGCCGCTGCCGTCGATGTTCGTGAGCTTCTTGCCGACCGTCAGGGCGGCGTTGGTGAGGTCGTTGTCCGCCGGCGTGGCGTCGACCAGCCGGAGCGGGCCGAACCCCTGGGCGATGTCCTCGTTGAGGTAGTAGACCAGCACGCCGTCCGCCGGCAGATTGCCGTCGTAGGTGCCGGCTTTCTTGCGCGCCTCGACGAAATAGGACACCCGCTCCTGGACCCTGTCGTTGGCTCCGAGCTCCGGCGTCGTACCGATCTGCAAGAGCTCACGCTGGTTGGCGCCGTCCGTCTCCTGCCGCCACAGTTTGTACGTCTGCTGATGGCTCTGACCGGGATCCGGCCGGTCGATGAAGGTGAGGTCGTCGCCGCCCAGCCAGCTCGGCCGGACCTTGGAAGAGCCGAGGAAATGGACATTGGTGAACTTGCCCTTGTCCTTGGCCATGTTCCCCCACCCGTCGGCGTACTTGCGCGGGAAGGTCACGCCTTCGTGGGCATAGAGATCGATCAACCCGAAGTGGTGGCCGAGTGCATGGGTGAGTTGCGCTTCGGTGTGATCGTAGCGATGAACCGATACCGACAGACGCTTGGCGCCCAAGGCCTTGGGCAGCTCGTACGGCCATGGCCCGGTGGTGGCCCATTCTTTCTGCCCACGCGTTTCGTTGCCGGATCCATCGTCATTGGTCAGGACGATCATGCGCTCGAGTATCTTGAAGTCGAACTTCGGCTCCTTCTTGTGGATCAGGGCGATAACGTCGTCGACGAGCTCGATCAAGAGGTTGGCCTTGGTCTTGTCGTAGTAGTGATCGCGCGTGTTGCCGAGCTCGTACCATCCCTTGACGGTGGCTTTCAGCGTCGGACCGCCGTAGGCGACCTCCTTGAGGTATGCGTTCAGGCCGTTCACGATTTTGTTGACCTCGGCATAGGTCAGGGGATCGTCCGGCAGCCCCTGGTCGGAGAACTCGACCAGCACGACGAGCGTGTCCTGGGTGCCGGTCGGCGACGGAGTCTGAGGACAGTCGGCAGCGGTGAGGATGCCGCGGTTGCGGAAGATCTGGCAGATCGCGTTCAGGTGGGAGCCTTGAAACAGCTGTAGGTCCGCGCTCAAGACTGCCAGCGCGCCGTCGCGCATGCTTGGGGTCTTGGTGACATTGAAGTGGCTCTGGAGCACCACTCGATCGGTGGTCGTGCGGCCGATCTGATTGAGCATGTCCCAGAGCGCGCGCGACCAGATTTCGCCGTTCTGGTGGACACTGCCGGTCAGGCCGGCCATCGTCCTGTTGCGATCGATCCGGCGCAGGCAGGGAGGATTCGCTGCGACGTTGCACGCTGGGTTGCTCTCGCAGGCGTCGTTACTCGCAGCGGCATCCCACTCTGCGAAACACGGAACTGTGTGGCCGCTGGCCGTGGTCTCGGTCCAGGAAGTGCTGACCGCCAAATAGTCACCAAACGCCTCGCCCATCGCGCCGGCCTGTCCGTTCGCCGGGTATTTCCCCGGCGCCTGGTTGTCGTGGATCGAGTGGCCGTACTCGTGGATGATGACGTCGGCGTCCTCGGCATCGTCGACACCGCCGTCGCCAAAGGTCAGAAAGCCGCTGCCTTGAGGTGTCGGGTTGTAGTACGAGTTGTCGTCGTTGCCCTCGCCGTGTGGGTCGACTCGGATCTGGCGGTTGTTGATGTTCGAGAAGCCCAGCGACTGGATGTAGCGCTGCACGCGATCGACGTGGTAGTAGGCTACCACCGCCTCGAAGTCGTTGGCGTCGCGCTGGAAGTTGAAGGTCGCGGCGGCGTCCGTGGGTGGACTGTTGGTCGGCTGCTGGATGTCCTCCAACACCACGAACGGTCCCTTGAGGCTGTACTTGCCCGCGGCGGGCCCGGCGAGATTCAGCAGCGTACGGTTGGCGTAGGCTCCATTGGGCACCTGCGCGTTGGCGTCGTTGCCGTCATCGAGGCTGTTGTCGTTCTGCGAGTTCACCGGATTTGGCACGAAGACCCTGCCGCTGCCGTCCTTGGCGGAGTACAGGTAGTCGAGCCGGCGGAGGACCGTTCCGGTGGCGGCATCGATCACGAACTCCTTGAGACCGCGCGGAACGCTGCCATGGATGCGGATCTTGTAGCTCCGGCGCAGCAAGCCGTCGTCGGCGAAGTAGACGTCTTCGACCTGGGGATCCTCCGCCAGCTCGAGCTCGCCGACCAGCACGGGGTCGAACGGCGCATCCGGCGGGTCGTACTTGGAGCGGCTCCGCGGCGTCGTTCGGAGGTACTCGTCGATCGCCACCTCGACGGCCCGTTCGCGGTCTATGAAGGCTTCTTGCTCGAGCGCCGGAAACGGCGAGTGGGTGTTGAACACGCTCACTACCTGGCCCGTCGAGTCGAGGTTGACCTGGACCCACCCGTTCTCGACGGGCAGGCCTTCGTGGATCTGCTGGTACGAGAGGTGACGCCCGCCGAGGCTCTCGCGCTCCTCGACCAGCTTGAGATCAGTCAGCTCGCCGTCAAGGCCCAGCAGCGAAGCGGTCTCGCGCAGGAACCAGACGGCGGCCGCCGAGGGCTCGATGTCGGCATCGGCCGCGGCGACGCCCACCAACGAGCGCACGCGTCGACCGTCGTTCGACCACTCGATGATCCAGTCCCGGCCGAAGTCGAGGAAGAACCGTGCGAGCATCGACTCTTGAACATGCTCCAAGGTAGTGATCGCGGCAGGGGGCGACTCGTCTCGCTCGGCCTCGGCCTGCCGGGCAGCCAGGCTCGCAGGAAAGAGAAGAAGAACGGTGTAGAGGGCAACCGCGTGTGGCGTCATGGCTCGGTTTCCTTTCGGCTGATGACAACCGGGCAGGCGTGTCGGGGATTTCAAGTTACATTACACCCAACACCTCCGCCACTGCCCACCCGCAAAGGCGGGTGCTCGCCTCGGGTGAGCCGGAGACCGCGCGGCTGAAATCAGGCTCTTGGGGCCGCGCTGTTCGATCGCGGTGGAGCGCCGGCGCCTGAAGGTCCACACCGGGGCGAGCCGCCATCTCCGCTAGACTTCGGTCACCTGAGAAACAGGGAAGTGCTCCTCTTAGGGGAGCTCCTCGATGATCGGTACCACGATCTCCCATTACAAGATCCTCGAGAAGCTCGGGGAAGGCGGTATGGGCGCGGTCTATCTGGCCGAGGATTCAAGGCTCGACCGTCGAGTGGCTCTCAAGGTGCTGCCGGAGGAGATGGCCTCCGACTCGGACCGGCTGGCTCGCTTCGAGCGCGAGGCCAAGGCGGTGGCTGCCCTCAACCATCCCAACATCGTCACCCTTCACACGATCGAGGAGGCAGACGAGATTCGCTTCCTGGCAATGGAGCACGTCGAAGGCCACGATCTAAAGGACGAGATCTCTCGCGGCGGAGTCGCTCTCGATCGGTTCTTCGAGATTGCTGTCCCGCTGGCGGACGCCTTGGCGGCGGCCCACGAAAAGGGAATCGCCCATCGGGATCTCAAGCCGACAAACGTCATGGTCACCGAAGAGGGCAGAGTCAAGATCCTCGACTTCGGTCTGGCCAAGCGAGTCGGCGGGGCTATCGATGAGGACGACGAGACTCTGACCACGAAGACCATGGTGACTCAGGAGGGCCAGATCCTCGGCACCGTGGCCTACATGTCACCGGAGCAGGCGCAGGGTCACGACGTCGATGCACGCTCCGACATCTTCTCGCTCGGAATCGTGCTCTACGAAATGGTCACGGGGCAGCGCCCGTTCATGGGCGACGGCAAGATGTCGGTACTCTCCGCCATCCTCAGGGCAGCGCCCGTGCCGCCGACCGAGGTGAAAGCCTCTCTGCCGCAAGCGCTGAATCGCGTACTTCAGCTCTGTTTGGAGAAGAGCCCAGACAAGAGGTTCCAGACCGCGCGCGACGTCTGCAACGAACTCCGATGGCTGCGCAAGAAGGTCGAGAGCGAAGCTGCCGCCGGTGCCTCGGCCGATGCGCCCGCGTCGAAGTGGGCAGGCGTCGGCCCGCAGGCCCCGACGCGTGTCGATCGAAGCGGTAGATTCGGGTGGACATTCCTAGTCGCTGCTGGTGTCTTGGTTTCCGTATTGGCCTTCATCGGCATCCGCTCGATGGTCGGCACCGAAGACGGACTGCCGGCCAGGAAACACCTGGCGGTTCTGCCGGTCTCGGTTATGGCAGCGACTCAGGGAGGCGACCAGGAGATCTTCGCCGCCGGGCTGGTCGAGACGATCACCAGCAAGCTGACGCAATTGGAGGGCGAGGGGGACTCACTCTGGGTTGTTCCGTTTGCCGAGGTCGAGGCGAGGTCGGTAGAGAGCGTCGACGGGGCCCGGCGGACCTTTGGCGTGAATCTTGTCGTGACTGGCAGCCTTCAGCGCGACCAGGATCGTCTTCGTCTGACCCTGAACCTTGTCGATGCCGAGAGCCTGCGGCAGATCGATTCGGCGGTTCTCGACCGCCGGAGCGAGAACTTCATGGATCTCCAGGACCAATCGGCCATCCGGCTGGCGCGGATGCTGGGGCTCGCCATCGGAGTTCAGGGAGACTCGGCCTTGGGTTCGCGAGCCAGCGCGCCTGATGCCAACGAGCTCTATCTCCGCGGGCGAGGCTATCTACTCCGCTATGACCAGCCGTCGAACATCGAGACGGCGATCTCGTTGTTCCGAAGTGCGCTCGATCACGATCCGGCGTTTGTCGAAGCTCAAGCAAGTCTTGGCGAGGCCTACTGGCGGCTCTATGACGAGACTCGATCTCGCATCGAGCTCGACCGCGCTTTGGAGGCGAGTGAAAAGGCCGTTGAAATGGATGCGACGGCGTCGTCCACCCACAGTACGCTCGGGTTGATCCAGACCGCCACCGGCGACCACGAGCAGGCTATCCGTTCCTTCGAAGCAGCGCTCGAGCTCGAGCCACGAAGCGCGCGAGCCCTCGAAGGTCTGGCTCGTGCCTACGAGGCGAGCGACAGGATCGACGAGGCCGAACAGACGTACCGAGCGGTGATTACACTTCGTCCGGATTTTTGGGGTGGTTACAGTCAACTAGGCGGCTTCTATTTTCGATTGGGCCGTTACGACGAGTCGATCAAGCCGTTTCAAACGGTTACCGAGCTGACGCCAGACAGCGCGCGGGGTTATAGCAACCTGGGCGGCTTCCTGTATTACCTCGACCGAATCGAAGAGGCTCGAGAGATGTTCGTGAAGTCGATTCGCGCCGAGCCCAACTATGAGGCGTACTCGAACCTCGGAACGATTCGGTTCGTCCAGGGCGCCTATCTGGAGGCCGCCGGGCTTTACGAAAAGGCTCTGGCTATTGATCCGAGCGACTACCAGGTGTACAGCAATCTAGGAGCCGCTCTTTACTGGTCCGGTGATGCGCAGAAGGCCCGGGACGCGCACGAACGTGCGGGCGAGATGATCGAAGAGCTCCTCGAGGTGAACCCGAAGGAGCCGTTTCTGCTCGCTAGCTTTGGCCTCATGAAGGCCTTGACCGGACAACATCTAGAGTCTTCGGAACTCGTCGAGCAGGCACTGTCCCTTGCGGGCGATAGCGTCGAAGTCCTGATCGTAGCGGCCGAGACGTTCGAGTCCATCGGGGAACGAAAGCGAGCTGTTGATCTCGTAGGAAGAGCCCTCAAGCTCGGCTATCCGCTCGAGAGTCTCGAGCAAAACCCTACCTTTCGCCGCTTGTTGGCCGGGAATGAGTTCTTGGCGCGCCAGGACGGCGAGGCTTGAAACAGGAGGACGACGCCATGGCTGAGACGATACCTGTGAAAATCGAGAAGTGTAAGGTCGAACCAGCTGGGGGATCTGGTTGATGGCCCAAGAAAGAACTGAGGGACAGCATCAAATTCCAGTCCTGCGATACTGCCTATAGAATTGTCTTTCTGCTACAGGACAACTGGCCGTTCGACGGCGACCTCGAAATCATCGATGTCCCAGCGGGAGAGTCTGTAACGAGAAGACTGCATTTCAGGCTGACGCGGAAGGAATACACCTACCTGCTTCTCGCTTGGATTGGGAACAAGGAAACCGATGGTTTCAAGCAGTGCAAGCCCAATGGCCCCAAGGTCATCATCAATCCATGATGATGATTGGCTCTTGATGGCGAAACGGCCGCAGTCCCGCCACGGCCGCCTCTACCGAAGAACACCCAAGGCATTGCTTACAAAGGACTCAAGATGGTCGGGTGGCCGCCTTAGTGGAGGTCCGTTAGTCGGGTCCGTCCGATCCCTTGGCCTCGTACATGGCCGCGTCCGCACGGCGCAACAGCAGGGCCAAGTTGTCGCCATCCTCCGGATAGAGGCTGACGCCGACACTGGCACTAACGACGTGCTCGGCGCCTTCGACGTCAAACGGCTCGTCCAAACACCTACTGATCTTGGTCGCCAACTCGCCTGCGCCGTCGCGCGTCTCGATGCCGCTCGCCATGACGACGAACTCGTCGCCGCCGACCCGCGCCAACGTGTCGCTCGATCGCACCCAGGACGCCAAGCGCTGGCCGATCCGGCGGAGGATCTCGTCGCCTACGCCGTGTCCACTCGAGTCGTTGATCATCTTGAAGTCATCGAGGTCGCAGAAGAGGATCGCCAGGCCTTCCTTTCGGCGGTTGGCCTGAGCCATGGCCTGGTTGAAACGGTCCTGCAGAAGTCGTCGATTCGGTAGAGCGGTCAGCGGATCATGATACGCCTGGTGCTCGATCCGAGCCAACGCCTCTCGCCGCTCCACCTCCAGCCGGCGATTGCTCGTCTCGAGAACCCCCTGATACGCGAGGACCAGCCCGCCGAGAAGGAGTAGGACCGCGAGGGCAACGAGCTCATGGGCGTGCTTCTGGGAGGCGTCGAAAAGCTCCAATCCGTACACACTGAAGTGCAGGAGCGGCACCAACATGGCGAGCAGGATCGGCGGACCGTGTGGCAGGAGAGCCCGTTGCCGTGGCTTGCCCGTGGATGGTACAGCGGCCTCGTCGCCGCCGACCAGGCTTCGAGCCCGCCCCGTCATAACCAGCGTAATCATCGGGACCATCCAGGGCAGATCCCACGGAGTGCCGCCTTCGACCCAAGGCAAGACCTCGATCCACATGAGCGCTTCGACCGTGTCCAGGATCAGCCAAGCCGAGCAGGTGGCGAGCAGCCAACTGTAGATAAGGCGCCATCGCCCTTGAACCGAACCAGCGATGGCGCGCGCGGCCCGCAGCACGAGGTAGATGTCGAGCAGCACGTAGAGCGTGAACGATGGCGCCCCAGCCCAGTAACTGTCCGGATCCATCGTCGCCGGAACGAGAACGAGATAGGCGAGCAACCCGAAGACGAAAACGACTGTTCCGGCATGACGCAAGGCCTGCAACGAAGCCCGATCGCCGGGCTTCGGCTCCAGATGCGGTCGGACGTCGAGAGCGATGACCACAAAGAGATAAAGACCAGCGAAGAGGATTTCTTGGAGTAGGTCGACCTCGACGATCGCCGGATCAGTGTAGGTGGCGATCAAGAGTAGCTGCTGGCCCAGCCAACACGCGGCGGCCGCGGTCATCGAGTTCCAGAATCGACGCTCGCTGTCCGGGACCCCGGCGAGCCGCCAGCGGAACGTCAATATGGCCAAGAGCAGGAAAGGAGCAGTAGTGCAGGTGTCGTTGTAGGCCGCGCGAAACTCCGGAGAAAAGATGGGTACGGCCAGCGGTAACGCAAGGATGAACGTCATCGCTGCGGTTGCTCGAACAACCGGATCCTGCACCGGGAAACGCCAGGTCATTTGCCCGAAGCATACTGCACAGCCTCGCTTCAACCGGCTACGAGAGGCCGTCAGTTCTCGACCCGGCAAGGTCTCATCCGCTCGACGCGAGGATGGTGGGCCGTGAGGGGATCGTGGCCCGCGGTGGCCCGGTTGCGGAAGCGATTCGCCTTCAGCGTGCGGCGGGCTCGATCTGGCGGGCGACGATCCGCTGATCCAGGCGAGGCTCCCTTGACAACGGTCCGGAGTTCACGTCGAAGGCCCTCGACCAGTGGGCGTACGAGCGGGGTGTGGAGCTGGCGTTCATGCGTGCTGTGAGGCCGCACGTAGCCGTGCACCGTCAAGGTCTGCGTGACTCAGGTCGGCTCCGGTAAGGTCTGCGCGAGAGAGGTCCGCATAACGTAGGTCGGCCTTACTGAGATCCGCCTAGCCGAGATCTGAGTCACACAGCGTGGTCCCTAAGAGGTGGGCTGCACCCACAGCAGTGAGTTCGAGTGCGAGGCCGGCAACGGCTTCCCATTGTGAGCCCGCCCGTTTGGGTGTTGCGCTGTCTTGCGAAACCGCACACGGTATCGACATCGACATCAAAGAAAGCTCTGTCTCCCCTCTGTCTCTCCGGTACGAAGGAAGCCACCATGAAGGTCGTCAAGAAGCCCCATTCCGCCTCCGGCCTCAGAGTCGCAGCGCTCGCGACGGTATTGCTCACCGCTACCGCCATCGTGAACGCCCAAACACCGCTCGGCAGCCAGTTCACCTATCAGGGCAAGCTCGACCATCTCGGCAGTCCGGTTAACGCCACCGCCGACTTCCAATTCACGCTTTGGGATGCGGAGATCGGCGGCACGATGGTCGGCACCATGGTTCCGGTAAACAACGTCACGGCCGTTAACGGCCTGTTCAGCGCCGAGTTGGACTTTGGCGTGCCGGCTATCAGCGGGGGTGCCCGCTGGCTGAGAATCGCAGTCCGCAGCCCGGCTGGCGGCGGTGCGTTTTCCACACTCACACCACGGCAGCCAATCACGCCCTCGCCTTATTCAATTCAAACACGCGGCATTTTCGTGGACGCCAACAACAAAGTCGGAATCGGCACGGCCCATCCGGCTGACCACCTTCATTCTCGGGGGACGCATCCTACGCTGTGGCTGGACGACGACATCGATGCCGGGACAGGTCAACTTCGGATCAACCAGACGAACAGCAACGGACAGGTGGTGCTCGCCATCAATTCGAAGGTCACCATCACCGGGGTTCAGCACAACACCCCCCCGGCCTATGCGTATGGCTTTGTCGGGAACACGGGTAGCCTGATTAGCGGTTCTGAGAACATCCTTGCAACTGCGAGAACTGGCACCGGCAGGTATGAGGTGACATTTTCAGACGGGCTTCAGTTTCACCGCGATATCGTATTGGTCCAGAGCGAAAACCCCAGAACGACGGTCGGCTACCAGATTGTGAGCGGGAAGCTCAGGGTCACTATCTACCACGTCTTCTTCGATGAAGACGAGGACGCAAGCTTCCACTTCGTCGTGTACCGGCCATAGCGGATCAGGCTACGGCTATCGCTGAGGTGGAGATCATCAAGACGCTTGAGAGCCGGGCGTTGCAGTCACCAGCCACTGAATATCTAGGCGTGGTGCGGATTGTGAGACTCACAATGCCACGCAGCGGTGGCGGAACGAATCCGCCCCCAAACGACCCCTCCGGCTTGACGGCACCGAGCAACCTAGTGTCCTGTCCCAGTGGTTCGGTGCATAAGGCTCGAGGTCATGGTGTGCGCTGCCAAGGCGCCCACGACGCAAGCATAGCTGGGCCTATGTTGAGGAGTGGCAACGCCGGCAGCGTGCAGAAAGGCCCGAGATTTGTGTAGCGAATCACTGGGACAGGACACTAGTGGCAAGGGCAACATCACAAACGACAGGCACACGTACTTGGCGCGACAATTCGAATAACGAGACAGCCTTTGTTTTCTCGATAAAGATCGGAAACGGCCACTGGGGCTACTGGCTTACAAAGCCAGCCAGCAAGGAGAACCTAGTCTTTAATAAGAGGTCAAGAGGTCAGGGACAGGTACAATTTGCCTTCTATCTCCAAGCTGGGTTTATTTGTACCTGTCCCTATCTCCCTGAGGCTCGCCGCGGCCGCGGTCCTGCTCGACGAGGAGGTCGATCCACAGATGACCTGGACCCTGCACAATGCTCGCACGCCTACGGCGGGACGATCTCGACCGTGAGCGCGGCGTCGGTACCCACCGAGGCACCGTCTTTGAAGATCGCCCGGCCTGCCTTGAGCATCAGGTGACCGGCAGGTCCCGAGACGTTAGAGTTTGATCCGATTTCAATCGTGCCGCAGACCTCGAACACCTGCAAATCAATTACGGTGTCGTCCTTGAGAACCATCGTGTCACCGGGACCAACGCCTTCGTCAACGGCACCGCTGCAGTTGTTGTCGATTCCGTCGCATACCTCGGTAGCATCGGGATTGATCGCGAGATCGGCGTCGTTGCAGTCGCTGTCGACCAGAGATTCGTTGCTCGCCACGAGGCACATCTCATCTCCATCGTCCTGGACGGCGGGCGGTGCACCAAAGCCGTCCCCGTCGGCGTCGAGCCAGCACTCGTCGCGGTCGGCGCCGTCGCAGTCGTCGTCTTCGCCGTCGTCGATATCGGCTGCGCTGATGACGGCGCCCGGGAAGATGTCCGCGCGGTCGTCGCGGCAGTCGGTGCTGACGACGGATTCACCGTCGATTGCCTGGCAGACGCCGTCTCCGTTGTCCTGGACGAAGAGGGGAACCCCGAAGCCGTCGTTATCGAGGTCTTCGAAGCACTCCTCGAAGCCGTCACAGTCGTTGTCTATTCCATCCCCTACGTCGGCGGCCACAAGGATGTGTCCCGGGTTGACGACTGGACTCGAGTCGTTGCAGTCTTCCTCAGGCCCAGCGGGACAGGAGGCATCCCCGGGAAAGCCATAGCCGTCACCGTCGTTGTCGACGCACGAACCGGCCGAAGCACGCGAGGACAGAGCGGTGCCCGCCAGAAATAGGGCGAGCGTCAGCGGGACGATCCGCGGCCGGACCGCTCCTAGGACATGGGATTTCCCTAAGGCCTTCAAGGCAACGAGAGCCGTCGCCTCGTACCGGCTGAGTGTCTCGAGCCCCACCGGTAGAGGCGAACTTGGCCCCACCCCCATCAATACTGAGGTCGCGCCACCCAAACGGGTGCGCTCCTTGTATGAGTCTGGAGAAAGAGGGAGGAAAGAGGGAGAGGTACAATTTGCCTCGGTTGATTTGTAGCCGTCCCTATTTCTCCCCGACCGGGCCCCCGGCCCTCCCGGTTTCGGCTAGCAGATCACCACGGGTGACTCGAGCTGATTGAGGTCGCACTGGGACTCGGTCTGGGTGACTTTCTTGCCGTTTCTCCATTGGACGGTGGTCAGGACGAGCGGCGGCGGGTCGAGCGGCTCCGGGGCGACCAGCTCGCCCGGCCTGGGAGGCCTTCCGGGTGGCCCGGATCGCACGGGCAGGCTCCACCGAGAGCAGCCGTCCTCCTCGGTCTTGCCGTTGATGAGGTCGAGCACATAGCGGTCGACGAAGCCCGTGTCGAGATTGTTCGCGAAGGGTTCCATCTCACGAATGATAAGAAGGTCGGTTCGAGCCCTGAACTTGGCCCCTTTGACCGGTTTGTTGCCCCTGAACGCGCAGACCCTGCAGTCGAGATCGGCGTCGACGCACCCGTGGATCGAGTCTGCTTCATCGAAGAGCTCCCTCGGCACCGATGTGGAGGTGACCAGCATCGGCGTCTTCTTGACCTTCGTCTTCTGCTCCAGATTGATCCAGCCATCGAAGTCGACGTTGATGTGGCCGTCTTCGGCGATCACGTGGGTGCCGCCCAGAAGAACAACCAGTGCGGCGACAACGATTCCGGAGAGTGTCGGTTTGCGCGGCATAGCGGTTACTCCTTTCTGGTCGGATTCAGCAGACAGCTCTGCTGGTACATTGAGCGATCAAGGCATGGGTTTTCAACTGTGCTGTTATCCGTTCGCCGGGCCGTCGACTGGCGGCACCGCGCCAACCCGGCGAGGCGCCTTCGCTTTGTCCATCGAAACC
>JBHHWO010000062.1:0-25859 GCA_046756565.1 Thermoanaerobaculia bacterium | reverse complement strand
AAAGGCCCGAGATTTGTGTAGCGAATCACTGGGACAGGACACTAGCAGCCCGTGGCAGAAGTCGAGACGGTCGCGTTGCGAGCGCCATGGGGCCGGGTACCAGGCGCCGCTTCGCAGGCGATGCCGAAGCATCGTCGAGAAGCGGCAACGCCGTAGATCGGGCTGCTAGGAGTTCTGGATGGGCTTGCGGCCCGGCTTGACGATCAGGCCGCGGCCCTCGCGCCCGTCCAGAACGACGGTCAGTGGCTTGCGCAGCCGCACATGGCGTAGGTGCTCGGTCTCGGCGTGCGCCTGGCGCGAGTCGAGCCACTCCCAGTCGACGTACTGGCCTGCGGTTCCTGCCGGCGCGGTCCTCTTCTCGGCTCCGGACGGCACGGTCAGGTATCCGATTCTCAGCGAGGTGATGTTCTGGAAAAAGTGCGTTCCCTGAGAAGGCTCGACGTTGTAGCCCTTGGGTGACGCCTCGACGATCACCTTGGCGTTCGAGATCTGCCGCCACTTGACCGGAATGCCAAGCCATTCGTCGGCGGTTCCCCAGCGGCCCGGCCCGACCAGGAGGTAGCGGCGCTTCTCCCCGAGCAGGCTCCGGTTGACCTGCTCGATCTCCCGCGCGATGACCTTGTTCTTCGACGCCCGCCACCGATCCCGCCGGACGTAGACTACGTCGCGGACTTTTCCGAGCCCCTGGCCGAGGCTGCTGTGACTGGCGCAGACAACGTCCTTGCGGGCGTACTCGGTTTGCGACAGCGGCGCCGCGGTCGTGCGGGAGCCGAGTGGCCGCATCTGGAGAAGGTAGAGCACCGGACCGACCCGCTTCTTGCCGTAGCGGGTCCGCCGCCCCCAGTCGCCCATCTCGCAGGCGAACTCCACCTCGACCGGTCCACCCATGCCGCGGCGAGCGACCTTGATGACCTCTTGGAGCGTCTCGGCCAGGGGAACGGCGCCGTGTTTGAGAATGTTGGCGAAAGTCACGACTCGCGGTCCGGCCAGCGACAGATCCTCGCGGAGCTGCTGCTCGTTGGCTACATAGACGCTCGCCACGGCCGAGAGCGCTCCGTCCGCTTCCGCCTCGATCAGATCGAACTCGCGTACGTTGGCGAACGGATCGATGAACTCGTTGCTGAACCGGTATTCCATGTCGACCGCGTAGAAGCTCCTCTGGGTGCGGTCGAGCATGGAAGTCGGCGCCGCGAACTGCGGCAGGATGCCCGGGTTTCGCGGGCTAAAACGCAGCGCGAGACCACCATCCACGACCATCCGGCCGAGTCCAACGGCTACGTGGACGACCCCGTCTTTCCCTCGTTGTGCGCCCACCGGGTAGAAATTGAACGACTGGGCCACGCCCGAGAAAGTCGGATAGAACCGATCACCGTGGCGACGTCCGATCAGCGGTTGGACGATCACCGCCATCTTCTCCTCTTCCTCTAGGTGGCCGGTCGTGCTCAGGTAGGAGCGGGCATCGGAGCTGAAGGTCGACGCGTAGACAAGCTTGATGGCGCCGGCGAGACTCTCGAGCCGCCGCTCGGGATCCGGGTCGTTGTTCGGGATCATCAGCGTCGAGTAGATGCCGGCGAAGGGTTGATGAAGCGAGTCCTCCAGCAAGCTCGACGAACGCACCGCCAGCGGCCCCTCGAGTCTCTCGACCAACAGCCTGAGATCCTCGTCGAGCTGCTGTGGAAGGGGAGAGCTCAGGAACTTGCGGGCGAGCTCGACGTCGTCCTCGCAGTTGGAAGCGAATTCGCGGAGGTTTCGACCATCGAGGAACGCGTCGAATGTGTCGGTGGTGACCACCACGGTCTTGGGGATCTCCACCGGTAACGAGCTGCGGTCCGGTAGTTCGATCTCGTTCAGGACGCGATTCAGAAATGCGATGCCCCGGGCCTTGCCGCCAAGAGCTCCGGGCCCGGTGCGGGTGATCAGATCCTGATCGAAGCGATCGGGATTGAGGTCGGCCACCTGCCCCTCATATGAGCTTCTGCGGGCGTCCGAGAGCACTTTCAGCAGATGCTCACGGGTCTCTTCGACGCCGCCGAAGTCGGCGGTCTTCCGGGGCCTCAGACGGTCCGCGAGCTCGAACTCGCAGCGGGCCATCAGCCAGATCGAAAAGTGGTTGTTGGAGGCATGGTAGCCAACCGATGCGCCTGAGACCGTCGGCAGTACTTGCTCCATCTCGAGGAGGTCACGGGCCCGGCCGACCTCGCGGCCGTCGGGAAGACGGAAGACGAAGTCGCCGAAGCCGAGCTGCTCGGTGAGAAAGGCTCGGATCTGGGCGAGCAGGGTCGGTGAGCCCTTGTGGGCGAACGCCGCGCGCAGGTGCTGAGCGATCTCGGCGTTGTCGGGATCCGCGGAGTGGAGGAGGACCGGCAGATCGGGGATCCGGCCGCGAGCGTATTTGGTGAACTCGACCCCGGCCGCAGAGTCCACTTCGTCGCCACGCGGGACCGCCACGTCGCTGATCAGAGCCATGACGTTGGATTCATATCTGTCGAAGATCTCCTTGCCGCGCTCGTAGGACGTGGCATGGAGGATCTTGGGCCGCGCCCGCATGTACATCATCCGATGAAGCTCGTTGACGCCCTCCGAGGCCAGCGATCGCGACTGGCTCATCAGCTCCTTGTAGAGCAGACCGAAGAACGCCGAGTAGAAGCGCGGCGAGTCCTCGATCATGAGGATGACCCGGATGTTGCCTTCGGCCACGTCGTGCTCGACGTTTTCCCGATCCTCGATGTACTTCGTGATCGCGAGCAGAATCCGCGGATCGCCTCGCCACAGGAAGGTGCCGTCGATGACTTCGGGATCGACGGCTTCGCGCGCCTGATCCAACTCGCGGTCGTCGATTGCCAGGAACACCACCGGGCGGCCGGGCCGCAACTCTTTGACCCGCCGGCCAAATGCGTTGACGCCCATGCCGGAGAGACTCGCCATCACCAGAATCAGGTCGAACCGCCGCTCGCGAAGCGCGGCGAACGCCGCCCGGTCGGTCCTTACGTGTGTAAACCGCGGCGGACTCGAGGCGCTCACCTTGCGGTATTCGAAAAACACCTGCTCGGTGAGCTGGCCATCCTCCTCGAGGATGAAGGCGTCGTACGGCGACGACACCAGGAGAACTTCGCGGACGCGGTAAGGGGTGAGGTCGTGGAACCGAAGAGCCTTGAGCCCCCTACCTTGATTCCGCACGAATGGAGCTCCGTTGCGAGCGCTCTACACGACGCCCTGATCCAGCATCGAGTCGGCCACCTTGATGAAGCCCGCGATGTTGGCGCCATCGATGTAGTTGACGAAATCGCCGTCGTTGCCGTGGTGGACGCAGGTCGCGTGGATGTCTTTCATGATCATCTGCAGACGCTCGTCGACCTCCTGGCGGGTCCAGGACAGGCGCATGGCGTTTTGAGTCATTTCCAGTCCGGACACGGCGACGCCGCCGGCATTGGCGGCCTTGCCGGGCCCGTAGAGGATACCCGCGTCCATGTAGCGGTCGATAGCCTCATGGTTTGACGGCATGTTGGCCCCTTCTGCGACACAGAAGCAGCCGTTATCCAGGAGGTTCTTGGCGTCGTCGCCGTCGACTTCGTTTTCGGTGGCGCACGGCAGCGCGACGTCGCACTTGATGGACCAGGGGCGCTCGCCCTCGAGGTACGTGGCGCCTGAATACTGGTCCGCGTACTCCTTGATGCGGCCCCTCCGGTTGTTCTTCAGATCCATGATGTAGTCGAGCTTGTCCCGGTCGATGCCGTCCTCGTCGACGATGGTACCGCTCGAGTCCGACATGGTCAGGACCTTGCCGCCGAACTCGAGAGTCTTCTCGACGGCGAACTGCGCGACATTGCCCGCCCCGGAGACCAGGACGCGCTTTCCCTCGAGGGACTCGTTCCGTGTGGCCAGCATTTCCTGGACGAAGTAGACCGTGCCGTAGCCGGTGGCCTCCGGTCGAATGAGCGAGCCGCCCCAGTTGATGCCCTTGCCGGTGAGAACGCCGGTGAACTCGTTCGCCAGCTTCTTGTACATGCCGAACAGGTAGCCGAGCTCCCTGCCGCCCACTCCGATATCACCGGCGGGCACATCGGTCTTGGGACCGATGTGCCGATACAGCTCTCTCATGAAGGACTGGCAGAAACGCATGACCTCGGCGTCGCTCTTGGCCTTGGGATCGAAGTCGGAGCCGCCCTTGCCACCGCCCATGGGCAGTGTCGTGAGGCTGTTTTTGAACACCTGCTCGAAGGCCAGGAACTTGAGGATGCCCTGGGTGACGCTGGGATGGAATCTCAGGCCGCCTTTGTATGGCCCGATCGCGCTGTTCATCTCGATTCGAAAGCCCCGATTGACCTGGATCTCTCCCTGGTCGTCGACCCAAGGGACTCGAAAGCTGACCAGACGCTCGGGCTCGACCATTCGCTCCAGGATCTTGCCGCTTCGATACCTCGGGTTCGACTCAATCACCGGCCAGACCGATTCGACCACCTCCTGAACCGCCTGATGGAACTCTCGTTCCGCGGGGTTCTTGGCGATCACTTTCTCCATGAAGCTCTGAACGGAATCGGACATTTTGTACTCCCTGCCTTGCCCTCTCGAGGGTTTGTTTGCGATCGGTGGCCCACCGGTGTCGCGTTCGTTCCGGACCCGGACAACGGCCGCGCCGAGTGTAACGATTTCGTTCCGGCAAACCGCCACCCGGCCGGGCGGGCGCGGGGATGCCTACCGACAGCCGGGTCGAGAGGCGCGGACGCGAGCCGAGGCGGACCGCCCGTTGGAGTGGGGTCGGGCCTCTCCCGGCGCACGGTTCGATTTCCGGCTCGGCGACCGTAGGATGGCTTCGAGACGCGGAGGTGTTCCCGTTCAGGAGCGCCCGGCGTCGCGGCGGGATGGTGGATCGGGATGCAGCAACTCTTCCAGACCCTCATCGACGCCCGCGGCGTTCTCCGCGGCACTGGCTGCTCTTCGGACGTCGTCGAGACCGTCCTCGGCGAGCGGCTGCTACCGGAAGGGCTGATCCGCCGGCTCGAAACGCTCTACCCGGAGTATTCGCGGCTTCGCTCGACTGCGACACCGCTGTTCACGGGCAGGAAGAACTACAGCGGACTTCGCGGCTTTCGCGAAGTTCTAGCCGTGCTCGCCGACCACGGCATCGACATCGGGTTTCAGGAGGAACGAGAGCTCTTCATCGATGTCTACCGGTTTCTCGCCACTCGGCACACCCTCAATAGCATCGACTGGACGAACTTCTCGACCGACCCGGTGTTTTTTCTGGTGTTTCCCCAGCCCGGGATGATCCGTCCGGATGTCGTCGAGGCCTACGTCGCGGCCTCCAGCCGCGATCGGCGACGGCGGATCGCGTCCGAGTACATGCGCGAGACAAATCCCCACGACGGCAATCAGCAGCTCAACAAGCCCTGGTTCACCAACTCCGCCGGTGAGCTGGAGATCCTGCACGGCTCACAGCACAAGTATCCGCAGTGCCAGCTGATCTTCGACAAGACCACCCAGAACTGCTTTTCGTTCTGCACCTACTGTTTTCGGCACGCCCAGGTTCGGGGCGACGAGGACATGTTCTTCCAGGAGGACATAGGCGCCGTTCACGACTATCTGCGTGCGCATGAGGAGGTCAACGATCTACTGATCACCGGAGGTGACGCAGGCTTTCTCACCGCCGAGCGGTTTGCCCAGTACACGACTCCCCTGATCGAGGATCCGACCCTGATTCACGTCAAGACCGTGCGTCTCGGAAGCCGGGCTCTGACCTACGAACCGGAGCTGGTTCTGCGGACCGACTACGGCACCATGCTCGGCTTGTTCGACCGTCTCTACGACAATGGCATTCAAGTTGCCTGGATGTCCCATTTCTCGACGCCGGGCGAAGTGCTCAATCCGCTTACGGTCGCGGCGATCCGGCGCCTCCAGGCGCACCACGTCGTCCTGCGCAGCCAGAGTCCGATCATGAAGCACATCAGCTTGTTTCCAGACGGAGAGGGCGGCATCGACGTCGAGAAGTCGGCCCGCAACTGGATCGATCTCGCCAACATCTTTGGGATTCTGTCGATCGGTTTCCACTCGATCTACTGCGCCCGTCCGACGGGCGAGCAGCACTATTTCACCGCGCCGCTGGCCGATCTCCACAAGGTGTTCGATCGGATCTACCGATCGCTCCCATCGATCAACCGGCCCTCGCGGCATCTCTCGATGACCACTTCGGCCGGCAAGATCTCGATTCTCGGAGCTGCCGAGGTTCACGGCGAAACCGTGTTCGCCCTCAAATTCTCGGAAGGCCGCAATATGGAGTGGCTCGACAAGGTCTTCCTGGCCAAGTACGACGAGAACACCAACAACGTCGCGATGCTCGAGCCATACGACACCGACGAGTTCTTCTTCGAGGGCGAGCTGCGCGAGATCGAGCGCGAGCTAGCCTCCGCGCTCGCGGAACTGGCACGCCGATGATCGACAAGACGGTCGCTTCCGTGGCGGACGCGGTCGCCCCGATCGGCGACGGGTCGGTGGTGATGATCGGTGGCTTCGGCGAGGCTGGGAGTCCGATCGAGCTGATCCATGCTCTCATCGACCAGGGAGCGCGGGGGCTCACCGCCATCAACAACAACACCGGAAACGGTGAGGTAGGGCTTGCTGCCTTGATCGCCAACCGCCAGGTCGCGAGGATGGTCTGCTCGTATCCCAGATCCAGCCACTCGAAGGTCTTCCCCAGGTTGTATCGCGCCGGCGAGGTCGAGCTCGAGCTGGTTCCACAGGGCACCTTGGCCGAGAGGATTCGCGCGGGCGGCGCCGGCATCCCGGCTTTCTACACGCCGTCGGGGGTGGGCACTCCGCTGGCGGAGGGCAAGGAGTCGCGTCGGCTCGACGGGGTCGAGGTTCTCCTGGAGCGTTGGCTCAAGGCAGATTTCGCCCTGATCAAATGCGAGACCGCCGACCGACTCGGAAATCTCACCTACAACAAGACCGCCCGCAACTTCGGCCCGATCATGTGCATGGCGGCCGGAACCACGATCGTTCAGGCACGCCGGTTGGTCGAGCCCGGGGAGATCGATCCCGAGCACGTGATCACGCCCGGCATCTTCGTGGATCGCATCGCGGAAGTCCCCGAGCCCACTCCAGAGTCGGCACTCATCGCCAAGGGAGCGAGCTACCCGTGAGCAACGTCGCCGTGCGGCGAGCCGGCTGGAGCCGCGAAGAGATCGCCGCGCGCGCTGCCGTGGACATCCCCGACGGCTCCTATGTGAATCTGGGGATCGGCATGCCCGAGATGGTGGCCAACTTCGTGCCCTCCGGACGGACCTTCACCTACCACACCGAGAATGGATTGCTCGGAATGGGTCCGCCGCCGGCGCCCGGCGCTGAGGATCCCGAGCTGATCAACGCCGGCAAGAAGCCGGTAACTCTCGTCCCCGGAGCCTCGTTTTTTCATCACGCCGACAGTTTCGCCATGATCCGGGGCGGCCATATCGACGTTTGCGTTCTGGGCGCGATGCAGGTTTCGGCTTCGGGTGATCTCGCCAACTGGTCGACCGGAGCGACCGATGCCATCCCCGCCGTGGGCGGCGCGATGGATCTGGTCGCCGGTGTCGAGACCGTGTTCATTCTCACGACCCACGTCACCAAGACCGGGGAGCCCAAGGTCGTCGAGAGCTGCTCCTACCCGCTGACCGGACGGGGAGTGGTGTCCCGGATCTTCACGGACCTCGCGGTCATAGAGGTCAAGTCTGACGGGCTCGGCCTGCTGGAGCTGGCTCCTGGAGTCACGATCGAAGAGGTCCGGGCCAAGACCGGGGCTCGCTTGCTGGACTCCTTACCTGAGAAGGAAACGCATGAGCACGCGTAGCGAGCGGCTTTTTCGACGGGCGCAGGGTGTTCTGGCGGGAGGCGTGAGCCGCAACACCCTTCTGCGCGACCCACATCCGATCTACGTCGAGCGCGGCGAGGGATGCCGGGTGGTCGACGTCGATGGTGCCGAGCGCATCGACTTCGCGAACAATATGGCGGCTCTGATTCACGGTCATGCGCACCCCACAGTGGTCTCGGCGCTGATCGATCAGCTGCGGCGAGGCTCGGCGTTTACCCTGGCGACGGAGGTGGAGCTCGAGTACGCCGGGCACCTCTGCGGACGGTGCCCGAGCTTCGAGCGCATCCGATTCGTCAACTCGGGCACCGAGGCCGTGATGTCCGCCATCAAGGCGGCGCGCGCGGCGACCGGCCGCACCCGAATCGCCAAGGCCGAAGGGACCTACCACGGCTCCTACGACTATGCCGAAGTCAGCCAGGCGCCGAAGCCCGACACCTGGGGCAGAGCCGATCATCCGGCGTCCGTGCCTCTAGCAGCCGGGACGCCGCTGAGCGTGCCGGAGGACGTCGTGGTGCTTCCGTACAACGACTCCGCGACGTGTGCGGCGATACTCGATCGACATCGGGGCGAGATCGCTGCCGTCATCCTGGACCTGATGCCTCATCGACTGGGCCTTGTTCAGGCGAAGAGTGACTTCGTCGAGATGCTTCGGGACTGGACGCGGGCAGACGGGGCTCTCCTGATACTCGACGAGGTCGTGACCTTTCGCACCGAGACCGGAGGGATGCAGGAGCGCTACGGCCTGCGGCCGGACCTGACCGCGCTTGGCAAGATCATCGGAGGCGGTATGCCGGTCGGCGCGTTGGCCGGTCGCGCCGAGGTGATGGAGGTGTTCACGTCGCATAACGGGGCACCACCCAGGATGCCGCATTCCGGCACCTTCTCGGCGAATCCCATGACCATGACCGCGGGCCTGACTTCGATGAAGCTATTCGACGCCGAGGCGGTGTCGCGATTGAATCGACTCGGCGATCTGGCCCGGCAGCGAATCAGAGAAGCGATCGCAGTCTCGGGAGCGCCGGCCAGCGTCACCGGCGCCGGCTCGATGCTCCGCATCCACTTGCGCGCGGAGGCGCCGAGGGACTACCGGTCCGGCTTTCCGAGCCCGGGTGAAGCGGCCGCGCTCGCGCGGTTCGTCAACGCTATCTATGAGAACGGGGTGGTTCTGATCCACACGGGCACGGCGTCATTGTCGACACCGATGCGAGAGATCGAGATCGATGCGCTGGCGGAGGCCGTCTTGGCGGGCCTTCGGGCCGTCCGCGAGCACCTCGCTCCCACCTGAATCGAGCCGCCGAGCTTCAGAAACGTCCAATACCGAGCTCAAGCTCTTGAAGTAGAGTCGGCGGATGAGAGAGCTCGCAGCCGCAGGTCTTCTACTTGCCTTTGGGGCGAGCGCCTGCGGGGCTCCGGCCGAGCTGCCGGTATACGCCGAGATCGAGCAGGTCCGGCTGATGACCTCGCTCGGCGGTGAGCTCACCGCGGAGTCCTTGAGCGGAAAGGTACACGTGGTGGACTTCATCTTCACCTCTTGCGGCGCGGCGTGCCCGACCATGACCGCGAAGATGAAGCGCCTCTACGAGGAGTTCGAAGTCGAGCCTGAGGTGCGGTTCCTTTCCGTCTCGAGCGACCCGGATCGCGACACGGTCGACGTGCTGCACGAGTACGCCGCCGAGCTCAGAGTCGACGAATCCCGCTGGCTTTTTGCCCGCGCCGAGATGGGGGAGGTCAAGCGACTCTCGGAGAAGGAGTTTCTCCTGGCCGCCGCCGGATTCCCGATCGGCCATTCGCAGAGGTTCGTGCTCGTCGACCGAGAACGGCGAATCCGCGGCTACTACGACAGCGCAGACCTGGCCGACCTCGAAAGGCTGGCAACGGATCTGAGCCGCCTGGTCGAGGCCGGTTGAGGCCGGGAACCGGAGGCCTTGATCCAGGTCAAAGACACCCTTTCTCGGGGCGCATAGGGTCTTTTCCGAGGTCCCGACCGGTGCTCTACCGCGACTCCGTCCAGAAATCGCTCGTCCCCTGCCTGCTGGGGCTGCTCGTCGGTGCCTCGGTTCTGCCTGCGCTCGCTGGTGACGATCAGAAGACCGAGGTCTTCGAGACGATCGGAGGGCCGGCTCCTGCCGAGACCGGTGGCGCGCCAGAGCAGGCGGAGGATGCGGACCGCGACCAGGCCGAGGGTCAGACCGACGACCTCGACACGACCGTCCTGTTCGAGCAGCTTCTGGTCGTGGGCGCGCCGGACAAGGCGCAACGGATTCCCGGGGCTGCCCACGTCATCACTCGAGAGGAGCTCGAGCGGCAGGACTACGCCGACATTCACCGAGTCCTACGCCAGACACCTGGAGTCAACATCCAGGAGGAGGACGGCTACGGCCTGCGTCCAAATATCGGTATTCGCGGCACCGGCGTCGAGCGGAGCCAGAAGGTCACCCTACTCGAAGACGGCGTCCTGATCGCCCCGGCTCCGTATTCGGCGCCTTCGGCGTACTACACCCCGACCGCCGGCCGGATGGAGGGCTTCGAGATCCGCAAAGGCTCGGGCGCGATCCGACAAGGGCCGTACACCAACGGAGGTGCGATCAACTACCTGTCCACCAGCATTCCGGACGGACTGCGGGGCCGGCTCACGGTGGCGGCCGGTGAGGAGGGACTGGTTCGGTCTCGTGGCTGGGTCGGTGACTCAACCGAGCGCTACGGCTGGCTCGTCGAGACCTTCCAGCTCGAGACCGACGGCTTCAAGCAACTCGACGGCGGTGGCGACACGGGCTTCGATCTGGAGGACTACGTCGGCAAGTTCCGGATCAACAGCCGCTCCGGAGCCAGGATCTATCAGGCCCTCGAGCTCAAGCTCGGCAAGACCGAGCAGCTCGGTCACGAGACCTATCTCGGGCTGGCACCGGGGGACTTCGACCGGAGTCCCTACCGTCGATACGCGGCTTCGGCCGGCGACAACATCTCGACCGATCACAAGCAGCTCCAGCTCAACTACTACATTCAGCCCGAGGGTCGCTGGAATCTGACCGCGAGTCTCTATCGCAACGAGTTCTTCCGGAACTGGTTCAAACTGGAGACGGTCGGCGGAACCAGCGCGGCTCGGGTCCTGGCCAATCCGGAGCGCTACGCCGGCCTGGTGGACATCCTGCGGGGCGAGGTCGACAGCGCCCCGAACGTGCTGGCAGTGCGCAACAACCGGCGGGACTACTTCTCCGAGGGCCTCCAGCTCGTACTCGGGCTCGAGCTGGGAGCCGGTGACTCCGCGCACAGTCTGGATTTCGGCCTGCGCCTGCACCAAGATCAGGAAGATCGCTTCCAGGAAGACGATCTCTTCCAGATGCTGGGCGGTCGCCGTGTTCTGACGAGTTCCGGGACGCCTGGCAGCAACGCCAACCGGATTGCCGATGCCGAGGCGCTGGCTGTGTTCGTTCAGGACACTTTCAGCACCGGAAAGTGGACCTGGACTCCGGGGTTCCGGATCGAGTCGATCGACCTGATGCGCCGGGACTACGGTAAGGCCGACCCCGACCGCTCAGGCGCCGGTCTCGGGCTGCGCTCGAACCAGCTCACCGAGGTGATTCCGGGCCTTGGTATCGGCTACGAGCTGACCGGCAGGTCGAACCTGTTCCTGGGTATCCACCGTGGGTTCTCGCCGCCGAGTCCCAGCTCCACCCAACAGGTCGAAGCCGAGTCCAGTATCAACTACGAGCTCGGGTGGCGCTATCTCGCCGGAGCGCGCTCAGCTGAGCTGGTCGCCTTCTTCACCGATTACGACAATCTGCTCGGCAACGACACTCTTTCGAGTGGTGGAGAGGGCACCGGGAACCAGTTCAACGGTGGCAAGGTCGAGGTCGCGGGCATCGAAGCGGGCTTCGGCCTGGATCTGGGGCGAAGCTCGGGCGCCGGAGCGCGCTGGCCGCTGCGGTTTGCTTATACCTACACGATCGGCGAGTTCGGCACCTCCTTCGAAACCGGCTTCGCCGATTGGGCTCCTCGGGTCGAGCGCGGAGACCAGTTGCCCTACCTTCCCGAGCACCAGGTTCACGCCGGACTGAGCCTCGAGGCTGATCGTTGGGCGGCGCATCTGGACGCGAGCTACACGGGCGAGATGCGCACGCACGCCGGCACGGGCGCGATTCCGGCCGACCAGGGCATCGAGTCGCGACTGCTCGTCGATCTCAAGGCCGAGGTCCGCCTCGGCCATCACGTCAAGGCTTGGGGCCAGATCTTGAACCTCACCGACGAGGCATACGTCGCAGCCAGGCGGCCCGCTGGTCTGCGGCCGGGCAGGCCGCGCGCCGCGCTCTTCGGCATCACACTCGACTACGACGGCCGTTAATCTCGGTGAAGCTCAAGTCCAGCTGCTGCCAGAAGTACCGGCGCGAGGCCAAGGCCTGCAAGGGCTGCTCGCTGTTCGCGATTCTGGGCAAGAAGAAGCGGAAGAAGCGTCTCGCGAGGATCGCGCGAGACCTCAAGAAGGCCGCCTAGCAGCCCGTGGTAGAAGTCCAGATGGTCGCGCGACAGGGTCTTTCGGTACACATGCAAAGCACGAGGAGGAGTCGATGCGGGGACATCGAGGACGACGAGTAATGAAGCAGGTGTACCGTAACCCCCTGTCGCCCTACGGGTTGCGGAGGCAAGAGACCGTCTGCTTCGTTGCCGCTCCGCGACGATGCTCCGGCATCGCCTGTGTCGCGTCGCCTGGCATCCGGTCCCTTGGCTCTCGCAACGCGGCCTTCTCGACTTCTACCACGGGACACTAGGTCGGCTCAGGGTCGTCGTCGGCTGGCAACCTCTCAAGCTTCGGCTTGCTCGAGCGCGGCGTGACGTCCCGCGTCTCGCGGCGATAGGGCCCGCCGAGGCCGCCGCTGAAATCCGCCGACATCCGGACGGTTCCCCGCTCGACCGCCCGTTGGATCCGTCCGGTGAGATAGTCGTTGAGGAGCTTGCGGCCCGGTGGGATCAGGCAGAAAAAGCCGAGAGCGTCGGTCAACACGCCGGGAGTCATGAGAACCGCACCGGCCACCAAAATCAAGGCGCCGTCGATCAGCTGATCGGCCGGTAGCCGGCCCTGGTCGGTCTCCGACCGGATCCGGGCCAGCACACCGAGGCCCTGCTGGCGAGCGAGAAAGGCACCGAGCATTCCGGTCGCGACGATCAAAGCCAGCGTTGCCGGCAACCCCACACGCTGGCCGATCTCGATCAGGAGGGCGAGCTCGGCGACGGGGACCAGGATGAACAACAGGAGCAGTCGACCCAGCATCGCGTAACCACCTTCGGAGATTTTCGCATGGACGGCCGGCCGAGCCGTTCCGAGAGTGCTGTTTCGAGAGACCGGCCTCGTAGGGTGGCGGAAACACCGCGCTTCGTATTACCTCTCGCACGACGACCGGCCGGGAGATCTGCCCGCCTATCTCGACTCGCTACTGACCGAGCTTCGCCTGTACGTGGATGCCTCTGCGCTCGCGGACCGGGAGCTGGACTTCGTCTACGTCGGTGGCGGAACTCCCTCGCTGCTGTCGGCGGATCGGCTCGAGCGACTGCTGTCCAGAATGCAGTGGATGTGGAGTTGGGGAGCGACGCGCGAGGTCACTTTCGAGTGCGCGCCGAGCTCGGTGACCCCGGCCAAGCTCGAGCTTCTTCGGGGGCATGGCATCCCGCGGATCAGCCTCGGTGTCCAGGAGGTGGCAGCGGTTTCGACTAGCCGCAACCGCTGGTTGCGCCGCAGTTGAGGCAGTGGTAGCAGGTGCCGTTGCGCACCATGATCGAGCCACAATCCTGGCAGCTGGGGGCGTCGGTCTGCAAGCGAAAGGTGGCCGCGGCGTCTGCGGCGCCGTTTTGTTCGGCGTTCCCGACGGCCGGGCCGTCGGAGTCCGAGCCCTCCCGGTCGCGGAGCACGATACCGAGCTCGCGTTGCTCGTCGGGTTTCAGAAACTTGGAGCCGAGCCAGCGGAAGATGTAGTCCGAGATCGACTTGGCGATCGGGATCTCGGGGTTGTTCGTGAACCCGGAGGGCTCGAAGCGCATGTGCGCGAACTTCGTGATCAAAACAACCAGCGGCACGTGGTGCTGCAGGGCAATCGAGATCGAGGTGGCGAAGGCGTCCATCAGGCCGGAGATGGTCGAGCCCTCCTTCGCCATGACCACGAAGATCTCGCCGGGGGTACCGTCGTCGTAGAGGCCGACCGTGAGATAACCCTTGTGCCCGCCGACCACGAACTTGTGGGTGATCGCCTGCCGTTCATCGGGGAGCTTGCGCCGGATCGGCTTGGCCTCCGAAGCCGCGGTGCTTCGCGATGTCAGCGGCTGGCTGCGTTTGCAGCCGTTGCGATAGATCGCCACCGCCTTGAGCCCCAGCTTCCAGCCCTCCATGTACGCGGCATCGATGTCGTCCGAAGTGGCCTCCTCGGGCAGGTTGATCGTCTTGCTGATGGCCCCGGAGATGAACGGCTGGACCGCGCCCAACATCTCCAGGTGGCCGCGGTAGTGGATCGAGCGCTGGCCGTGGGCTGCCTTGAAAGCGCAGTCAAAGACCGGCAGGTGCTCCGAGCGGAGACCCGGCGCTCCCTCGATGGTGTCCTTGTCGTCGATGAAGGCGACGATTCGCTCGGTCTCGTGATTGCCGTAGCCGAGTCGCTTCAGGGCCAGCGGAACGGTGCGGTTGACCATCTTGAGCATGCCGCCTCCCACCAGTCGCTTGTACTTGACCAGTGCGATGTCGGGCTCGATACCGGTGGTGTCGCAGTCCATCATGAAGGCGATCGTTCCGGTCGGGGCGATGACCGAGATCTGGCTGTTGCGAAGTCCGTCGGCCGAGCCAAGCTCGACGACCTGGTCCCAGGATTCCCTGGCTCGCTGGAGAATCTCGAGCGGCGCGTGAGCGGCATCGATGCCCTGGAGCGCGTTGCGGTGCATCTTCATCACCCGCAGCATGGGCCGGCGGTTCTTCTCGAAGCCCGGGAACGGTCCCCGGGCTTGCGCCATGCGTCCGGACTGCGCGTACGCCGCGCCCGACATCAGGGCGGAGATCGCGGCGGCGTAATCGCGCCCTGCCTCCGAGTCGTAGGGCAGCCCCCTGGCCATCAGGAGTGCTCCCAGGTTGGCGAAGCCGAGACCGAGAGGCCGGTAGTCGTGGGAGTTTTGAGCGATCGCCGGGCGCGGGTAGCCGGCGTTGTCGACCAGGATCTCCTGGGCGGTTATCAGGACCTCGCAGGTGTGGACGAAGTCGGCGACGTCGAAGCGCTCGGCCTCTGCGTCGTAGAAGGACATCAGGTTGAGAGACGCCAGGTTGCAGGCCGTGTCGTCCAGGAACATGAACTCGCTGCACGGATTGCTGGAGCGGATCGGCGCGGTATTCGAGCAGGTGTGCCACTTGTTGATCGTGCTGTCGAACTGGACGCCGGGATCCCCGCAGATCCAGGCGGAATCGGCGATCTTGTGCATCAAGTCCCGGGCCCGATAGACGTCCATCTCCGAACCGTCCCGGACGGCGTGGGTGGTCCAGTCGCCACCTTCCTCGACCGCCTGCATGAACTCGTCGCTGACCCGGACCGAGTGGTTGGCGTTCTGAAACGAGATCGAATCGTAGGCGCCGCCGGGAACGTTGAAACCGCCGTCATAGCCGGCGTCGATGAGCGCCCAGGCCTTCTTCTCCTCGGTCGATTTGCACTCGATGAACTCGACGATGTCAGGGTGGCTGATGTCCAGCATCACCATCTTGGCGGCCCGGCGGGTCTTACCGCCGCTCTTGATCACTCCCGCAAAAGCGTCGAGGCCCTTCATGAACGACACCGGGCCCGATGACGTTCCGCCGCCCTTCAGGTTCTCCCGGCACGAGCGTAGCGTCGACAGGTTGCTGCCGGTGCCGGAGCCGTGTTTGAAGAGCATGCCCTCGGTCTTGGCGAGGTCGAGAATGGACGCCAGCGTGTCTTCGACCGAGTTGATGAAGCAGGCCGAGCATTGGGGCTCGTCCTCGATGCCGACGTTGAACCAGACCGGCGAGTTGAACGAGGCCATCTGGTGGAGCAGGATGTGCCGGAGCTCCGCGCCGAAGATTTCGGCGTCCGCCTCGGAGGCGAAGTAGGCGTCGCTTTTGCCCCAGGTCTCGATCGTGTCGACGACCCGGTCCAACACCTGACGCAAACTGGTCTCCCGGGTCGACGTGCCCAGCGTCCCTCGGAAATACTTGTTGGCGACCACGTTGGTGGCGCGCGAGCTCCAGAAGCTCGGGAACTCGACGCCTTTCTGCTCGAAGACCGCCTCGCCGGACTCGTCCTTGATCGCGGCGTCACGGATCTCCCAGTCGACTTCGTCGTAGGGACTGACGTCGTCGTCGGTGAACCGGCGCTCGAAGCGCAGGGCGCTGCCGGTCGCTTCGGGGTCTATGGACTGCTTTCGGTCGAGTCTCTCAGGATCCACGCTGCCTCCTAGACATTCCGTCCTGCGTGCCGGCCTTGATCGCGCTCCCGACCCTCCCCAGGGCTCCAAGTTGTTCTGAACCGCCCGCTCGGGCGCTCCCAGGGTATGGATCGCGGCGCGTCGTCGCCACACCCCATGGGGTGGTTTCGAGCGGAGAAAATCGTTTGTTCAAGCTAATTTCGACCTCTGAGGCGCAAAGACCGTGTATGCCATCAGGCCGGTCCACCCGATCGGTCCGCCTCGAGCATGTTTTCAAGCTCTGCGACATCGGCGTCGTCGAGACCGAGCCGCTCGGCGAGCCTCGTGAGGTAGTTCTGTTCGGCGGCGGTGTCGACGTCGACCGCCATCAACGAGGCGAGATAGACCTGCCGCACCAGCTCCGGCGTTCTCGCCTGGCTGGCCAGCGCGCCGGGGCCGATCGGAGCCTCGAGCTCGGCGAGGATGAATTGGCGCTCCTCGCCACCCAGCCCGGAGGCATCGAGCGCTTCGAGGATCCGGCCCTTCTCTTGCTCGTCGACCTCGTGGTCGGCGTTGGCGGCGGCGATCATCGCGCGCACCAGCAGGAGAGCTTCGTCCGGCTTCGAATCCGCCGGCGTCTGCGGCTCCTTCATGCCGCTGGGCGGAGGCGGAGGCGGTGGGGGAGGGGTCACGGATGCCCCCGAGCCCGGCTGTGAAGGCGGAACCGGGGGACTGCCAGCCGCGCCACCGCCGAACTCCGAGCCGGGCTTCGGCTGATTGGTGAAGTGCTCGTACGCCGCGATCGCGACGCCCAGAGCGCCCATCGCCAGTGCACCTTTGCCGGCGGTGCCGAGGATCGAGCCACGGCGTCTCCGCCGCCGCTTGCGCTTTCGGCTTCGCCCGCCGCCAGACATCGCGTTGCGCACCAGAGACCCCAGCATCCGTTCCGCATCGATCACGACGTGCCCTCCATTGTCAGGGGCCCGACGCTACCAGACGTGTCAGCGAGCGGGTGGGCGGAGGCCGGCCTGCACCGGCGATCAGAACCTGGAGCTGGTCAACCGGTGGCCGTCCTCGGCCCAGGCCTTTCTAAAGCGCTCGCCGACCACAGCCGCGTCGTCTGTCTTGCCCTGGGCCTCGGTGCGATTGAGGGCCGCCGGTGCCATCTTCTCACTCGGAAGACCTCGCTCGCAAGAGGCACGCGGCCGGCCTTTCAGGCACAGTACCGAGCGGTCCGGAGCCGCTCGCCGCAGAAGGCACCTCGACGACTCCTCATTCGGCCCGGCGGATGCCTCGCCTCCGACCTCGAACCACTCCGCTCGCCGGCGACCTCGGGACGCTGGCGGCGTGGCCAGCGATGTTGGGAAGTAGACCAGGCAGTGCCACGATGGCCCTGTCCCCAGCGCTTGGAGGTCCCCAGGTCGCGACGCCTTACCTCAAGCATCTAGAGGACCGGCGGCGCGGGTGGTAGCTTGAGGTTTCGGCCTAGTTCTCGGTCGATTTCGCGCCAGGACATCACGGGCCACCGAGCCGTTCCCTGAAGGATTGGCCTGCCGATCGCCGGCCGACGCGCGGTAGTTCGACGTCAGGACGGCCGAGACGAATGAGGCCCGGGCGGACCGACTCCGCCGAGTGCGGAGCGAGACGACCGACCGAGGGACGGGGTATCCAATTTGCCAGGCCTTCCGATCGCCGCCGCCGCGTGGGGGTGTTCGCGGCCGGCAGTGGTGGTCTACGATGGTGTCTTGGACGACACAAAGGAGCCGACATGACCTCGCCCCCAAGACCCCCGAAGGCGTTCCGAGCTTTCACCAAGAAGTATCCGCGGCTCGCGCAGGCGTGGGAGTTGATCGCCGAAGAGGGACGGACCGGACCCCTGGACGAGCGCAGCCAGCGGTTGGTGAAGCTGGGTGTGGCGATGGGCGCCATGCGACAGGGTGCCGTTCATTCGGGCGTGCGCAAGGCCCTGGCGCTCGGGGTGACCCGCGAGGAGTTGGAGCAGATCGTGGCGCTGGCTGCTGGGACGCTCGGCATGCCGTCGACGGTGGCCGCCTTCACTTGGGTGCAGGACGAGCTGCCGGAGGCCGCTGACTGACGGAGTCGCAATACCGGCCGGCGGCGAGCCGCGGCGTGATGACGCGTTACGAACGCTACGTCGCGATCGGCGATAGCTCCACCGAGGGGCTGGTAGACCCGGACGGTGCCGGTGGGTATCGCGGCTGGGCCAATCGGCTGGCGGAGCACGTGGCCCGACAGCAGGGCGCCCTCCTGTACGCGAATCTGGGAGTTCGCGGCAGAAAGGTCCGGCAGATTCGGGACCGGCAGCTCGGGCCGGCGCTCGCCATGAAGCCCGACCTGGTGACCCTATTCGGAGGCACGAATGACGTCGTGCGACCGTCATTCGATGCCGGTTCGGTGGCCGCCGACATCGAGCACATGCAGCGCGCGCTGATCGAGGGCGGCGGCGCCACGGTGCTGGGCTTCACGCTCCCGGATCTGGCGGGCGTGATGCCGCTGGGGCGTCTGGTCGCCGGCCGCGTGGAGGAGCTCAACGCTGAGCTGCGCCGGGTGTCGCACGCGACCGGAGCGATCCTGGTCGACTTCACGGCCTATCCGGTGGCCTCGGATCCGAGACTCTGGAACGAAGACCGGCTGCACGCGAATTCGCTGGGCCACGAGCGCATTGCCGCGGCACTGGCACATGCTCTCGAGCTGGAGGGATTCGACGGGTCCTGGGCGCGGCCCCTGCCCCGGGTATCGCGGAGCCGGGCCGACCGCTTGGCGGCCGAAGCTCGCTGGCTTCGGCGTTACCTCCTGCCGTGGGTCTGGCGGCATCTCCATGGGCGATCCTCGGGAGACGGCCGGGGCCCGAAGCGGCCGGATCTGCGTCCGGTCGAGCTGGGTTGATCGGCACGATCGGACGTCGCGAGGGCCCACCCGGCGGGGCGGCCAATCTCCAAAACTCAATGTGCTAGCTTGCGTGTCGACCGCCGCCCGGCCCCGAGCTCGCCCATGAGATCCATCGCCCGCCCGCACTTTCGATCGACCGGCCCACGCCCCGGGCTGTGGCTTCCGGCCATGCTCCTGGCAGCCGCCTGCGCGGGGCCCGAGACGCCGGCGGGCGAGACACTGACGCAGGAGTTCTGGCCGACCGAGATCTACAGCAGCGAGGCTGGGAGCACGAAGAAGGTACTCCTGAGCTCGTTCGCCGACGGCCCGCTTTCCGAGGAGTCAGGCTCAGTCTTTCTTCCCGAGTTCCGCGGAGAGGCGTTCGGCGGGCGACCGGTATCCAAGCCGCGGGTCGAAAGCGGGGTGATCTTCACGGATTGGCTCGAGTCTCCGGCGGGGCTAGGCCCCACCGCCTTCCGCGAGAGTTGGAACCGGTACCTGGCCGAGTTCGCTGAAGTTCTGACCACCGAGGTGCACACCTGGGAAGTACAGCTCAGGCCCGGACCGAACGCTGAAGCCGGAGTCGAGACCAAGGAGGCCATGTGGGTTCTGGGTCGTCTGGCCGACGGCAGGATGCGAGAGGATCGGCTGTACCTGGTGCTCGATCTGCGCAAGGTCGGCGAGCAGTGGCGCCTGGTCGGAGCGCGCTCTGAGGCCGGCCGGACTACGATCGCGCCGGGACCCTACTTCCAGGACGTCACCACCCAGGCCCTGCCGCCCGGCTTCGATCAGACCGGCGCCCAGATCTACACCGATGGCGGTCCGGCGCTGGCCGATTTCGACCGGGATGGAGACATCGACCTCTTCCTGCCGAGACTGCACGCTCCGGCGCGGCTCTATGCGAATGACGGCGAGGGCTACTTCGACGACGTGACCTCGTCCTGGGGGCTCGAGGTCAATTCGCTTCGAGACGGATCGAACAGTGGCCTCTTTGTCGACTTCGACGCCGACGGCGCGACCGACCTCGTCGTGGGACTCAAGCGCGAGGGCCTCAGGCTCTTCCGGAACGAAGGCAGCTTCTTCCGAGACGTCACCGGCGCGGAGGCATTCGGCGGTCCGGGCGAGTGGGAGGCCCTGGCGGCGGCCGACTACGACGGCGACGGGTTGATCGACGTTTACATGACCAACTACAACCTGATCGATGCGGATCACCAGCCCGAGAGCTACGTCGATGCTCGCGACGGGCGGCCCAACGCGCTGCTTCGCAACCTGGGTGACGGCCGGTTCGAAGAGGTCACGGACCAGGTCGGGCTGAAGCCCAATCGGAAGCGTTGGAGCTACGCCGCGGCCTGGGCCGACTACGATCTCGACGGCGACATGGATCTCTACGTCGCCAACGACTACGCCTCGAACAGCCTGTATCGCAACCACGGCGACGGCACCTTCGAGGAAGTCTCGGCCGAGGCCGGCGCCCGTGACAGTGGCAACGGCATGGGGGTCTCCTGGGTCGACACCGACGGTGATCTCAAGCTCGACCTCTACATCTCCAACATGCAGTCGTTCGCGGGGAACCGGATCACCAGACTCAAGACCTTCCCCGGCAGCGAGGAGCAGCAGAAGCTGTATCAGCGGTTCTCCAAGGGCAACTCGCTTCTGCGCAACATCGGCGACGGCAGCTTCGAAGACGTCACCGACCGGTCCGGCGCCAAACCCGCCTTCTGGGCGTGGGGCAACGCGCCGTTCGACTACGATGCCGATGGCGACGTCGACATCCTGGTGTGCGGCGGTTTCTATTCAGGGCTGTCGGCGAAGGACACGTGAAGCGTCTTCTGGCGCCAGGTCATGGCGTCCGAGAGCGCGGATCAGAAGGAAGACAAGGACACCGGCCACCGCAACCACTTTCGGCTGCTCCAGGAGGAGGGCTTCTCGTGGAGCGGGCGAGAGCCCAACACCCTCTTCCAGAATCGCGGTGACGGCACCTTTGACGAGGTCGGAAACGTCCTCGGGACCTATCTCCGGCTCGATAGCCGGGGAGCCGCGCCGGCCGACCTCGATGGTGACGGCGACCTGGATTTCGTCGTCTACAACCGGAACAACCCGGTAGTGAAGGTCTACCGTAACGACACGCCTGGACAGGGCAACGTGCTTCTGGTCGATCTGGTCGGCACCGAGTCCGAGCCTCTTGGAACCGGTGCGCAGCTGATCGCGGGTTGTGGCTCGAGGCGAATCCTGCGCCAGGTGGAAGCCGGCTCGGGCTTCATCTCCCAACCACCGCCCACCGTACACTTCGGCCTGGGCGAGTGCCGGTCCGTGAACTCGCTCGAGATTCACTGGCCCAGCGGTCGGGTGCAAACGCTCGAGAATCTTCCGATCAATCACCGGGTGGCCGTGACCGAGGGAGGCCGCGGTTTCGAAGCGGTTGCTCTACGCCCGCGTAACTACAATCGCCAGGACCTGACTCCGATTGCGGGCGAGCTCTCGGCTCGCCGGCCGGATCTCGGCTTCCGGCGGCTGGGGCGAGACGGCGAGCTGAAGCTCTCCGAGCTGGATCGCGAGACCGTGGTGGTGAATTTCTGGGCAACCTGGTGCACCGCCTGTGTTCTCGAGATGCCGGACCTCGAGAAGCTCTCCGGGAGCTTCGCGGGCGAGGTCCGCTTTATCGGTGTGTCTCTGGACGAAGGCGTGAGCGACCCCGACGTGCTGGCCTTTGCCGGCGAGCGGGGAGTCACCTACGAGCAGGTGCTGGGCACGGTCGCCGACCAGGCGCCGTTCAGCTCGCTCGGGGGCTCACCGCCGGGCGCGATACCCTTGACCGCGGTGATTCATCAGGGAACCGTACGGGCCGTTTTCGTGGGCCAGGTCGATGTCGGCGAGATGACCGAGCTTCTCAAGAAGCTGGTTTGAGGGCGGGAGTCCTGTTGACCCGGCAGGCAGCCTCGGCGTTCCTGCTCGCGACAGTTCCTGCCGTGCTCTGGATCGTCGCCTGCGCGCGGGCACCCGATTCCGACTCGGCAGATTTGAGTGCCGAGCAGCGGATCGCCAAGGCTCAGAATCTGATGGTCCGGGGTATGGCGCACGCCGAGGTCGGCGAGTGGCCGGAGGCGATCGCCGGCTTCGAAGAGGCCCGAGCGCTCGCCGGCGACGACGCGGTGCTCGACTTCAACCTGGGAGTCGTTCATTTCCGCAACGGCGAGACCGATTCGGCGCTCGAATACCTGGAGCGCGTGAGCGAGGAGGCTCCGCCGGCGCTGCGCGGCCGGGTCGCTTACGTCCGGGGCAAGCTGGCGCTCGAAACCGGCGACGCCGACGGCGAGGCGGCGGCGTATCGACGCGCGATGGAGCTCGATCCGTCCGAGCCGGCCTTTCCATACTCGCTCTCGCAGGTGGTGCCGCGGCTGGGCGGCGCCGATGCGGATGCCGAGGTCGGCCGGCTGCTCGAGCATTCGGTAGACCTCTGGCCGGGCAACGCCAGGCTCGCGGCCGAGCTCGCGCAGTGGTGCCTGAGCCGGAGCGAGCCCGAGGCGAGGCGCCGCGGCCTGGACCTGCTCTCCGGCCTTTCGGAGGGCGAGCCGAGGGTGGAGGCTCTGGTCGAGCGCGGCCGGGCCGAGCTGGCGTTGGGAGGCACTCGTGCGCCGGTGTCGCTTCGGCGGGCGCTCAATCTTCTCCGGCCGGGGAAACAGTTTCAGACCGACTCGGCCTCTCTGGACGCTCGGCTGGCGGTGTTGCCGCTAGAGGAGCCGTCGAGCGAGGCGTTGCAGGGCCGCGCCGTTCCCGCCGTTGTCGAGCTGGCCTTCGAGGCCGAGGCGCTGCTGCCTGCTCGTCCCTTCGCTCCGGACGAGAGCCTGGTCGAGGTCGTCGCCTTCAACGACGCCGTGGGTGAGGTCACGACCTCGGCGCGCGAAGCGGACCTGCTACTTCTCACCGACCGCGGCCTCTGGCATCTGGGACGAGACGACGAGACCTACCGCCGGATAGCAGAAGTCGCCGGGGGACGAGGCGTCGTTGTGGGCGAGCTCGACGGCGACGGGTGGATGGAGGCTCTGGTCGTTGGCCCCGCCGGTGTCTCGCTGTGGGGCCGTTCCGATGGCGGCGAGTGGGGGCCTCGGAAGCTCGACCCCGACCTGGCGTCCGCCGGTGACTTCGTGTCCGCTTTGTTGGCCGACTTCGAGCATGACGGCGATCTCGATCTCCTGTTGATCGACTCGTCGGGCCAGCTTCTTCTCGCGACCCATGGAGGCGAAGCGGGACTCGGACCGCCGCGACCGTCAACGCTTGAGATCGACGGAGTCGACTCGGTACTTCCGGCCGATCTCGACGGCGACGTCGACCAGGATCTGCTGATCGCGAGTCCCGCTAGGGTTCGGACATTCACGAACTGGCGCCAGGGCGAGTACCGGTTGGGCCAGGTACTGCCGCTCGACGGGAAGCTGGAGGACTGGGTCACTCTTGACTACGACGGGGACGGCCTGTTCGACCTCGTGGCGGCCATCGACGGCCAGCTGGTCTTCTGGCGCAATCGTGGTCTCAAGGGTCTCGAGCGGGACGCGGCGGCCGAAACCGCCACGTCCGGCAGCTTCGACGGCGCTCGCTCGCTGGCGGCGTCTGATCTAGACCTGGACGGGGACCTCGATCTGCTGGTCGGATTCTCCACGCTCGAGGGCAAGAGCGGTGCGGTGGCCCTGTCCGGTGGCGACGGACTCGGGCTCCTCGCTCGACTGAACGGAACCTCGGGCCGCGGCGCGCTGGCGCTCGATCTCGACGGTGACTTCGACCCGGATCCACTGTTCTGGGGCCACGAAGGCGCCGCCACGCTCCGCTCAGGCGGAGGCGAGGCTCAGGGGCGTCTCCGAGTGGCCCTCCGGGGCCTCAAGGGGAAGGTTCCGCTCGACGGTCGCGGCGCCCAGCTCGAGGTCTGGTTCGGACTGGACAGGCACTCGTTCGAGATGCGGCGCCCGGAGGCGACGGTCGGACTGGGTGGGCGGGAGCCGGCTCTGGTCAAGGTCACCTGGCCCAACGGCATCAGCGAGTACCTCTTCGATCCCGCTCCGGACGAGTCCCACATGATCGAGCAAGAGCTTCGGATCGAGGGCTCGTGTCCGTTCCTCTATGCCTCCGACGGAGCCGAGATGCGCTTCGTGACCGACATCCTCGGCCTGGCGCCGCTCGGCATGCTCGCGGGCCCCGGGCTGTATGTGCCGGCGGACCCGGAAGAGTATCTACGCCTTCCGGATTGGGTCGAGACCAGCCCATCGGTCGAGCTTCGGATCACCGAGGAGCTGCGTGAGGTGGCCTACCTCGACCAGACCGAGCTCGTGGTGGTGGACACGCCGCCGCAAGTATTCGCCTACAACGGCGAGCGCTGGATCGAAGGCGGTGTCGAGGGCCTGGATCTGCGGCTGCTCGGCCCGCTCGAGAGGCCGATTGCCGCCCGCGATGCCCGGGGCCGGGACCTTCTGCCGTTGGTGACGGTTCTCGACCAACGCTACGCGGCGCATTCCGGCGGCGACCGTCTCTATCAGGGAGCCGTCGTACCCGGGTACATCGAGCTGGAGATCGGCTCCGATCTGGCGGCGAAGGGCAGGGTAGCGCTCGTTCTTACCGGATGGCTCCATTGGGGAAACACCAGCACCAACATCGCGCGCGCGCAGGACCCCGATGGCGCGCCGGTGTTCCCGTATCTCGAAGTGCCGGCGGGAGATGGCGGTTGGCGCCGGGTTCCCGTCGACGTCGGCCTGCCGGCCGGCAAGACCAAGCCGGTGGTGGTCGATCTTTCGGGTGCTCTGATTCCGGGAGATCCACGAGTCCGGATCACGACCGATTTCGAGGTTTACTGGGATCGCGTCGCGGTCGCTGAGGTATTGCCGTTGGGTGCGACACCGCACTCCGCGCGTCGGCTCGCACCGAATGCGGCCAAGCTCTCGTATGGCGGCTTTTCGCGCTGGTACCGGGCCGCCGGGAACGGCCCCTATCTCTTCGACTACGCCGACCGGCGTCCGTATCCGTGGCGTCCGGGCCATGAAGGCGAGCGGTCGATCTCCTGGCTGGAGCACGAAGGTTTCTACACGCCCTTCGGCGACGTTCTGGATCTCGTTGGCTCCCGCGACCATCGGCTGGCGATCTTCGGCTCGGGCGAAGAGCTTTCGCTGTCGTTCGACACATCGTCGCTGCCGCCTCGTCCCAGGGGCTGGAACCGGACACTCTTTCTGCACTCCGAAGGCTGGGAGAAGGACGGTGATCCGAACGTCGCGTGCTCCCAGACGGTCGGGCCACTGCCTCAGCGGGGCGTCGACTACGCCTGCAACGTTACGGGATCGGGGGAGGCAGTCGGAGGGCTCGAGAGTCGTTGGGTGGCCCGGAACCGCCTGGAGCGGCGAGTTCTGGCCTGGAAGGAGGGCATTGGCCCTCAGTAGCGGTCGACCTCGCTATCGACCGACCTTTCGGCGCCTTCGAGCGTAGGGCACGGGTCCCGACGCTACCTGACGCGAAATCGACGTCGGCCTCGCATAGGCTAGAAGACAGCTCCGATGTCTCGACCCACTATCTCCGCCGTCGATCCCCTCGGATCCGAAGCTGCGTGGTGTCTGGAGCAGTACTACGCGGAACTGGACGAGCGATTCGAGGGCGGCTTCGATCTCGCGAGCTATCCGAGCGTGAGCGGCGAGGAGTTGTTTCCTCCCCGGGGGGTCTTTCTCGTGGCCCTAGCAGCCCGTGGTAGAAGTCGAGACGGTCGCGTTGCGAGCGCCATGGGGCC
>JBHHWO010000061.1:0-26179 GCA_046756565.1 Thermoanaerobaculia bacterium | reverse complement strand
CGAATGCTCGAGCTGATCTGCACCCGAACGTGAAGCACGTGCCGCAAGGCGGTCGCCTTGCTCCGGGACGAGGGAATCGAGTTCAACTACCGTGAGTACCGCAAGCGCCCGCTCTCGGAAGCCGAGATCAGAAACGTCCTCGGCCTCCTGGGCGTCGGCCCCAGAGAGGTGCTACGGCGTCGCGACCGGGCGTTTCGCGAGCTGGGCCTGACCGGTGATGAGCCGGACGGCGCGCTGATCTCCCACTTGGCCGAGCATCCAACGCTCCTGGAGCGTCCGATCGGAATCCGCGACGGGCGCGCGGTCATCGGCCGGCCTCCCGAGGCGCTGCTGGAGCTGTCGCAATGAGCGCTTCGCCAAGCCTCATCCGGTTCTTGTCCGGAGTCGGCATCTGGTCGTGGACTCTCGGTCGGCCGGCGGCTGACCGGAAAGCGCTACCGCGCCGCGTGTGCCGCCAGCTCGGAGACTCCCGCCCCACCGATGGCGCGAGCTCGATCAGCGCGAAGCAGCCAGAATTGAACGGCAGGGGCCTCAGCAGGTTGCGGTCGTGCGCCTCCTCTGAAGCCCGAGCAGTTCAGGCCACGATGGCGCCCGCGCCGGCCGCTCGCCGGCGGCGGTAGAAGGCCAGGGTCTCCCCCTCGACCTCTACTTCGACCACGTCTCCGGCCGCGATGCCTTCGGAGGCGATCAGACGCGAGAGCGGATCGACCAGTTCGCGCTCGATCGCCCGCCGCAATGGCCGCGCTCCGAACCGTAGATTGGTGCCGCGCTCGATGATCCATTCCTTGGCCTCGGCGCTCGGCCGGATGAGGATGGGAACTCCGGCCTGCTTCAGAGCGCGGTCATGCACATCAGCCAGGAACTTCTCGAAGATCTTCTCGAGATCGATCCGCTCCAGAGCCGAGTACACCAGCACCTCGTCGAAGCGGTTGAGAAACTCGAACGGAAACCTGGAACGCGCGGCCTTGAGCGCCAGCTCGCGAAGGTTCTCCGCGCCCGCCGAGCCCGACGGATGCTCCCGCCCGAAGCCGACCGGGCGTCGGTCCAGAAACTCGCCCATCTCGGCGCTCCCCACGTTCGACGTCATGAGAATGACCGACAGAGTGAAATCGGTGGTGTCGTTGTTGCCCAGTGTCAACATGCCATCTTCGAGGATGCCGAGCAGCGCGTTCCACAGCGTGGGGTGTGCCTTCTCGATCTCGTCGAAAAGAATCACCGAGACCAGTGCATCGGAGGACGACGAGAAGATCCGGTCGGCCAGACCGATCTCCAGAGTCTCGCCCTTCGATCGCGCCTCGATTAGCCTGCGATGGGGCTGGTCGAGCCGATACTGGCTGAGCAGCGGATCGATCTGGTGGCCGACATATCCAGGCGGCGACCCGAGCAGCTTGGAGATCTCGTGCCCGTGGGCGTACTCCTCGCAGTTGACTCGAGTCATGGCACGCTCGGAACCGAACAGGGCCTGCGCCAAGGCCTTGGCGGTCTCGGTCTTGCCGACACCCGTGGGTCCCAACAGGAGCGACGTCATCAGTGGACGGGACGCGTCACGCAAACCCGAAAGCAGACGGGAAGAAGAGCACACCAGGGACTCGATTGCCTCTTCCTGGCCGCTGACCCGGCGCCTCAGGCTTTCAGCCAAGGGGCGGATCTCGTCGATCAGGCAATCCGTATCGAGTCGCTGTCGCGACTTGCCGTGGACCCGTTCCGCGGGCCGGGGGTAGCGAGCGCGGCCGATCTCGAACTTGCCATCCGGTTCAAACTCGGCGGTGTGTGTCATCGTGACCCCCTTTCACCTGCCGTATACGCAACCCGCGTGCCGACGGATGCAATCGGGATCCGGACGCGTGGAGCTACTTAGTCACCTTGGGATGCCTGCCGGCGTCTTTCAATGCGCGCACTAGCAGATACTCGATCTGGCCGTTGACGCTACGCAGCTCGTCGTTCGCCCAGCGTTGGAGAGCGTCGAAGAGCTTGGGATTGATACGCAGAAGAAAAGACTTGCGTTTGGCCACCGGGGCTCCGTTCGGCCGACTCGAATCAGTTGTGCAGCGTGCCGGTATTCACCACGGGTTGGGTGTGCTTGTCGCTGCAGAGGACGACCAGAAGGTTGCTCACCATGGCCGCCTTGCGTTCTTCGTCGAGCTCCAGGATCTGCTGCTTTGAGAGCTCGTCGAGCGCGTGCTCGACCATGCCGACTGCGCCCTCGACGATTTTGGCTCGCGCGGCCACAACCGCACTTGCCTGCTGTCTCTGCAACATTGCTGCCGCGATCTCCGGAGAGTAGGCGAGGTGGCTTATGCGCGCTTCGAGGACCGAGACCCCGGCTTCCTGCAAACGCTCCTGCACCTCGGTGCAAAGCTGCTGGCTGATCTTGGCGGTGTGACCACTGAGGGTGACCTCGCCCTCCTCGAGAGCATCGTACGGATAGTTGGTGGCAAGTCCGCGCACGGCGGCCTCACTCTGGACGCGCACGAAGTTGACGTAGTCGTCCACGTTGAAGAGCGCCTCGGCCGTATCGACGACCTTCCAGACCACGACCGCACCGATCTCGACGGGATTGCCCCGACTGTCGTTGACCTTGAGCTTGCCGGTCTCGAAATTGCGGGTCCTTACCGAGATCCTCTTCTTGCGATAAAAGGGATTCGCCCATCGCAATCCGGCGAGGTGGACGGTTCCCTTGTAGGCACCGAAGAGCATCAGCACGCGGGCCTCGTTCGGCTGGACGGTGAAGAGTCCGGCAAGGCAGACGACATCCACCGCGAAGATCAGGAGCCACACGACGATCCCGCCGACTTCTCCGCGCGACGCCGCGCCGATGAAGCCCCAGATCGCCAGCGCCAGAATCGCGAGTAGCGCGAACAACGCCAGAAAGCCCGACAGGGCCGAAACTGCTCGTTCTCTGATGACTTGAGCCATGGAGCACCTCCCTTGATATCTCCATGATATTATTTTGATAGCTAGCCGTCAAGCCCCCATAGACGAAGCGAGGGAGCACCCGCTGACGGATGCCCCCTCCGGACGGAAGAAGAACGGGGGATTCCCCGCTAGTCCGGTCTGGCGACTGGGGTGCTCGCCGGATCCGGACGTCAGCGAGGAATACCCCGCGATTCGGCGATTTCTACAGGAAGGCTGCCTGCGCGAGTTGTGGTTCCGCTACCCCGGACGTAACGCGCTCGATCGAGTCGAGAATCGAGTCCACCTGGAGCCCGCCCCGGCCCCCGCTGCCGTCCCCGGCCTCGAGCAAGGCGGTGACCTCGGCCGCGCCCAGCGGCCTGCAGTACAGGAATCCCTGACAGCGCTCACATCCCTGCTTCAGCAAGAAGTCGATCTGCGATTCCGATTCGACACCCTCCGCGACGACCTCGAGGCCGAGGCCATCAGCCATCGCGATGATCGCCGAGACGATGCCCTCCATGTCGGGCTCGCCCGGAACAGTCTTCAAAAAGGATTTGTCGATCTTGAGGCTGTCGAGAGGGAACTTGGCCAACCGGCTCAGGGACGAGTAGCCCGTGCCGAAGTCGTCCACCGACAGCCGAACTCCCAGCGACTTTAGTCGCCACAGACACTCGGTGGCCTCGGCGTAGTCCTGCATCAACGCGCCCTCGGTCAATTCGAGCTCCAGCTGCTCCGCGGGCATGCCGGTCTCTTCGAGAATCTCGGACACACGTTCCATCAGGTCGCGCTGGAGCAGCTGGCGGCTCGAAAGGTTGACGGCAATTCGCAGCTGCGGAAAGCAATCGATCTGCCACTCACGCGCCTGTTCGCAGGCGGTCCTGAGCACCCAGTCGCCGATCAGATTGATCAGACCGGTCTCTTCGGCGATATCCAGAAATCGCGCCGGCCCCAACAGCCCCAGTTCCGGATGCCGCCAGCGCAGCAACGCTTCGATACCGAGGATCCGGCCGCTGCTGAGCTCGACCTGCGGCTGGTAGTACACCTCGAGCTCGTTTCGCTCCAGTGCCAGGTTCAAACCGCTCTCGAGCTCCAGCCGCCGTCGAGCGGTGGCGTTCATCGAGTCGTCATAGAACCGGTAGTTGACGCCGCAGCCGTCCTTGGCGTGATGCATCGCCGCATCCGCCATCCCGACGAGCTCCTGAGCATCGCAGCTGTCGTTTGGATGGACCGCGATTCCGACGCTGCCACCGACGTAGACCAGTTGGTCACCGAGCTCGAAGGCCTCGGAAAAGATGCCGAGAACCCGGCTCGCGGCCAGCACTGCCTCGTGTGAGTCATCCAACGGTGACAGCAGAATCGTGAACTTGTCACCGCCAAAGCGCGAGATGAAATCGCCGTAGCCGGCAGTCGAACGCTCGTGGCCGGAGCTCGAGCCGCTCCGTGGCAGACAGCCATGCAGCCGCTGGGAGACCTGTCGCAAGAGCTGGTCTCCCGCGCTATGTCCAAGAGTCTCGTTGACCCGGCCAAAGCGATTCAGTCCCAGAAACAAGACCGCCAGCGCACCCTCTTCTTCTTCGCGCTGCGCGATCGACGTGGCCAGCCGCTTGAGAAACGAGTGCCGATTCGGAAGTCCGGTCAAGCCGTCGTAGTAGGACATGAACCGGATCTTGGCCTCGGCGTTCTTGCTCTCGGTGACGTCGCGTACGGTGCCGGTGATCGACAGCACGCGGTCGACAGTCTTGTCCGAGATCTCGGTCTGCTGTTCGACGTAGCGCTCGATTCCGTCGGAACCCACGATCCGGTACTCGATGCCGGCGGGCTCCCCAAATCCGAGCAGGTCCTTGAAATAGCCGGCCACGAAAGCCTGGTCCTCAAAATGGACTCGGCCGGTGAGATCCGAAAGCGTGCCGAGGAGATTCTCGGGGCGCTCGCCCAGAACCCGTTGCATCTCGCCCGAGCACACCAGACGGTCTTCTTCGATCATCCATTCCCAGTAGCCGAGGCGGCCGATCCGTTGAGCGTTCGCCAGTCGACCGCGACTCTTGCGCAGCTCCTGCGCCGCCTGATTCGCGCGCAGGATGTACTCCATGCGGTGTCCCAGAATCAACCAGTTGACCGGCTTCGCGACGAAATCAGTGGCTCCCACTTCGTACGATCGCCGGACCGACTCGACGTCGTCCTGGCCGGTCATCATCACAACCGGAGTGTGCCGGCCCAGAGCCGAGGCGCGCAACTCGCGACAGGTTGCGTAGCCGTCCAGATAGGGCATCTTGACGTCCAGCAAGACGATATCCGGACGAGCCGAGCCGAAGCGATCGATCGCATCGACTCCGCTCTCGGCCTCGAAGACCTCGAAGCCGACTTGCTCCAGTGACTCGCGCGCGACCATCCGCATCATCTCCTCGTCATCGACGACGAGGACTCTCTGCTTAGGGCGTCTGAGTGTTTCCATGTGCCGAGCCGCTCCTGGATTTGTCCGAACGCTTCAAGGGGCAACGCCTATGCCATGCGCAGTTGCTCAAGGCTCGATATGTCCGACCCCCCCCGGCCGGGCTCGCGATTCGGGCGCGGGTCCCCGTAAGCCCCGTATTCCCAGGCGGATCCCCGGACCCGAACAGTGTGCCCCTCCGATCGGGCGTCCAGAACCGGGAGCTCATTCCTGCGGAACGTAAGCCCTGGCGGGAGCTTCTCCGGGGAGAAACTCCCCGATTTGCGAGAGTCAGCAGGTACCGAAACCCGAGCTATGGAGAGCTCGAGAAAGCGGTCCGGACCTCCCGCTCCACCCAAAAGACTCGTTCATCGGGCGCCCAGAATCGCCGCGCGAGCTCATACGCCTGGCGCTCGTGGGGAATCCCATGGTACCGCCGGCCGCCCCGCTCCCAGCCGTCTACGTAGAGGTCCATGTAGCTCTCGAGTCCCAGGACGTCGTACTGAACTACATGGACCAGCTCGTGAAACAGAAGCCGGCGTCGGGCTCGACCCCTGAACGCGTTTTCCGTGATCAAGACGGTGTCGATGAGCGCCATGCCCGAGGCGGTGCGCAGATCCATCGGGTACGGCTCGCCGACCTGGTCGAAGACCGAGAAGAACTCGGGGTTCTCGAACCTGTCGACCACGCGCAGGCGAACTTGATCCAGAATCCGTTCCGGAAAGTAGGCCTCGAAGTGGCGCCGGTCCTCGGCGGCCAGGGGCCGTGCCCGCGGCCGGTGGCGATCGCGTTGGCTCTGTATCCATCTCGCGCCCTCGGTCTTGAAGAGCCGGATCTTCTCATCGTCGATGGCGGCCGGCGATTCCCGAGCCGCGCCGGTCCCGGACCCGGAGGCAGCTTTCACGTCGATAGCCAGCCCGGCCGCGGAGACCGCCAAGGCCACCGTCAGCCACCACGCGAACCGCTTCCCAAGGACTCGTGACACGCTCCGAAGCCTACCGCGAGCATCGATTCGCCCATGGACCGGCTCGCGGACAACGTCTACGATAGGCGTGCCCTTCCCCGAGGTCGAATTCGTGACAGGAGACGAAATGAAGAGAACTCAGTTCATCGGGACACTTTGCGCGCTGTCGCTCGCCATGGCGGGGGTGCTCGTGGCCGGAGCTTCGGCAGAAAGCACCAAAGCGGAGCTCGTCTTGACCGTCAACCCCGCAGCACCTGGATTCCTCGCCGACGAGTCGGACGCCGAGGCCATCGCGCTGGCCGACCGCGTGATGACCCGCCTCGGGGGCCGCGAGGCCTGGGACACGACTCGCTACGTCACCTGGAGGTTCTTCGGACGGCGCCTGCATGTCTGGGATCGGCACAGCGGAGACATCCGGGTGGAGGGAACCGACCGGGAGACCGAAGAGCCCTATCTCGTCTTGATGAACCTCCACACCAAACAGGGACGGGCCTGGCAGGCGGGTCAGGAGGTCTCCGACCCGGAAAGCCTGTCGAAGCTCCTCGAGCTCGGCGAGTCCGCCTGGATCAACGACAGCTACTGGGTGTTCATGCCCTTCAAGCTCAAGGACACCGGGGTCGCTCTCAGACACATCGGCCAGGGCGAGCTTCTGGACGGCCGCCCCGCCGAGGTCCTCGAGCTGACCTTTCGCGAAGTCGGCCGGACGCCCGAGAACAAGTACCACGTCTACGTCGCCGGCGAGTCCGGCCTGGTCGAGCAGTGGGACTTCTTCACCACCGCTTCGGACGAAGCCCCGCGTTTTCAGATCCCCTGGAGGAACTGGCGGCGGCACGGCTCGATTCTCCTCTCCGACGACCGAGGACGGGGGCAACACACGGGCATCGCCGTGCTCGAAGAGGTTCCGACCGCTGCTTTCTCGAGTCCCGAGCCCGTGGACCTGGCCAGCCTCCCTTCCGCCGCTACCGGGGGTCTCACAGAAGCTCCGATCTACTCCGTGGAGGGTGACGTCGTCAAACCCCAGGTCAGCCACTCGGTAGCTCCCGAGTACCCCGCAGCCGCGAAGGACGCCGGGACCACCGGGCTGGTGGTCGTGCGCACGGTGATTGCGAGTAACGGCTCGATTAGGGACGCCTGGGTCACGCAGCCACTGGATCCGGCCTTGGATGCGGCCGCTCTCGAAGCGGTTCGAGATTGGACCTTCGAGCCCGCCACCCTCGACGGCAAGGCGGTCGACGTCTACTACAACCTGACGATCAACTTCCAGCTAGACGGAGACGACGGAGGCTCGGATGGCTGACGCCGGCCGATTGGAAAAGATCTGGATCAAGCGAGCGAAGCGGGGCCCGATGGACCCCGCCGCGCGCGTTCGAGCCGTCAGGGAATTCGGGCTGGAGGGGAACGCGAACCAGGGTGGCAGGCGCCAAGTGACCCTGATCAGCGTGGAGGGCTGGGCCGAAGCGGCCGCCGAAGTCGCTGGCGAGCCGGATCCGGCGCTGCGCCGCGCCAACCTCCTGGTCAGCGGAGTCGACCTCACAAACAGCCGCGGCAAGACGCTCGAGATCGGCGCCGTCGCGATCCGGATTTACGGCGAGACCAGGCCCTGTGAACGTATGGAGAGCGGCCACCCCGGGCTTCGAGCGGCTCTCGATCCCGACTGGCGCGCCGGCGCCTACGGCGAGATCCTGACCGACGGGGAGATCCGGATCGGTGACCAAGTGCGCTGGATCGAGACCGGAGAGTCGCCCTAGCTGGCCCGCCGCATACGGCGCTTCAACCGCCTGATCCGCGCTCGCACACGCTTGAGCGCCGCGCTGTCGCCGGACTCGAGGGCCTTGTCACGCTCGGCCTTGAGCTCGCTGAGCTTCGCCTTGGCCGGTCCCTTGTCGGGAGCCGGAGCCGGCTGGGGCTCAGCGGCCTCGGCAACCGGCTCGACTGGAGGAGCTTTCTCCTCCGCCGGGGCCTGAGCCTCGGCAGCCGGCTCGGCGACCTCCTCGGAGCTTGCCTCGGCCTCCGCCTGAGACGGTTCTTCCGGAGCATCGGTGCCGTCCTCGGCGGCCTCCTCTACAGTAGCCTCCTGAGCGGCCGCTTCTTCACTCGGGGCTTCTTCGGTTGCGGCATCGGTGGTCACCTCCGCTTCCTGTGCTTCTTTGTTCTGGTCCGTATCTGCCATGGTTCGATTCTCCTCGGAAAAAGAGCCTGGATCTTACACCGGACCTCTTCAAAAAGCAGTTCCTTTCGGTCAGGATAGACGACCACCCTGAATCACTCCCGAAAGGAAATCCGTCATGAACAAGCCCGTCCGCGTAGCAATCACCGGCGCCGCAGGGAACATCGGCTACCAGCTGTGCTTTCGCATTGCCGCCGGCGACATGCTCGGACCCTACCAGCCGATGGTTCTCCAGTTGATCGAGATTCCGCCCGCGATGGACGCTCTGACCGGAGTGACTATGGAGCTGGCCGACGGTGCCTTTCCGCTGCTCGACGGAGCGGTCGCAACCTCCGACTACGCGGAGGGATTCGGCGGCGCCGACTACGCGATTCTCGTCGGTGCCAAGCCCCGAACTGCCGGTATGGAGAGAGCCGACCTTCTCGGTGACAACGGCAAGATCTTCGGCCCGCAGGGCAAGGCGATCAACGATCACGCCGATCGTGAGATCCGCGTTCTGGTGGTCGGTAACCCCGCCAACACCAATTGCCTGATCGCCCGGAGCAACGCTCCCGACCTGGACGCGTCGCAGTTCACGGCCATGACCCGCCTCGATCACAACCGCGCGTTGAGCCAGCTGGCCCAGAAGAGCGGCCGGCACGTAGCCGAGGTCCGGCGCATGGTGATTTGGGGCAATCACTCGGCGACCCAGTACCCCGACATTTCTCATGCGACGATCTCCGGACAGCCGGCAACCGAGGTCATCGACCATGATTGGTACCGGGACGAGTTCATTCCCAAGGTGCAGAAACGGGGCGCCGAGATCATCAAGGCGCGGGGCGCATCCTCGGCGGCTTCGGCGGCGTCCGCGGCTGTCGATCACGTCAGGTCCTGGGCCTTGGGCACCGCCGAGGAAGACTGGGTGAGCATGGCGGTCGCCTCCGACGGGAGCTACGGTGTCGAGCCGGGCATCGTCTACTCGGTACCTTGCCAGTGCGAGAATCGGCGCTACGAGATCGTCCAGGGGTTAGAGATCAGCCAGTTCAGTCGAGAGCGGATGAACGCCACCGAGACCGAGCTGCGCGAGGAGCGCGAGGCGGTCGAGCATCTGCTTTCCTGAGCCGTTCGGTCCGGGTGACTCGTGCGCGAAGAAGGCGTCATCAAATTCGAGCTCGAGCACGAGCGCCGGCCGCTCGCCCGCGAGCGCTACGGTGAACCGGTATGCTCGCTCATCGCGTGGCGTGAGATTCTCGCTCTGACCGGTCTCGTGGGCCAGGATCGGGCGCGCTACGAGGGCGCCGGATACGGCAACGTCAGCATTCGGATCGGCCGGCCGGGCATGGGCCTCGGCCGGCGGAGCTTTCTCGTGACCGGTACTCAGACATCCGGCAAGCACTGCATCGGCCTCGACGACTTTTGCGCAGTCGAGCGCTACGACTTCGATCGAAACCGTATCGTCAGCCACGGCCTGACGCCCCCTTCATCCGAGTCGATGACCCACGGTGCCGTTTACGACCTCGGTCCACATATCCGCTGCGTCCTGCATGCTCATACCCCGGTTCTGTGGAATCGCCGACACGAGCTGCGGCTGCCCGAGACCTCCGCAAGCGTGCCCTACGGCACCCCAGAGATGGCACGTGAGGTCCAGAGGCTCTACCGGGAAGGAGTCTTCGCCGAGCGCCGGGTGCTGGCGATGGGCGGCCACGAGGACGGCATCATAGCCTTCGGCAAGTCACCGGAGCACGCCGGGCAGGCTCTGCTGACCTGGCTGGCCCGCGCCTACGAACGCGACTGCGAGCCGGGCGCCGAGCTCTGTCTGCGCTGACTGCGGCCACTTCGCGTCGGCTGCTAGATCAACCGTCGCGTCACCAGCTCGATCTCCAGCCTCCGGTGATCGCGCTCGAGTACCAGAGTGTAGGTCCGGTCCGGAATCCGAAAAAGCCCACGCATCCCGTCCAGGGTGATGTCGGAAGCCGCACGCCCGTCGACCGAGATGATTCGGTCTCCGATCTGCAGACCCGCCACGGCCGCGGGCGTTCCGTCGGAGACGGAGAGCACCCGGACCACGCCGTAGTCGGGACCCTCAGAGCTCAAGAACAGGCCGGCCGCGTCCCAATCAAAGCCTTGCGCCGAATCCGCCGCCGGCGGCTCGAGGATCAGCCGACCACGGCTGCGATCGAAGATCGCCCGAAATCGCTCGAGGATCTCACCGCCCAGGATGCCGTCCCGGTCCGCACGGCCGTAGCTACCTCGTGCTCCTTCCGGGGCCAGTGTCACCGGCAGATCGCGGATCGTGATCGTGCCAAGCTGCAAACTGTCCAAGCTCGCCACCCAGTGCTTGACCTCTCCTCCGACTCCCACGCCCACGGTGGCGAGGTACTTCTCGGGCAACGACTCCAGAAGGCCGTTGTTGGCCACGAAGGGCGCCGTGAGGCCGAGGGTCCCCCGTGATCCGGTGTCGACAATGAGCTTCGCGTTGACGTTTCGCTCGCCCACGGTCAAGACGGCCCCAGCCTCCCACTTGTCGTTGGCATCGAAAGTCACCGGCAACACAACGCCGGCTCCGGAGTATTGGAACGACTCCGGATCATGGAGCGTCAGTATCCGATTCGGGTAGTCGACGTCCACGACAAAGGCTCGAAACAGGTCGGCCCCCAGCAGCCCCTCGGAGGCGTGTCCGTTGGCGCCCTGGGTCTTGCGCTCGATCACCGCGACCGGCCTGGACGCGATGTCGAGACCTGGAAACGACAACCGCGGCGCATCGGTGAAAGCGAAACTGAAGGCGCCGCCCCCGGCAGCTCCCTGAGCGGTACCGCCGCCGCGGAGCTCGAGACCGAGCCGGTCGCTCAGAGCCTTGTCGAGAATCGACATGTTGGCGCCACTGTCGAGAAGCAGCCAGACGGCTTCACCACCCTCGAAGACTGCTCGCACGTGCACCTTCGACGAAGCGCTCTCGAAGGACATCTTCGCGCTCGACTCTCCGCCCTCGAAGCGCGCGTCGAGCCGTATCGGCTGCGCTACCAGGGGCGCGGCTACGGCCACACCGAGGCCGAACGCTAGAGATCGAAGCCGTCTCGGCATTCCGGGCTCTTAGACCGGCCCGCTCGAGGAAGGTTCCAAGAAGATCTCTTCAACCGTCTTCGGGCGAGACCGGGATGTCGCTGACTCCGTAGGAGACCCTGACTGCGTCGTCGGGCTCGTCGTAGCCGAATAACACCGAGTCTTCTCCGCGGTCAGCGATCTTTTTCTCCAGAAATGCCACCAGCTTGTCGCGTCGTTTGAACAACGAATCGATTTCCGGCTTACTCAAATAGTCGCCCACCCGCTCCCGAACCGAGCTCTTGTCCAGGCTGCGCAGCGCTGCCAGGAGTCTCCGTGAGCACCTCCGGACGCGCTCCGGCAGCGGCAAGGCGTCGTACCTGGCAAAGGTACGCGTGTGATCGATCCACCAGAAACCACCGACGGAGTCGTAGAGCATGTTGCCCTGGTTGCGGTCGATGTTGTTGATCAGATTATCGAACACCCACATATCGGCGATGCGGCGACGCACCGCGACCGGCAGGGCCGCCTCGGCGCCACGCTTTCGCCGTTCGGTCTCGTCGTAGGTCTTCTCGATCCAAAGCTGGATCGAGCCCTCTCGCCGGCCCAGCCGCCGCATCGCCGCCGGAGGCACGTTGTCGATACCCATCAGGCGCGCCAGCTCATACGCGGCAAGGTTGCCCTCGTAGGTGTCCCGAAAGAACATCACCATCCGGCCGTCGGCCAGGCGGTGGCGTGTTCTCTTGACCCGGACGTCGTGATAGATGGCCCGCGCTCGAACGCCGTCCCTCTCGAGCAGCAGCTGCTCGGGCTTGGTTATTCCCTTGCCGACTTCCTCGCGCTCGAGGATTCGAGCGGTTCGAAGAAAGTCGAGCACCGCCTCGTCGCTCTCGAACGGCAACGGACTGCCGTCCTCTGCAATCCAACGGAAGTCCGGTTCCGATTCCGGGTCGGCGGCCGTCGACGCCGGACTCGAGGCAGCCTTCGCCGGCACCTGACCGTGACCGTTAGTGCCCGCGGGCGGCCCTTCGGCGTCACCGGCCTCACCGTTGGAGCCCTCCAGAACGGGCTCCGGAGCGGTTTCCTCGACGGCTTCGTCCTTCGCCGTGCTCGACAGAGCCACCCGTTCTCCCTCATAGATCGCGAAGGCCTTGCCTCCCACCAGCTCCAACGCGGCCGGCCGGCCGGCCGAGACGTCGGCGTAGGCCATGGCGGTATCAATCAGGAAGATCCGGCCATCGAACCGAGCCAGGATGTTCCCCATCTGCGGGGTGTGGCCGACGACCACCCGTGAGCCACCGAAGGTGCCGAAGACCGTCGCCAGCGCGGCCTCGGCCTCCTCCTCGGTCCAGGTCGCATAGCCTCTGAACCAGACCGGCCCTCGCTCGTCGAGCAGTACCCAGCTGGTCGAGCTGGGCAGGCGCAGTTGGATCTTTTGAAGGCGCCGCTTGCGCGACATCTGCTCGCCGCTCAGAGTACCCGGCGGCGCGGCGCGGACCTCGTACGCCATCGCGCAGTAGATCTCGCCCAGAGTCGAGAACGGCAGCGCGACGCCTTCTCTCTCCAGGGTCTTGCGATCGTCGTCGAACTGGCGCAGCTCGGCGGCCGCCGCGGCGTTGATCTCGTCGATCGAGCTAAGGCCCATTTCCACGAGATCCGGACTCAAGCCGCCGTGGAGAAACAATGCGTCACCCACCTGGGCCACGATCTGTCGCTCGCGCAACCACTGGCCGTACTCACCCTTCGCCGACAGGGCTTCCCGGTACTCGATGAATCCGAGCGGATGCTGGGCCATCCACTCGGCTCGGCTGATGGTTCCGCAACCGCGATAACGCCTCGACCAGGCTCCCCACCTCTTGTAGGCCTGATTGCGGCGCTTCTCCGACTTCTCGTCTGTGAACGCAGCGGCGATTCTCGCGAACGCGGGCAGGGGAGTCGAGATGTAGTCGAAGAAACCGACCAGGTTGTAGACCTCGTGGTTGCCCATCAGCGACACCAAGCGGCCGCCGTTGTCGGCGGCTGACTTCTCGAGGTGGCGCATGAAGTCCAGAAGCTCGCGGATCTCGGTGCCACGATCGAGGAGATCCCCGGTCTGCACAAGAACGGCGTCGCCACCGACCCACTCTCCGGTGGCGTCCAGCAGCCCCGCGCTCTCGAGGATCGTCCGCAGAGCGGCCGGACTGCCGTGAACGTCACCGACGGCTACGACGCGCCCGGTCTCGGCTTCGCCGATCGCCGGCGCAGACGCACAAAGCAACGCCAGTAGCGCGAGCGCGCACCAGACTTTCAGCAATCGGATCAAGCGCCCGTCTCCTCCGCGAGCGGTGGCCCGGTGTCCAGAAGCCGGCGGAACAGGGCCTTCACGATCTCGATGTTGTTGGCCAACAAATCGAAGAGATCGTCGGCGTCGATCGAAAGCACGCGCAGCGTATCGCCTGCGATCGCATGCTCCTCGCGCAACCGGCCACTCAGGATCTCCTTCACGCCGAAGGCCTCCGGGCTCGACAGCACCCGCTTGGGACGCCCCGACCCCCGTAGCGAGACCGAGCCGTCCACGATGCAGTACATGCATTCCGATGGGTCGTTGGCCTGATAGATGTTCTCGCCGCCGTCGAAGCTCGATTGACTCACGATCGCTGAGATTCGCAAGATCTGTTCCGCCGTGCACGCCGAGAAGAGATCGACTTTCTGGAGAAAGACCACGGTTTCGATTCTCGTAAGCTCCTTCAAATTTCCACCTCGATCTCTCCCGACATCCTGCCCTTGACCCAGCCCGCGGTCTGGGCCACAAAGGCGTTCTCGCTCGCTACCAGCCTCTCGACCTGCGGCATGCGGTCGTGGTCCTCGGCATTATGGACCGCCAGAAGCGCAGCGGACGTGAAGAAGGACCAGTCGGCGTCATCCTGGGCGTCGCCCTCCAGGCACCGCCCGAGGACCTCTCCGGAGGACACGCTGCGAACACCCAACCTCAGACCGACATCGTGGAGCTTCTCGGCGACGCCACGCTCGTCCAGGACCGCCATGACGTCGCGCCGCAGTTCGCCTTCGAGGGTGTTGTCGAGGAACTCTAGCGCGTGCGCGCGCGTCGACCTGTCTTGAAACGTGATGCTACGATGCGCCGCCCAGATCGGCTCGGGAGCGTAGAGCAGGCTGAGCAGGCCAAATATGTTGCCGAGGTGGCTCTCGGCGCGGGACTCCAGGAGCTGTTCGAGCAGCCGGGTCGGTCGAGGGGCCTTGCGTCCTTGCGACACCGCAGAAAGATCCGCGATCCGCTTGAAGTAGCGACGCACCTCGATCCGGATCTGCTCGATCACGGCTTGATGGGGCTCGGAGTCGAGCAGCGCCTCGCGCACCGAGCACAGAGCCTCGATGATCTTGCGTCTCAGGAACGGGTCTCGCTGATGGGCCAGGTTCGACAGCAGCTCGCTGGGCGCCTCGTCGCACTCGAGCCGCGCGATCGTATTGGGCAGCGCGCGCCGCACCCAGGTCTGCTCGTCGTTGTCATTGAGGAAGTGAACCAAGGAAGGCAGTACCTGCTTGCCGAGCGCAACCAGTGCTTCACGGACGTTTTGCTTGAGCCTGCGGTTCCCGTGCAGGCTGATCAGCGTCGGCAGGTAGATCGGCGTCCATCCATCTCGCTGCGCCCGGCGACGCACCGAACCGATCGCCTCGCTCACTACCCGCCAATCCCGGTCGTAGAGAAGCTGCACGAGCTGTTCGCGGAACAACGGCTCCGGGATCGCGCCCAGGCAGCGAGCCCCCTGAATCCGGGGATTGGGATCCGCGTCGCTAAGCATGTCGTAGAGAGCCTCGTTCGCCGCGGCCGGTACCTCGGCGCCGGAGCTCGCGAGGCATGCGATCGCGGCCGCGCGAATCGCCGGATCCGAATCGTGGAGCCGCGGCCGCATCAACTCGTCGACCTCGCCGTGTTGCAGGTCCGCGAGCACCTGGATTGCAAGCGCTCGAACGTCCGGATGGTCGTCGCCGAGACGCCGCTCGATCAGCGGCAGCGCGTCGCTGCGCCCGGCCTTGGAGAGGATCTCGAGCGTTCGCGAGCGCACATCGACGTCGTCGTGGTAGAGCAGAAGCGGCGGCACTAGCCGTCCGCGCCCGTGTGAGGCCAGCAGATCCAGGCTGTGCAGGACCTGGCGCGGGTCCTGGCTTCCCAGCGATTCCACCAGGATCTCCAAGGTCGCCGCGTCGGTGAAGTCGATCGGCATCGCGCCGTCGGATTCCCGCTCGTGCAACCGCCGCCGGAAAGCTCTTACGTACTCCCGGTAGAGGCCCGGCAGCATCAGCAGCCACAGTGCCAGGATCGCCAGATTGAGCCAGCCGGCGCGAACCGGCGTCAGCCAGCCGAACGCCACCGGCAAGAGGAGAAGCGCCGCCAGGCCCTTGGCGCCCCGCTGCAGCAGCACGTCGATCACCGCCTTGGCGCGCATCCGGGTCTCGCGCGGCACCGGCACGAACAGCAGCTCACGCGTGGACTGGTCGAGAGAGTACCGAATGCCGTTTTCGCCGACCTTGAGCGCCAGGCCCGCGAGCAGCAGCAGCGAGGGCCAAAAGGTAGCGGCCAGGAATAGGATCGCGGTTCCGGTCACCAGTGAGGCGGGCAGCACTCGCAAGGCAAAACCGACACCCAACGAGCGATGGATTCTCGAGGTCCAGAAGATCTGGAAGATCGCGGCCGCGACGCCCATTACACTGTAGAAGTTGCCGAAGAAGACCGCTCGGTCGGAGAGACCCGTGGTTGCCTGCTCGACGACCCAGTTGAACTGGAGATCGATCACCTGAGCGGCGATCATCGACAGCATCAGCACTCCCGCCAGGCGCCGGAGCAAAGGCGAGCGGCGGACCTCCTGGACACCGTGGGCCGAGGCACGCTCTCGCTTGGTCTTCGGGTCCTTGTCGCGCTTGGTCTCATTGGAACCCGCGGCATACGAGCACACAGCCGCGACGCCAAGTGCGATCGCCGCCGCCAGCAGGGTCGCTCGGACCCCGTAGGAGAGCGAGACCAGGCGCGCCACCTGGCCGCCCGCGATGCCTCCGATCAGAGCGCCGGCGCCCAGGAAGCCGAACAGCCGCTTGGCCTGACGAGGATCGAGTACCACGCCCGAGACCGCCCAGACCAGACTCAGATTGAGGCCGATCGCGACCGTCACCCAGAGATAGAAGACGAATCGGACCCAGTCGAAGGGCAACGAGTAGAGCCACCAGAAGAAGCCCAGGGTTGCCGACGTGCCCAGGCAGGTCATCGCCAGCACCCGCGTCGGCGAGTACCTTCGAAGCAGCGCCTCGTAGAGCAGGAGTCCCGGATAGGACACCAGCGGCACCAGCAGATATACCCACGGAAGTCGCTCTGCGCCGTAGGCATCCAGAAATGACGCCTGCCGGACCGTCTTGGCCGCGTACTGGAAGACCAGCGAAAAAAAGAACCCGAAAAAGAGCAGCGTCGCCACGCGGCCCTCGCCCGGCCGCAGGTCGACACCTGTGGCTCGCAGCAGGGTTACCATGGCCGGCGCGCGCGACGCGCTGGCGGAATCTAGATCTTGAGCGGACATTGCCTCCCCGGCTGGAGTTCTCTCTTGTAGAAGCCGTCATTATAGGCCCAGCTGCCATGAGCGTTCTGCCCGATAAGATGATCGGCGCCCTCGAATCTCCAATGAGCAGCCGAACAGCGAACTGCGCCGAGCCCATCCGATTCCAGGCGACCTCTAGTCGCGGCGAGGTCTCCGCGCTCGTCCTTCGGCCTGAGGCCGCGTCGAGCATCCTGGTACTCGGACACGGCGCCGGCGCGGGCATGGACCATCCGTTTCTGGAAGCGCTTTGCGGCCGCCTGGCCGCGAGCGGCATGGCGACGCTGCGCTATCAGTTTCCATACATGGAAGCGTTCAAGCGCACCGGAGTCCGCCGTCGCCCGGACTCTGCTCCGATTCTGGAAGCAACGGTTCGGTCGGCCGTGCGGACGGCTGGCGAGCACGCCGCGGACCTGCCGGTGTTCGCCGGCGGCAAGTCAATGGGAGGCCGCATGAGCTCCCGCGCCGAAGCGGCCGATCCGCTGCCCGGTCTCCGCGGTCTCATCTTCTTCGGATTCCCCCTGCACCCCGCCGGCCGCCCCGGCGCCGAGCGCGCCGATCATCTGAAAAAGGTGCTCAGACCGATGCTGTTCCTGCAAGGCACCCGCGACCGGCTCGCCGAGCTCGAGCTGCTCCGGCCCGTAATCGGGGACCTGGGAGGGCGCGCGCGACTCCACCTCGTCGACGGCGCGGACCATTCCTTTCACGTCCTCAAACGGAGCGGCCGCACGGACGAGGACGCGCTCGACGAGCTGGCGTCCGAAACCCTGGCCTGGGCCGAGGCCATCCTCGAGGAGACCGCCTCATGAAGCGACGCAACTACAGCTCTCAAGCTCCGTGGGAGCTGGTGGTCGGCTATTCGCGAGCCGTCCGCGTCGGGCCTTTCGTCTACGTCGCCGGAACCACGGCCACCGGTCCGGACGGCCGAATCCTGGGCGAGCGTCGTGACCCCTACGAACAGGCCAAGCAGGCTCTTCGTAACATCGAATCCGCTTTGAAGCGAGCCGGGGCCGAGCTCACCGACGTCGTCCGAACCCGGATCTACGTCGTCGACGTCAACCACTGGGAGGCTGTCGGCCGAGCCCACGGCGAGTTCTTCGGAGACATCCGCCCGGCGTGCACGCTGGTCGAGGTCAGTCGTCTGGTTTCGTCCGAGATGCTGGTCGAGATCGAGGCCGACGCGGTTGTAGACGAAAGCGGTTCGAGAGACGGCGACTAGAGCTGCGCTCGAGCTCGCCGCCATGGGTAGTGGTACTGTACCACTACCCCGCCATGCCGGCGTTCTTTCCTCTGCTACAGTGGCCCTCCTCCCGAAAGGACCGGCGCCTGTACAAACGATCCCAACTCTCTCAATCGCTTACAGACAGCCTGGCCCGCTATGACGAGGTCTATGCGATCGTTTCGCCGCCTCGCTGCAGCTCGACCGCCTTTGCCCGGGTGTTCTGGGAACAGCCATCAATCCGCTACTACTGTCACGAGCCTTTCGAAACGACCTACTATCAAGGCGAGGATCTGCGCCATGTCGAGGCCAAGCTCTGCTCGCCGCTCGACCTTGGCACTCTCAAGAACGTCCGCGGAAGCGAGGACAGCCGCGGCCTGGTCATCAAGGAGATGCCTTACCAGGTCGGCGACAGATTTCCCCTGCTGGCGGCGATCGCGACTCGGCCGGTGGTCTTCCTCCTTCGCGACCCTCGCTTGAGCATCGCTTCTCGAATGAGGAAGAAACGCCAGGTTGGCGCCAGCCCGTTGTTTCCCCAGGTGGAGTCGGGCTGGGAGCTCCTTCGGGAACAGATCCGGTGGTGCCGTGAGTCAGGAATCGCGCACCGCTTGGTCGACTCGAAGGACTTCCGCAACCGCCCCCTGAGGACCTTCCCCGAGCTCTTCGATGCTCTCGGCCTTCCGTTCGAGTCCGGCATGCTGGATTGGCGGCCCTGCCCGGAAGTCGAGCTGGACAATCTCGGTGGTCGGCATAGCCATCTCTACGGAGCCGTCCTGCGGAGCTCGGGCCTGCTCGCCAGCAAGTGCGAACCTCCGGAGCTGAGCTCCTTCCCACACGAGCGCGATTGGCGCAAGCACGTTGCCCACTGCCTCGAGATCTACGGCGAGTTGAGGGAACTGCCCGAGCGCATTCGGCCGGCCGCTGCATTCGAGGCGCCGTCGTCGAGCGCAGCGCTCTAGTCCAGCAGCGCGATCACCAGACCGCTGCGAACCTTGGGGACGAACCATGTCGACTTGGGCGGCATGAAGCGGTTCTGGCGACACACCTCGATGAACTGATCCATCGTCACCGCCGGCAGGCTCACCGCGTATCCCGCTCGGCCCGCGTCCACCTCGTCTCTCAAGTACACTGCGCTCTTGTTCGCGCCGACGTAACGCAACCGCTCGTCGGCCGCCGCGGCGATCTCCATCACCTCGTCGAACAGCTTGCGTTGGACGATGTCGGCGTCGATGACCTCGACCGCGTTGTCCGAATCGTAGGTAGATGACCGGGGAGTCAGCCGGTACCAGCTTCCTCCCGAGTACAGGCCCACGTCATGAGTCCGCTCCGGTTGATAGCCGGGTATGTCGCCCAGATCCTCGATCGCGAACGAGGTCTCGACGGCGGCCCGGATCTCCGCGAACGGACGCTCGCACTGGATCAGCCGGTTGTAGGCGGCAATTCCCATGGTCCTGGACGGGAAGAAGACGCTCAAGAAGCGATCGCGCCCCAGCATCCCGGCCGCGGCGCTGCGGTGGTTCCCGTCGGCGACGTAGGCCAACGGCTCGGCGGCGAGCAAGCCTCTGAAGCGCGTGATCTCCTCGGGCTCGGTCACCAGCCACACCCGATGCTCGTAGCCGTGCTCGTCCTCGACCGTGAGATCCGGCTCAAGGGCCTGGACGTGAGCCGAGAGAGCGTCGAGCAAGACGTCGTCCGAATCTTCGACCGTATTGTTGACCACTCCGACGTAGGCCTTGGTTCGCTCGATCAGGTCAGCGCGGCCGCGAGCCTTGGGCTCACGCACACCCTCGTTTCGGATGATGACGCCGTCCGGCGTCGTTTCGGTCCGGATCTCCCCGATCCGGGCCATGCCACCTACGCCGATCTGCCGCGAGCTCGCCCCGGCGATCTCGTAGACCCAGAGCATCTTCTCGATCTCCCGGGTATCGGGACTCGCCACCAGCTCGCGAGTGTTGGCCGCGGCGCGCTCGAGCGCCTCGGGCGAGCCCTCTTTCACCCATGTACGTTCGGACGGCACGTCGCAGTGCGCCATCGTGACCCGCAGAATGCTCGATGGGTTCGCCTGCAGAAGCTCCCAAATCTCGCGATCGCCCTGAAACTCGTCGTAGTTGGGGCCGCTCACCCGGGCAGCCGCTTCGGAGTCCACCGGCACCAGAGCTCGTTCGACCGCTTCCAGCGTGATCATTCGGTCCTCCTTCCGAAAACCCGATGTCGCACTCTATCGCCGCCACTCCAGAGACAGCGCCAGCGAGCGCGCTTGCGCCGGCGGCACCCTGCGATCGGCCGAGCTGAAGTACTCCTCGTCGAAGACATTCCGCGCCGATAGGCGGAGCCCGAGATCCGGCCGAACGTTCCAGGCCGCCGAGAGAGACAGCAGATCTGCACCCTGAATCGCTTTTTCTCCGCTGCCGATATCGGACTTTTCCAGTCGGCGCTCCCACCGGCCGCGCCACTGCCAGTCTCCGCTCGTAAGACTCCAGCCGCCGTAGAGACTCCGCGGCGGAACGTCGGAGAGATCCGAACCGTCGCCGGCTTCGCCGTCGATCGCGTGACCACCGAACGACAGGCTCCAACGATCGCCCGCTTGCCAGACCCCGTCGAGCTCGACGCCCTGGATCCGGCCGGATGAGAGGTTGATGAAGGTCAGCTCGCCCGGCACGGTTTCCACTCGCTCGATGTAGTCGTCAATCTCGGTTCGAAACACCGAGGTCGAGACGAAGAGACTGCCGCGGAGCCATCGCAATCCGATGTCCGCACTCAAAGAGCTCTCGGGACCGAGACCGGGATTCCCGGTCACCAAACCACGGCCGGTGGTGCCGGTGAAGAATCGCTCCGAGATCGAAGGAAACCGCAGACCGGTCCCGAGGTTCGCCGTCAGTTTCAGCCCCCCCGAGATCGGGACTACCGCTCCGACGAAACCCGTCACCGCGTTGTCTTCGGTACGCTCGAAATCCCGGTTCTTCTGTCGCTGCAAGGCGAGGCGGCCGCCTGCCAGAACCGTCGTCCCCCGCTCTCCCAAGGTGGCCTCGACAGCGCCGTAGACGCCGAGCTCCCGCTCCGAGGCGTCGGCGAGCGTTTCCTGCCTGGAGACGACCGTCCCGGTCGCGTCCAGCTCCGTCTCCAAGGCTCCGACGTCCTCGCGAGCGAACAGATCCACGCCCCAGCGGAGGGTTCGGTTCGGCGCCAGGCGAACCTCGCGCTGGACGTCGACCCCCCAGTCCAAAGCCCGGTTCTCGACCCGGTTGGTCCCGTCACCCAGGGTGTCGACCCGGGTTTCGAGATCGTTGGGATGCGCCCAGGCCTCGAAGCGCCAGCCTCCGCCGGAGGTCGCCGCCACATGAGCGAGAGCATGGCTCTCGTCCGGGTAGGTCGTAGTGCGGTCGGGGAAGTCGGTATTGGCCTTCCCGATGTCGCTCCCCTGGGATGCCAGCACCAGCGCGTCATAGGTCATCCCGCCATGCACCCAGCGCCGGCTGAAGCTCGCCGAAAACTGCTCGAAGCCAGAATAGAGGGCTTGTCCGCCGGGGGTGTCGCCCAGTCCTGCCTCTCGCGCCGCCAGGCCCCAACTCCAGCCTTCGGCTTGCTCGGCGGCGCCGTGTCCGACCCGGAGAAACCGCTCGTCGCCGGCCGTCGAAAAACCGACGGCCGCAGAGGTGCCGTCGAAACGGCGCGGAAAGAGCTGCACGACGCCACCCAAGGCTCCAGAGCCCCAGTAGGTCGAAGACGGCCCCCGCACCACCTCGACCGAGCCCAGCAGCAGAGGATCCAGGAACGACGCCGAAACGCCCGCGCGTCGCTCACCGACAATACGCATGCCCTCGACCAGAGTCAGAACTCGCTGGCGCGAGACGCCTCGCACCGAGTAGGTCTGGAAGAGCCCGCCCTGGCCGTTCTGCGATACGCCCGGCACTTCGGCCACCATCTCGCCGACGGCGTTGGGCAATTCGACGGCAGCTTCGGGGCTCACGACCGAAGCCGCAATGCTTTGCGCCGAGAAGCTTCCCTGGGTCCGGCTGACCGACACGGCGATCTCGTCTCGGACCACTTCCGTGCGCCGGTCCAGCTCGACTTCCACCGGCTCCTCGGGCTGTTCCCGAAGCTCCAGACGGCGCGTGTCGAAGTGAGGATGGTCGATCTCCAACACCAGTGGCGCAACGGCCTCGACCGCGAACTCGCCCCGCTCGTCGGTGTGAGCGCTGGACGGCTCAACCGCCGCGGATCTGACGCGCACCACGGCTCCGACCACGGGCCTGCCCGCCTGGTCGCTGACTCGCCCCAGGACCGCAGTGCTCCGTGACGATGCCGGACCAGTAGTCAACAAGACGGCAACGGCAACCCACCTGCAGATACTCGGCAACGCTCGCTTTCTCATCGGAGTGCTCAACGCCCGGGCGGGACAAGCGCCCTACCCTAACTGATCTACGCACGCAGGCGGCAAGGGATCTCGCCGAGCGTAATCCGGATCCAAAAAATAGGGCCCGCGTCTCGGGCCACCTCGAGATTTGAAGGAAGTGGCTCTCTACTCGACAATGTGGAGCGATCCGATGTCCTCGGTCGTGCTGATCCCGAGCGCGCTGAGATCCTGCCTGACGGAGGACGAGCCCGCACGTCGCCCTGATTGCGGTGGCCCTGATGCTGGCGGTCGAAGCCGGACGGTTCGTCTCTCGGCCGGAGGTCGAGATCGACCAGCGCTCGATCGGCCAGCGGCCCCCGTCTCCGGTTCACGACCACCGGGAGCGCCGGATCGCCGTCGAGAAGGCAGAGAGCCCAGCATCTCGCTTGACCCTGTCTGCCGGCTCCCGCTATTGTCGCCCGCATCATGAGCTCGAGAAACCCCCTTCGTAATGCGTTTGCCGTCGCCGCGCTCGCGTGTTCCCTTTCAGGCCCCGTCGCCGTGGCTCAGGACTCCGAATCCGAGCTTCGGCAGGAGATCGAGGAGCTCAAAGAGGGCCAGCGTCAGATCAACCAGCAGTTGCAAGAAATCAAGAGGCTGCTGGCCTCCCGCCCAGCGGCCGCGCCCTCGGGGCCGCAAGTTCAGGGCAAGGTCTTCGACATCGGCGGCAACCCCACGAAAGGAGCCGCGACGGCCCAGCTCACGCTGGTCGAGTTCACGGACTACCAGTGACCGTACTGCTCGAAACACGTCCGTGAGACGGTTCCGCAGATCGCCAAAGAGTTCGTCGACACCGGCAAGCTCCGCTACGTGACGCTCGACTACCCGCTGGAGCGGATACACAAGCTCGCCTTCAAGGCCGCCGAGGCGACGCACTGCGCGCACGATCAAGGCAAGTACTGGGAGATGCATGAGCGCCTGTTCTCCAACCAGCGGGCCCTGGAGCCGTGGTCGGGCCATGCCCAGGCTCTGGGTCTCGACGTCCCGACCTTCGAGAACTGCATGACGGCCGGGACCCACGCGACCGCAATACGTCGTGACATGGCGGAGGCGCGCAAGGCGGGTGCGACGGGCACGCCCAGTTTCGTCCTCGCGCTGACCGATCCTTCCGACCCAACGAAGGTCAAGGGGCTCAAATTTCTGCGCGGAGCACAGCCCTTCTCGGCGTTCAAGGCCGCGATCGACGGCGCGCTGGGCCCGGACGGGAACTAGGCCGGGCGGCGGCGCTAGCAATCGCCTCCGATCCCGTACCGGACGCCCATGGATAACTCGATCCAGCTGGTCAGTCTGCGCAAGGCATATGGCGATTTCGTCGCCGTGCGAGATCTGTCACTGACCATTAAGGCCGGAAGCGTCTTCGGCCTGCTCGGGCCCAACGGCGCCGGCAAGACCACGACCATCCGAATGTTGATGGACATCATGGCGCCGGACACCGGGGAAGTGCGCTTCTTCGGCCGGCCTCGGACGCGAGCCGATCTGGAGCGGGTCGGCTACCTCCCCGAAGAACGGGGGCTCTACCGCAGAATGACCGTCTTCGACCACCTGGTGTTTCTCGGCGAGCTGCACGGCGTCGGCCGTCGGCAGAGCGGGCCCGAGATCACCGATTGGCTGGAGCGGGTCGGACTGGCCGTGAACGCCAAGAAGAAGGTCGAAGAGCTGTCGAAGGGCATGCAGCAGAAGGTGCAGCTCATCGGCACCCTGCTGCACGACCCGGAGATCGTGGTGCTCGACGAGCCGTTCTCCGGACTCGACCCGATCAACCAGGGGCTGTTCAAAGACGTCCTGGCCGAGTACCGGGAACGGGGCAAGACCATCTTGTTCTCGACCCACGTCATGGAGCAGGCGGAAAAGCTCTGCGATGCCCTGGCGTTGATTTCCGGGGGAAAGGTCATCCTCTCCGGAAGCATGAAGGAGATCAAAGCCCGCTACGGCGGTCTCGCATACCGCTTGGTCGGAACGGGTAACCCCGAGCAGCTCGCAGAGATGGGCGACATCGAAAGTTACCGTGCTCACGACGGCTACGTCCGGATCCTGCTTCGGGAGACCGCCGAGCCCGCCGAGATCCTCAGACACCTGGTGGGCCGGTTCGAGGTGCGCGAGTTCCACTCGGAAGAACCCGCGCTCGAAGAGATCTTCATCGCGGCGGTCAGCGACGCCGAGGCGCCAGACCGGGCCGAGACCTTGAAGGCTCCGGCGTGAAGCGCATCTCGATCATCGCCAAGCGCGAGTACATCTCTCGGATCAAGAGCAAGGGCTTCTGGATCGGCACCGTGGCCCTGCCGCTCATGATGGCCGCCTGGGCGATCCTGCCGTCGCTCATCCTGTCCAAGACCAAGGCGGATCACCGCCTGGCCGTCGTCGACCAGACCGGAACACTGGCCCAGGGTCTGTCGGACCAGCTTGCGACGATCGCCCAGCGGACCGGCGACCGCGTCTTCTTCGAAGTCGAGCTGATCGAGTCTGCGTCGTTCGACGACCAGCTGCGCTCCGACCTCGATCGGCGGGTCCTCGCTCAGGAAATCGACGCCTGGCTGTGGATCGGCGAGGAAGCGCTCGACGAGGGTGAAGTCGAATATCACGCCGAGAGCCTGTCGAACTTCATCACTCAAAACGCCCTCGAGCGAGCGCTCTCGCGCGCCGCACGGCGGGAGCGCTTCTTGCGGGCGGGCTACGACGCCGAGGCCATCGAGAAGCTGAGCGGCTCGCTCGACCTCGAGACCATCAAGGTGAGCAAAGAAGGTAGCCAAGAGGAAGGCGGATTCGGTGGCTTCGCTCTGGCGATCGGGCTGTTCATCATTCTCTACACCACAACCCTGATCTACGGGCAACAGGTGCTACTCGGAGTCCTGGACGAGAAGAGCTCGAGGGTGGTGGAGGTGATCGTGTCGACGGTCAAGCCGTTCGAGCTCCTGACCGGCAAGCTGCTCGGTATCGGGCTGATCGGACTCACCCAGCTTGTGATCTGGCTGCTGACGGCGGTTCTCCTAACCGCGCCCGGGCTGGTCGCAGCGGTTTCCTTCATCCCCGAGGGAATCAACCTGCCGACTATCAGCTTCGGGATCGGCGTCAATTTCCTCTTGCTCTTCGTGCTCGGCTATTTTCTCTACTCGTCCTTCTACGCGATGGTCGGGTCGGCGTTCAACAACCCCCAGGAGGCTCAGCAGCTGGCGAGCCTGGCGGTGATCTTCATCGTCCTGCCCTGGATCTTCTTCATGCCGGTTCTGAACGACCCGGACTCGACCATGGCGGTGGTGACCTCCCTGATACCGCCATTCACGCCGTCGCTGATGATGCTCCGCATCGCGACCAAGATGCCGCCGCTCTGGCAGATCCTCCTGGGCTACGTGCTGACGTTCGGAACCTGCGTGGGGATGCTCTGGTTCTCGGCCCGCGTCTACCGGGTCGGGATCCTCATGTACGGCAAAAAGCCGACCTTCCGCGAGATCTGGCGCTGGACCCGGTACGCGTAGGTCTTCGACGGGCCAAGCTAGTGGCCTGTAACACTCGAAGCGATACTAG
>JBHHWO010000060.1:0-26312 GCA_046756565.1 Thermoanaerobaculia bacterium | reverse complement strand
AGCAGGAGCAGGGTGAGTAGGCGGACTCCGGTCTTCATGGGATCGAACTCAGTATACGAAGCAGGGCGGCCGCCCGTCTAGGCGACCGCCCTGGTATGAGTTGAGCTTGTGGCGCCGATCAGTCGCCGTTACACGGCGCTCCGGCCGGAGCCAGGTAGGTGTAGCCGCCCTGGACCGAATGGGAGGTTCCGGACCCGAGCTCGACGACCACGGTGGCCAGCGTGTCGGCCGCCTTTTCACCGACCGTCATGTCCATGTTGTCGTTGCATGGCGCGGTGCCCAGGACTCCTGGAGGTGTGATCACGGTGATCACGGTCGGTGTGGAGCTCACGGTCGTGGCGAGGACTCCTCCGAAGAAGACCCGGAGCGGCGTGGTGAAACCGGTACCGGTGATGGTCACCACCTGGCCGCCCGCAGCCGGCCCCGCGTTCGGAGTGATGTCGCTGACGAACAGGTTGCGCGTCACGGTGATCAGCTCACTGGTGCTGCCCGAGAAGTCCTTGTTGGAAGCCGTCAGGGTCACCACGAAGGTGCCCTCCAAGGTATAGCGCTTGGTCGGATTCTGCAGGGCACTGCTGGTGCCGTCGCCGAAGTCCCACCTCCAGCGGGTCGGATTGCCTTCGCTCTGATCCTGGAAGACCACGGTCAACCCGTCCTGCGTGAAGCTGAAGGCCGCCTCGATCTCGTTGTCCGGGTCGCGAGTGACGTTTACCAGCTGGCTGATCGTGCTCGAGGAATCGGGCTTGCTGGCGGTGAGAGTCACGACATAGTCGCCGGGGAGCGCGTACAGGTGGGCCGGATTCTGCTCGCTCGAGCTGCCTCCGTCACCGAAGTCCCAATCCCAGGAGGTCGGGTCGCCGGTCGAAGCGTCCCGGAATCGAATCGAGAGATTGGACTCCGAGTTCTGGGTCTCGAACGCCGCGACCACGGGTATCAGCACGTCGCCGATGACGAAGGTGGTCTGCCCGGCCGAGGCCTCGAGCTGTGCGGTAATCAGCCCGGTGCCCTTGATGGTCCCCGGGAAGAGGAAAACCTGCGCCAGGCCGTTGATCGTGCTGAGAGCCACCGAGCTGAGGCCACTGCCCAGGGTGCCGAACTCTCCAAGTGACGTCGAGACCACGATGGTGGTTCCGCTCGCCGGAGCGACTCCGGTGTCGGCCCTGCGCACATCCACGGTGACGGTCAGCGGATTCGAGGAGCCGACCTCCGCCTCGCCGGGAGAAACGGTCACGTTGAGCACCCAGACGGCACTCGGAGGTCCGGGCGGAGGCGCCGGCTGCTGCTGGGGCGCCGTCGGAGAATCCGTCGAACACCCGATCAGCAAACCCAGAAACGCGACGGGTACCGCCACGCCGGCTAACAGCTTCATGGTTCTGGAACCGCTCATGACTAGACTCCTAGGGCCTTACGGTGACGGTGAAATTGCCCGGTGCGGACTCGACCGCATCTCCAGAAAGCGTGCGACCGAAGAACCGAATGTGAAAGTTCAAAACAATCTCTTGATCGCCGGTCTCCTTGTCGAATCCGCCGTTCTGAAACAGGAGGTCGGACATCGGCGGCACACCGAACTGCTCCGGTGCCATCACCGGAAGGTTCTCTACCGTGAAGTTGCCGCCCGCGGGCACCACGCCGAACAAGCCACGCACGAAAATCGGCGGCACCCGGGTGCCGGTGTCGCCGCGCGTGTAGGTCACCTCGTAGGACTGGATCTCGACGTTCATGATCGCGGTTCCGACGAGGTCCGGGTTCTTGATGATGTTCTGAACCTGGATCTCGCCCACCTGTACGAAACCGTTCGATGAATTGACGGCGATCGCGATCGGCAGGCCGTCGAAGTCGCTGATCGACAGCAGAACCCCCCCACCGTCCGTGCGAGCGGTTCGGCTCTCGCAAGCGGCGAGGCTCACCGCCAGAAGACCGATTGCGACGATTCTTATCGCTTTCATGATCGACCCCTTTGCCAGCTCTCTATAGCTTGACCACGCGTGGCGTGATGAAAATCAGAAGTTCTTCGTTTTCGTCGTTTCGACGCTTGTTCTTGAACAGGTGTTTGATGATCGGTACGTTGGCGAGACCGGGCACCCGATCCTCGCCCTGGTCGCTGGTCACCTTGTAGATGCCGCCGATCACTGTCGTGCCACCGTCTCGGACTATGACGCGAGTGGTGGCATCCTTGGTCGAGATCGGCGCGTTGCTCGCTCCGACCACCGCGAACGCAAGCTGCGGCTCGCGCTTCTGGATATCGATATCCATAAGAACCGTGCCCTCGGCGGTGACGTGTGGCGTGACCTCGAGCCGAAGTGTCGCGTTGACGAACTGCACGCTGACCGTGTTGTTGGCAATGGTCTGAATTGGAATCTGCAGTCCGCTCTGGATCGACGCTTGCTCGTTGTTGAGCGTGGTGATGCGCGGAGCCGACAAGATGTTGATCAGACCTTCGCTCTCGGCGGCCTGAAGAAGAGCATCGAGATTGAAGGTGTTGAGGACGTTGCCCAGGGTGATGTCGAGGAAACCGTTGCTTCCGCCCGTGAGCAGGTTGACGCCGCCGTCCGCGGTTCCGTTGTTCGGGAACTGGAGACCGGTGGTGTTGCCACGCTCGGCGCTCGAGATGGCGCTGAAACCCAGCTGGATGCCGAGGGTCTGGCTGAAGCGCTTGGTCGTCTCGATGATCCGCGCCTCGATCATCACCTGAGGCTCTGGAATGTCCAGGTTCTCGATCACCGCGATCACCGTGTTGATGTGTGACGGCAGCTCCTTGATGATCAATGTGTTGGTACGCCCGTCGACGAGCACCGATCCCCGATCGCTCATCAGGCTCGCGCCGCCGCCACTGCGCAGGATCGAAGCAATTTCGTCGGCACCGGCGTAGCTGACGCGCCGCAGAATCGTCTTTAGCGGAATCGAAAGCGACTTCGCCGCTTCCAGCCGAGCTCGCTCCTCGGCTTCCTGTCGTAGTACCGAGATCGGCGCAACTCTCATGATGTTGCCTTCGAGCTCGTAGTCCAGGCCGTTGGTCTTGAGAATCAGGTCCAGGGCCTGGTCCCACGGCACATCGGTGAACTCGATCGTCACGGAGCCGACGACGCCCGGCTGCACCACCACGTTGAGCCCGCTGATCTGAGCAAAGGAGCGCAGCACGTCTTTGACGTCGGCGTCCTGCAGACTCAGGGTCATCGGCTCACCCGTATAGGCCCGACCGATGCCGACAGTGACGTCCCGTGTGTCGAAGCTCGACGCGTCGGCGTCTTCGATCTCGGGCGTCAGATCGACCGACACGTCAAAGAGCGAGCCGGAGGGCGCGATCTCGGGGAGCGGCTCCTCTTCCGGTTCTTCCCACGTCGGGGCGTCTTCGAGCTCTTCCGACGCAGGCTCGGTTTCCGGCTCGTCCCAGGTGGGCGCATCGGCCGGCATCTCGGGCTCCTGCCAGGTCGCGACCGGCTTGGCTTCGGCGACCTCGACCGGCTCTTCTTCCCAGACGACTTCTTGCTCGGGCTCTTCCCAGGCCGGTTCTTCAACCGCAGGTTCCTGCGGCTCGTACGCGATCGTCTCCTCGACGGCCTCGTCTTCCCATGCCGCCTCGGTCTCACCTTCATCCCAGGTTGGGGCCTCTTCCTCGGCCTCGATCGGCTCGGCCTCCATCGGCTCTTCGAGCGCCGGAGCCTCGGCTTCGGCCACCGTGACCTCGGGCGCAGCCATGACTGGCTCGATCATCTCGGGCTCGATCATCTCGGGCTCGATCATCTCGGGCTCGACCATCTCGGGCTCGACCATCTCGGGCTCGGCCATCTCGGGCTCCGCCATCTCGGGCTCGGCCATCTCGGGCTCGACCATCTCGGGCTCGGCCATCTCGGGCTCGGCCATCTCGGGCTCGGCCATCTCGGGCTCGGCTATTTCGGCGTCAGCTAATTCGGCGTCAGCTAATTCGGCGTCAGCCATTTCGACGGCTTCTTCAATTGCCTCGGTTACATCGTCGGCCGGCGCCGGCGCGGCTTCGACTGTCACTTCGGCCTCTTCGGCAACCGGCTCCATAAAGACTTCCGGGGCCGCCTCGACGGTCTCGGTCTCGGTCATCGCAACCGGCTCAGCCACCATGGTTTCTTCGGCGACTGCCGTCGCCACCGCCGGAGCCGTCGAGTGCGTGAAGGTGAGCTTGAGGCCTTCCGGAGTTTCCTCGATCGACGGCGCCGAGGGACCGACAAGGTCGATGACGACTCTCGAAACCAGCTCCGGCTGCGGCTTGTACTGCGCCACGCGGACGGCGTCGACCACCTGACCCTGCACCGCGATCGTCGAAACCGGCGAGGTGTTGACAACACCGATCAGGTCAACCACGAAACGATAGGGGTCGGTGAGCGGGAAGTGACCGTAATAGAAGGCGCCGTCACCCGCGATCCAGACCGTGGTGGTCTCGTCGCCGGTGGTCACGTCGACGCCCTGGAGCTGGGTGGCCGGAACGCCGCTCGGCGCCGGTCCGAAGACCGGAGTACCCGGGCTACTCTCTCCCTGGAAGACGGCTGCTTTCTGGATTTCGAGCTCGCCGAGACCGGCGTTCGAGCCGACCTCGTCGGGGGTCTCGATCGGAGTGATCTCGACGATCAACCTGTCGCCTGCTGGAACGACCGCGTGCGAGATATCGGAAACCGTGTCCACCACGAGCTGGCTCATCGGTCTCTGGCCAGCCGAAACCACTGTTACGACCGCCGACCGAACGAGCTCATCCTGGAGCTCGAGGGCGCTGACTTCGGCGGTGGGCTCGGCGTTGGGGAGCTCGACGACCAGCCGCCCCTGGCCGTCCCGGAAACTCGTCCAGATCACTGGACCGTCGCTGACGATGTCGAAGGTTCTCACCGAGCCTTCGCGACGCAGCTCGAGGCCGACAATACTGCGTACCGCCGAGATGTCGCCGAAGCCCGTCTCCTTCTCCGCCGCCGCCGGCGAGACGGCTCCGGCCGTGAGCAGTAAGACAAAGCAGAGTGCGACCAGCCCCGACCCGAGCCTGAGGGTGCGCGCTTTCCTTCTTCCGATGGCGTGACTAACCATGGCTTTCGCCTCCTGTCGCAAAGCTACGGATTGAGCTTCTTGACCACCTCTCGAAACGGCTTGATGGCCGTCGGGTCGTCGACAATTTGCTTTAGTGAAAGCTCACCGGCGGAAATGCTGACGACATCTCCATCGTAAAGCTGATCCCCCACCCGAAGCAGATAGCTCTTGTCTTCTTCGGTAGAGCGGACCTGGGCCACGGGCCCCTCGGCAGTGATGAAGATCCCGGTCAGGTCGATCTCGTCTATCAACAGACCCGGAATCCCGTCAGGCCGCGGCCCTCGAATAGCAAGGCGCTCACGGACGATCAAGAGCGACTTGAACGGGTCCCTCCGGTCACCCGGTTCGTAGGTGTACCCCTCCCCGAGGAACATCATTTCTTCGTCGGCCAGGAGATCATCGGAGTCCACCTCTTGGGCGACCGCCGTCTGCTCGGTGTCGTCGACGGCCGGATCCTGGGCCACGAGAAGCGTGCCTCCGGCGAGCACCAACACCAGCATGATCACAAGGCTCAGCCGGCTACGGCGATTCCAGGGGCTCATGGAGCGGCCTCCTCTTCCTCCTCGGGTTCGTCTTCCTTGTAGACGAAGGTCGTGGCGCTGAAGGTGGCCGAGATGGTGTGGTCGCCATCGGGGTTCCGAAGCGCGTCGACCGCGAGATCCTCGATATTGATGATCCGCGAGAAGCGGCTCACGCGCTCGAAGAACTGAGCCAGGTTGTGGTAGGTGCCCTCGAGGTCGATTGCAATCGGCCATTCGCTGTAGAAATCCTGCTCGATGAAGCGACCGGGAGTGAAGCGCAAGAGGTCGAAATCTCCCTGCTCGGTCAGGGTCCTGATCCTGCGCATCAGCTCCGGCGTGTTGCGGCGGGCGGGCAAGATCCTCAACAGTTTGTCGAGCTCGAGCTCGAGCTGCCGAACCTCTTCACGGAACCTGGGCAGCTGCTGCTGAGCCGCGCGTCCCTCTTGAATCTTCGCCTGCAGGCTGGTGAGCTGACTCTCGAGACTCGAGATCTCGTCCATTTTGGGACGGAGGACCACTCGGTGAGCTCCGAAGTAGATGATTCCCGCGATCACCAAGCCGGCAATCAGGCCAAAGTACCAGGGCTTTCCTTCGAGTCCGGTTTGAAACGCCATCTCGTTTCCTTAGCTGGCCGCCGCCTGGTCTTTCTCGCCCTCATTCGGAGCGTGGGTGAAGTTGAAGCGGACTACGAAGCTGTAGGTCTGGCCGCTCTGCGAGGTGTCCTGCAACACCGGCTCTTGAAACTCGGGGACCCTGTCCAGGTTCTCGAGGAAGTTCGCGACGGCGTTGGTGTTGAACGCTTGGCCGTTCAGGGTGATGGTTTGACCCTTGACCTCCATCTTGTCCATCCACAGCAATTCCGGCAGCGCTCTGGAGATCTTGTCCATGATCTGGACCGGACCCTGCTGGTTGGCCTTGAGCTGCGAGATGATTGCGACCTTGTTCTCGAGCTTTGCCTTCTTGGCCTTGAACTGCTCGACCTCGGCAATGATCGGCGCCAGCTTGTCGACCTCGGCCTGGGCCTCGGCGACTTCTCGCTGGCGCTCAGAAACGGTCCTTCCGAGCAGGAAGTTGTAACCCAGCGAGACGACCACTCCGAGCAGGATCGCGCCGATCAAGGTGAGGGTCGCCGGATCGAGTCCCCCCAGATCGAAGCCGCCGCCCGCGGGCTTCTTCTTGGCGGTGACCGGCTTGCGGCCTTCGGATAGGAGGTTGATCCTGATCATGGTTGCCTCTAGTCGTCGACCTTTCGGGCGGCCAGTCCGACAGCCACCGAGAGCATGGGTGCGACCGACTGCAGCCACACGCCGTCGAAGTCACTCTCACGGTAGTGGACACGCCGCAGCGGATTCATGACCTCGGTCGGAACGTTGAACCGGTCCTGAAGCACCTCGCGGAGGTTCGGCGTCAGCGCGCAGCCGCCGGAGAGCATCAATTGGGTCACCCGATCGTCGGCCGAAGTGGCGGCGAAGAAATCGAAAGTCTTTTGGATCTCGGCGGCCAGCTCGGTGGAAACGGCCTCGAGAATCGCGCGCGCCTCGGAGGGCGAGCAGCCCGGCACCTGTTCGCCGCGCTTGAGCCGCTCGGCCTGATCGAAAGACAGGCTGTACTCGCGCTGCAGCGCTTCGGTGAACTGGTTGCCGCCGATCGACATGTCCCGCCAGAAGACGGTGGCGCCGCGCGACAGGATGTTGATCGTGGTCACGCCGGCGCCCATGTTCACCAGAGCGACCACCTGCTGAGAGTCGACGTCGTAGTTGAGCTCGTAGGCATTCTGAACGGCGAAGGCGTCGACGTCGACGATCACCGGGTTCTTCCCGGCCTGGCTGATCACGGAGACGTAGTCGTTGACCTTGTCTCGCTTGACCGCGACCAGCAGCACCTCCATGGCGTCGCGCGCGACTTCCTCGTCACTGAGAACCAGGTAATCCAGCCGTACGTCGCTGATGTCGAAGGGAATGTATTGCTCGGCTTCCCACTGAATCGACTCGGCGATTTCCTCGGCCGACATGGCCGGCATCTGGATCTTCTTGATGATGACCGAGTGACCTGCGAGCGAGGTAGCGTAGTTGTTGCTCTTCACGCCGCTCTCGTCGGCGAGCTTATTGACCGCGTCCACGACCAGCGAAGAGTCCATGATCGAGCCGTCGACGATCGCCTCGGGCGACAGCGGCTCGAGGCCGATCCGCTGCAGATGCAACTCGCCCTTTCGCTCCTTCAACTCGACGAGCTTGACGGTCGAACTGCCGATGTCCAGACCGATTACGCCCCGTTCACGTGAAAACAACACTTATCGCACCTCTGGTTCAAAAAACCTTTGCTTGATGCTACTTTAACTGATGAACATTAAGCAATATGGCAAGGTATACAAGAATGCTACATCCTGTCAAGGGAACGGTCTAGCGGCATCCAAACCGCAGCTTCTGAGGCGCCAAAAGCCATCTGGTGCCTGTGGCGGGAATCTGGTACCATCCCGCCTCGTTTTGGAGGAATTCTTCGATGTCCAAGCAGTGCTCCATCTGTGGCAAGAAGACAGTCATCGGTCGTCAGATAAGTCACGCTCACAACGTGTCGGCCCGGACCTGGGAACCCAATCTCCGCAAGGTCCGCGCTCTAGTGAATGGCTCCGTACAGCGCATCCTGGTCTGCGCCAGGTGCCTACGCAGTGGCAAAGTCCACAAGCCGCCGACCCGGGATTGGCAGCCCGAGGCCGCCGAGGCCGAGCAGCCGTAGCCGCGACCGTAGCCGGCTAGTGTCCTGTCCCAGTGGTTCGGTGCATAAGGCTCGAGGTCATGGTGTGCGCTGCCAAGGCGCCCACGACGCAAGCATAGCTGGGCCTATGTTGAGGAGTGGCAACGCCGGCAGCGTGCAGAAAGGCCCGAGATTTGTGTAGCGAATCACTGGGACAGGACACTAGTTGTCTTTGCCGGGGTCGCTGAGGGCGTCTGGATCCGAGCCCATGGGCCGGCGTACGTCCAGCACGCCGTTCACGCCCCTGAGTCCCTGACGCAGCTTTTCCAGCTGGCGGCGGTTCTTGACCTCCACCAGGACCGCGATCTGGCCCCGGCCGGTCTCGATCGTCTCGGCTTCGAAGTTCCTGATGTTGCCGTCGAACTTGGCGATCGCCTCGGTGAGCTTGGCGAGGATGCCCGGCTGGTCCTCGGTCTCGATGACCAGCGGCACCGGAAACACCTCGTCCCGCGAGCGAGCCCACTCGACCTCGATTTCCCGCTCGGGGTTGTAGAGGAGGTTCTTGACGTTATGGCAGTCGACCGAATGAACCGAGACGCCCCGGCCGCGAGTGACATAGCCGACGATCTCGTCACCCGGTAGCGGCTTGCAGCATTTGGCCAGGTAGGCGAGCAGGTCGCTGTCGCCTCTGACGGCAACGGCCGCAGTGCCGAACGGGAGGATCTTGGCCACCGCCGAGCGCAGCCGGCCGGGCTTGGCTTCGACCTCGGCGAGCTGCTCGGTGGTGAGCGTGCGGTCCAGGATCTGCCGGACGGTGATCTTGCCGAACCCGATGCGGCTCATGAGGTCGTCCGCGTGGCCGACCCCTTCGGCGACCAGGTACTTGTTGAGCTCGTCGGACTCGAGGAAGCGCTTCGAGGAGATCTTGTGACGCTTGAGGCCGCGCTCGAGCAAGCGCCTGCCGATCTCGAGTGAGCGTTTCTTCTGCTCCGTGTTGAGCCACTGCCGGATCTTGCTCTTCGCCCGCGAGGTGCGCACGAAGCTGAGCCAGTCGCGCGACGGCTCGCGTGTCGGGTTGGTGATGATCTCGACGATGTCGCCGTTCTGCAGTTGGGTCTTCAAGGGGACCAGCTTGCCGTTTACGCGAGCGCCCGAGCATTGGTGGCCAAGCTCGGTGTGGATCTTGTAGGCGAAATCCAGCGGCGTCGCTCCGCGAGGGAAGGAGAACACGTCCCCTTTGGGGGTGAACGCGTAGACCTCGTCGGGGTAGAGATCCAGCTTGAGGGTCGCCATGAAGGTGCGCGGATCTTCGACATCCTGCTGCCAGTCCAGAAGCTGGCGCAGCCAGGCGACCTCGGTTTCGCGGTCTTCGGCGTCGGGCGTGCCCTCTTTGTACCGCCAGTGCGCCGCGATTCCCTCCTCGGCGATCAGATCCATCTCGCGTGTCCGGATCTGTACCTCGAACGGTTGCCCGTTCTCGACCACGACCGTCGTGTGCAGGGACTGGTAGAGGTTGGGCTTCGGCATGGCGATGTAGTCCTTGAAGCGCCCCGGCACCGGACGCCAATGCTGGTGGACCACCCCGAGCGCGGCATAGCAGTCGCGCACCTCGCCGACGATGATTCGAAACGCCAGGTAGTCGTAGAGCTGAGCCAGCTCGATCCCCTGTCGCTCTAGCTTGCGGTGAATCGAATTGAAGCGTTTCACCCTCGAGCTGATCTCGGCCTCGATATCCGCGTCGCCTAGACTCTTTTCGAGCCGGCCCCGGATGTCGTCGGTCGCCTTTTTTCCGATCTTGAGCTTTTCCTGGACCTTTGCCTCCAGAGCGGCGAACTTGACCGGATGGAGATGGTAGAAGGCCAGATCGGCCAGGTCCCCCTGCACCTTCGCCATCCCGAGCCGGTGCGCGATCGGAGCGTAGATCTCGAGGGTCTCACGCGAGATGCGGCGCTTGACCTCCTGCTCCATGTGCTCGAGCGTCATCATGTTGTGCAGCCGGTCGGCGAGCTTCACGAGAATGACCCGAATGTCCTTGGCCGACGCCAGAATCAGCTTGCGGAAGGTCTCGGATTGCACCTCGTCCCGGCGGACGTATTCGTGCTTTCCGATCTTCGTGACCCCGTCGACGAGTCCGGTGATCTCGTCCCCGAACTCGGAGGCCAGGGTCTCGCGGGTGGTCAGGGTGTCCTCGAGGACGTCGTGCAGCAGGCCCACCGCGACCGAAGTCTGGTCGGCACGGAAGCCGGCGAGGAAGTAGGCGACGTACAGGGGGTGGGTCAGAAACGGCTCGCCCGATTGCCGCTTCTGGTCGGCGTGCATCTCGGCCGAGAAATCGTAGACCCGGCGCAGGAAATCGTCCTCGGGCTCGCGCCCCTGCTCGCGCATGTGAGCCAGGACGTCGTCGAAGCTCACCGACTTGTGAGGCGGCTTGACCGGCGGCGACACCGGACGGGAGGTGAGTCTCTCGCGAAGCGTGGGCATTGGTTCCTGGCGAACCGGTAACGATTCCGGCTCCCGACCCTCCCGAAGGACGGGTCGATCAGAGGACAATTATAGGTTGGCCTCGGCGCGGAGCTCTGCAACCGGTGGCGCCCGACCGACGGCAGTCAGCCGGAGGCCGAGCGGCGGAAGGCTCAGCCCGAAGTCGCGCCGGCTTCGCGCCGCCGGGAACGGGCGGCCCGCCCGAACCAGACTTCCCACAACAGCGCGAACGGACTGGCGACGTAGATCGACGAATACGTACCGACGATCACGCCGACCGTGAGGATGAACGCGAAACCGCGAAGCACGTCGCCGCCCAGGAACAAAATCGAGCCCACCACCAACAGAGTCGTGCCGGAGGTCAGAACCGTCCGAGACAATGTCTGGTTGAGGCTCAAGTTCATCGTGTCTTCCAACGACCGGGATCGGGATCGCCTCAGGTTCTCGCGAACCCGGTCAAAAACCACGACCGAATCGTTGACCGAGTAACCGACCAGCGTCAGGAACGCTGCAATCGTTGTCAGGTTGAACTCAAAACCGGCGAACGTGTAGAGCCCGACCGTGATCAGGACGTCGTGGAAGACGGCGACTAGCGCGCCGACGCCAAAGCGCAGCTCGAATCGGAACCAGATGTAGATGAGCATCCCGATCATCGAGGAAAAGATCGCCAGCAGGCCCTTTCGGCGAAGCTCTGAGCCGATCTGGGGCCCGACGTTCTCGGCTCCAAGAACCGACAGGCCTCCGAGCCGGGCTTCACTCTCCAGAGCGGCGGCGACCTCCGGCGTAACCTCAGGCAGAGACCTCACCGGCTCCCAGCCGCCGATCAGCCCCATTCCTCGACGCAGGGTAAGGATGGCGTCCGCAACCGGGCCATAGGGGTCGCGATCCAGGAGCGTTCCGGAGTCGCCCGAAGCCGGCGTGATTCCATCCGGATCTCTCTCGGTCAGGAATGCCGCGACCGCTTCGCGGCCCACGCGATTCAGATCGATACCGGCGCCGTCGTTGCCCAGCTCCCGATTCAGGGCCTCGAGCACGACTTCCTGGCTGCCTTCTTCCGAACCCTCTACCAAGGGTGTCTTGATCAGCACCTCGTTGGCGCCCTCGGCGCCGAAGCTCTGAATCACCGCGTCGGGCACCCCGGCCTCGGCCACGACGTCTCGCAGCCTTTCGATCTCGGTCGGTTGTGCGAACTTGAGAGTCAGCTGGGTACCGCCGGCGAAGTCGATGCCCAGGTTGAGCTTCTGGATCCAGACGACGCCCACCGAAAGCATCAGCAGAACGAGAGAAAAGCTCACCCAGTGGCGCCGATAGCGCATGAACGGGATGTTGCTATCGCTGAAAAACTCCATCTCGAAACCCCTGGAAAAGCCGGCGGCGCGTCAGATGGACAGACGATCGACGCGCGTGCGGCGAGAAAGAACCAGATCGAAGATCCAGCGGCTGACGAAGATCGCCGAAAAAAGTGACGCGAAGATGCCGACCGACAAGGTGACCGCGAATCCCCGGATCGGCCCGGTACCGAACTGGAACAGGAACAGGGCAGCCAGCAGTGTCGTGATGTTGGCGTCCAGGACCGACGACAGCGCCTTGGAGAATCCGGCGTCGATCGCCGACTTGACCGTGCGTCCGTGTCTGAGCTCCTCACGGATCCTCTCGAACACGAGGACGTTGGCGTCCACCGCCATACCGATGGTCAGAACGATTCCGGCGATACCGGGCAGCGTCAAGGTCGCGCCGAAGTAGGCGAGAGCGCCGAAGATGACGACGATGTTGAGCGCCAGGGCCAGAACGGCATTGATGCCGGTGGCCTTGTAGACCACGAACATCGCAGCCACCACCAGCGCCAGGCCGAGTAGGCCCGCCTTCAGGCCCTGATCGATCGAGTCCTGCCCCAGTGAGGGACCGACGGTGCGCTCCTCCAGATAGGTGATCGCCGCGGGCAGGGCACCCGACTTGAGAACCGTCGAGAGGTCCTCGACCTCCTGGCGGGTGAAGCCGCCTTCGATGATGCCCTGGTCGCTGATCTTGGCCCGGATGGTGGGCGCGGAGCGCACCTTGCCGTCGAGGACGATCGCGAGGCCCCGGCCGATGCTGTTGCCGGTGACATCACCGAACCTCTTACCGCCGTCATGAGTCAGGAAGAAGTTGACGATCGGCTGATTGAAGTCGCCCAGGCCGGGCCTGGCGTCCTTGAGATCCCTGCCAGTGATCACCGAGCGTTTCTCGACCGCGTAGTACTGGGTCGCTACGAGCTCGCCGCTGCTGTCGCGCACTGGGCCTTCCAGTACCTCGATGTCCTCGGGGACCGATCCGCCGTAGTTCGCCAGCACCTGCTCGAGACTCGGCGCGCCGCCCCCCTGGGGCGGATACGCCACCAGCCGGAAGTCCAGGAAGGCGGTGTTCTTGATCAGCTTCTTGACCCGCGCGGGGTCATCGACGCCCGGGAGCTGAACCACGATGCGATTGCCGCCCTCGAGACCCTGGCGCTGAATCGTGGGCTCGGACACACCGAAGGCGTCGACTCGATTCCGGATGGTCTCGAGCGCCTGCTTGACCGACTGATTCGAGATCAAGCTCACGTTCTGGGCCTTCATCTCGAAGACCACGCGCTCGTTTCGGCGCTGGTAGTCCCAGCCTGGCAGGAATTCCTCGGCGACATCCGAGACGTCGCTGGATCGATCGGAGCCCACGCCCAGAAGATCGAAGCCGGTCGACGAAGTCGAACTCGCGCTGACCGTGGTAACGCCCCGATCACGGAGCTCCTCGACCAGTCGCGCGATGTCCTTGTCGGTCTCGGCTCTCAGCGCGTCTTCTACCTCGACGCGAAGCACCAGATACGTGCCGCCGCGCAGGTCGAGTCCGAGGTTGATCTTGTCGCTGACCGGATAGGCCGAATAGGCGCACACCAGCGCCACGGCGCCGATCAGAATTCCCTTCCAGAGCAGTCCCTTTTTCATCCTCAACCGTCGCTCTCTGATCCCTGGAGCCCTGTAATCGCGGACTTGGAGACCTTGACCTTGAGATTGTCGGCAACCTTGAGCAAGACCGCGCCATCCAGAATCGCGGTCACCTCGCCGTGGAGGCCACCCGAAGTCACGACCTTGTCGCCTTTCTTGAGATCACCGATCATCTGTTGCAGGGCCTTCTGGCGCTTGCGCATCGGCGCAATCAACAGGAAGTAGAAGATCCCGAAAATGAGAATGATCGGCACAAGCTGCAGAAACGGGCTGGGCTGGGCCGCCGCCTGGGCAAAAGCAAGCATCGAGAGACTCAATCAGGTTGTGGCTGTTCTGAACCGAGGAGTGTTTCTCCGAGGTCGGACGAGGTGTATGAGGCGGTGAACGAACCACCCCATTCGGCCACCTTGCCGGACGCGATAGCTTCCCCGAGATCCCGAGCAAAGTCAAGAAAGAAGCGGACGTTGTGGAGGGTCGCGAGCACGGTCCCGGTGAGCTCTCCCGAGCGGATCAGATGGTGCACGAAAGCCCGGCTGACGGTCGCGCAGGTCCTGCAGGCGCAGCCTTCATCGATTGGCGCGGTGTCTTCGCGGAATCGAGCGTTCTTGATTCGAATCGGGCCGGTTCGGGTAAATAGGAAACCGTGCCGCGCGTTGCGGGACGGCAGCACGCAATCGAACAGATCCACACCCTGCCGGACAGCTTGGAGGATATCGAGTGGCGTACCCACTCCCATCAGGTACCGGGGACGGTCCGCGGGTAGGAGGGGCACGGTGCAGCGAACGATGCGCTCCCGGTCTTCCGCGGGCTCGCCGACGCTCACGCCGCCGATCGCGTAACCAGGAAAATCCAGAGCCACGAGCGCCTCGACCGCCTGTTCTCGCAAGTCCTCGTAGACCCCGCCCTGAGCGATTCCGAACAACTGGGTCGGGCCTTCGCTCCACGCGGCCCGGGCGCGCTCGGCCCAGTGAGTGGTCCGCCTCAACGAGTCCTGAACCTGACTCCGGGTAGCGGTCGCCGGAGGACACTCGTCCAGCATCATCGCGATGTCGACTCCCATGCGCTCCTGGTCCGAAACCACCGACTCCGGAGTGAAGCCGAGCTCGGCGCCATCGATATGGCTTCGAAACCAGACACCGCTAAGATCGACGGCGCGCAGACCGGCCAGGCTGAAGACCTGATAACCGCCGCTGTCGGTGAGAATCGGCCCCCGCCAACCCGTAAACTCGTGAAGGCCGCCGTGGCGCTCTACCACGTCGATACCCGGCCTGAGCGCCAGATGATAGAGGTTGGCGAGCATCACCTGAGCCCCACTCGCCGCGAGGTCTTTCGGGGTCAGCCCCTTGACGGCGCCACAGGTCCCCACCGGCATGAACGCCGGCGTATCGATCGGACCATGCTCGGTCTCCAGCCGGCCCTTGCGCGCCAGACCATCGGTCTGCGTGACCGAAAACCGGTGTCGCATCTCAACACCGAACCGGCGGCTAACGCGCCCCGGCTCGGCTGTCCAGCTGGACTTCCCGCACTTCCACTTCTTCCGGCCACTCCAGCTCGAACCGATCCGAGGGGATACCTTCGTTCTTCCGGAAGTTGGCGAAATTGTATTCCGTGACGTCGCCATCGCCCTCGACGTAGCGCAGGCGAACCGGTAGGTACAGGCCCGGATCGAGCCACAGCTCCATCTCCTGGATTCGCCGGGCCACGCGCTCGAAGCGCGGGGAGAGCTTGAGCTTGAGCGGCTCTCCTTCCTTTGCGGAAACCGAGAGCGAAACGGTGAAGTACTCGAGCAGCCTATCGAGCGAGGTTCCGGCGCCCAGATAGCGAAGCACCCGGTCCGCTTGCGCTCCGACCGCAGCCCGTTCAACCTGTCCAATGTCTCGATACCAGGTGGTCATGGTCCGATCCGCAATCACCAGCGAGATCGGATCCGGAGACAGATACTCCCAGCGCACCTTGTCCGGCGCGGTATAGGAAAACCGACCCGTGGCCACGTCGGGCTCGAGAAGCAGCGCGCTTTGCTTGCGCTGGGAGAATTCGGCCTCGAGGGTCTCCAGGGAGTCGTGCGCTCGGCGCACCCGCTCGGCCACTGCCTCGAGGCGAGCCGAGGGAGGCAGGCTCCTGTCGAGCGGGCTCGGCACATCCCTCTCCTCCGGCAGCTGGGCGGAGCCGATCGCTCCGGCAGCCAGCATCAGGAGGCCGAGAATGGGGACAGAACGGTGCATTGGGTTTCCCGGCCGACTCGGAAGGATGGTCATCCTAACCTGACCTCGCTCAGGGGACAAGCTTCGGCTGCGCAAGATCCCGGCCCACCGGATCTTTGGGTCTATTTCGCCAAAAAAACGGCGGACTTCTCCTTCACGTACCAGTTCTTTCCTGAATGCAAGAGACGGCCAGCGGAGTGAAAGCTCAATTCTGAAAGCCATTTAGCTTGGCCCAAACTCCCGATTCAGCAGGCTCCGAGACTGGCACAGGCCGTGCTCTTTCAGGAGGGTGGAACGCGGGTTTCGTTTGCAGAAAGCAACCCATAGGAGTGTCATCCGATGTTCACTGGCCTGAACCCCCTCGACCTTCTCGCTGCCCTCGCCGGCTATCTCTGGACCGACTGAGGACGGAGATCGCCGGATTTCCCGCCCGGAGACCTCCCGGCAGCGTCTTGGCGACCGTCAAAACACGACGATCGCCGCAAAAACGCTCCTCGACGGTGTTGCGGGCCGACCCAGCTTGACACCCATCGGGGCGGGTGCTACCTTCCCGCCCCACAGGTCGCGGGGGGGGTACGTCATGGCAGCCACAGTCGAACTCGGAACAAAGCACGAATGCCCGAGCTGTGGCACCAAGTACTACGACCTCGGCAAGAGCGAAGCTCCCTGCCCCAAGTGCGGCTCCTCCCAGGAAGGTGAAGAAGCTGACGCCGACAAGAAGTCGGCGAAGAGCTGATTCGCTTCCCGTTCGCCCGCGCTAGAACCACTTCGACGCGAGCAAACCGCGGGTTTGCAACCACATCCCTCATGCCGTAGGGTCTGACGGCCTATGGAAGACAGACCCTGGTTTCGGAAGCTGCACTGGCAGATCCTGATCGCCATGGCCGCCGGCATCGCCGTAGGCCTGATCGGCGGGCAAGCGGTCGTTTCCAGGGTCGGCTGGCTCGGCACTCTCTTCATCTCGCTTCTGCGGATGATCATCGTGCCGCTGATCATCACCTCGATCGTCTCGGGCGTCGCCTCGATCGGCGGCGGGCGCGACCTCGGCCGGCTTTTCGGCAAGACTCTCGGCTACTACGTTCTGACCAGTGCGCTCGCGATCCTGGCGGGACTGGTCGCGGTCAACCTGATCAAGCCGGGCGTCGGCGCCAACATCGGGGGCGCCGACAAGGCGGCTCTGCCGGAGCTTTCGGCGCCGAGCTCTCCGGTGGACGTCCTGCTCGACATCGTGCCGCTGAACTTCTTTTCGGCCGCGTCCGAGCCCGACATGCTGTCGGTGATTTTCTTTTGCATCGTCTTCGGGATGGCGGTGGCCCACCTCCCCGAGGAGCCGCGAACCGCTCTTCTGAAGTTCTTCGACGCCGGCTTCCAAGCGATGATGAAGCTCACGTCGGGCGTCATCATGTTCATTCCGCTCGGTGTCTTCGGCCTGATCGCGAGACTGGTGGGAGAGTCGGGCCTGGAGTCGTTCAAGGCGCTCGGGATGTACATGCTCACGATCGTCGTGAGCCTTTCGGTTCATCTCTTCGTCACCCTTCCGATCGTCTTGATGCTCCTCGGACGAATCAAACCGCAAATCCATTTCCGCAACATGGTGGAAGCGCTCGTGATGGCGTTCTCCACCAGCTCGTCCGCGGCCACCTTGCCGGTGACCATCTCGAACGTGGAAAAGAAGGTCGGAGTCTCCAACCGCATCTCGTCGTTCGTATTGCCGATGGGCGCTACGGTGAACATGGACGGTACCGCGCTCTACGAGTGTGCCGGCGTGCTCTTCATCGCCCAGGTCATGGGCGTCGACCTCACGATGGGCGCGCAACTGGTGGTCGTTCTGACCGCGCTTCTGGCGTCCATCGGAGCCGCCGCCGTGCCGTCCGCCGGCCTGGTGATCATTTTCATCGTCCTCGAAGCGGTCAATCTGCGCGGCCCGGAGGTCGACGTGATCGTCGGCGCGATGCTGGCGATCGACCGCCCGCTCGACATGTACCGGACCGCCGTCAACGTGTTCAGCGACTCCTGCGGCGCGGCGATCATCGCCAAGTCCGAAGGGGAGACCGTCGACGTCGTCGCCGCCGACTAGTGTCCTGTCCCAGTGATTCGCTACACAAATCTCGGGCCTTTCTGCACGCTGCCGGCGTTGCCACTCCTCAACATAGGCCCAGCTATGCTTGCGTCGTGGGCGCCTTGGCAGCGCACACCATGACCTCGAGCCTTATGCACCGAACCACTGGGACAGGACACTAGCTCAGGCGAAAGACACGCCGATATTCGAGCGGAGCCTGCCGTGAATCAGCAACGGCTGGCCTCCTATCGCGACCCCATCCACGGCTTCATCCACGCCGATCCCCTCGAGCACGCCCTCATCAACAGCCCGCCGGTTCAGCGGCAGCGCTGGTCCACGACGTCGGCCACGCGCCGTTCAGCCACTCGGCTGAGGATCTCTTCGAGGATGGCATCGACCATGAGGAGATGACCCGACGGATATTGCGCACCGAGCCCGTGCGCCGGATCTTCGCCGAGCACGGCGACGGCATCTCGGCCGAAGACGTCTGTGAGCTCTTGACCGCTCCGAGCGAGCCGCGCCGGCGCCTGCTCTCCCAGGTGATCTCTCCGCAAAGGACCCCCATCGACTGAGCCAGGCTCGCGTGCTGGTCCGGCATACCGACGGTTCGCTGCGCCCGATGGAGGAATCCAGCCAGTTCATTCGCCACCTCGCGCGGATCGAGCGGTTCCGTGTGTACACGCCGCCGGAAGTGCGCGACGAAGTCGCGTTGGCGTTTACCTCCGCTTGGAACCGCTAACCCGGGCTCATCGCGGCGGCCGCGCGCGACAGCTTCGCCAGCGCCTCGGTCCACCGCGCTCGCGAACGCTCCCAGACCGTCAGACCCAGCGACAGCGGAAGCTTCTGGAAGCCCTCCTGAAACACCATCACCTCGCAGCCGCCGTCGACCGCCGTCAGCTCGAAGATCAACGAGGTGGATGCCGTCCAGCCGGCATCGAGCTCGCGGAATCCCAAGGCCAGCCTGCGGGGCTCGGACTGCTCGAGCACCTCTGCATACTCCCGCGTCACCGCCCCGCCGCGCCCGCTGGTCTCACACCGGATCACGAGCGGTGGGCCCGGCTCGATCTCGACCCGATCGGCCAGCCACAGCCGCAACCGGTCGGCCTCTTCGAGAAAGGGCCACGCCCGTTCCGGTGAAGCTCCAGCGATCACGGACCGGCGTCTGAGCTGAACACCAGGAATGTCGCCTTGCCGGATTGCCTCCACGCGGGCTCCACTCAGGCGGTCAGATCGCGCAATGCGGCCTCCACCTCGGAGAATCGGAAGTCGTAGCTCCGCTCGAGCAGACGCGCCGGGATTGCTCGTTGCCCATCTAGCACCAAGGTCGACATCTCTCCGAGCAGAACTCGAAGAGCGAAGCCGGGGGTCGGAAAAAAGGCCGGCCGTCGCAGAACCCTGCCGATCACGCGCGCGAGCTCGCGGTTGGTCACCGCACCCGGTGCGGTCAGGTTGAAAGCACCCTCGGCCCCTTCATCGTCGAGAAGGTGCGCCATCGCCCCGACTTGATCATCAAGGTGGATCCACGAAAGCACCTGGTCGCCGCTTCCGACGGGCCCGCCCGCGAGGAGCTTGAAGGGCAGGAGAATGCGCGGTAGCGCGCCGTCGCGGGAGGCGAAGACGACTCCGGTGCGCGCGATCACGCGGCGCACACCCAGAGCGGAAACCGTCGCACCGGCCTCTTCCCACTGGCTGCAGACCGCAGCCAGGAATCCGTCGCCGGCCGAGGCGGTCTCAGCCAACGGCTCGGGACCTCGGGCGCCGTAGAAGCCCACGGCAGAACCCTGGACCAGCACTTTCGGAGGCGACGCGGTCGACTCGAAAGCGCGGGCGAGCGCAAGGGTCGAGTCCACCCGGCTCGATCGAATCCTCCGTTTCCTCTCGGATGTCCATCGCCCGGCGCCGATGTTCTCGCCGGCGAGATGGACGAAGGCGTCCGCGGCGTCGAGAATCGGCACCAGCTCCTCCACCGAGCGGGTGTCCCAGCCCTCGACCTGGGCTCCGGACGGTAGATTACGGACGCCCTCGGGCCGCCGGCTCAGGACCACGACGCGCCTCCCCTGCTCGAGCAGCTTGCGAGCGAGCGCTCGACCGATCAGGCCACTGCCGCCGCTGATCGCTACCAGCATCGTGCGCACCACGTTACCCGAACCGGGTTCGGCAGGCCAGGAGCCGCCGAGAAGAAAGCCTGGCGAGCCCCGAAGTCAGACCGCGGCCAGCTCTTCTTCGAGCTGTTGGCGCCGCGCGAGATCGGCATACGCCCCGGCCTCGGCCATCAGCATCTCGTGACTGCCGCGTTCGACGATCCGACCGCGGTCGAGCACGATGATCTGATCCGCGGCTCTGACAGCGGAGATCCGATGGGACACCACCATCACGGTGCGCCCGACGAAGACCCTCCTCAGGTTGCGCAGAATCCGCTCCTCGGTGTCGGCGTCGACCGCCGACAGGCAATCGTCGAGCAGCAGGATTCGCGGTTCCCGGATCAGCGCTCGTGCCAGTGCGACTCGCTGCTTCTGCCCACCCGACAGCGTGATGCCACGCTCTCCGACCTTTGTGTCCAGCCCGTCGGGAAAGGACTCGAGGTCGATCGACAGGCCGGCGAGCTCGGCCGCGCGCTCCACCGCATCGTGATCGGCCTCCGGTGCTCCGAGCGCGATGTTGCCCGCGATCGTGGTCGAGAAGAGGAAGGCCTCTTGCGGCACCACTCCGATCGCCCGGCGCAGAGAAGCCAGCGACAGCAGTCTCACGTCTCGCCCGTCGACGAACATCTGTTCCGCGCGCGGCTCGACCAGCCGGGGCACCAGCGAAAGCAGCGTGCTCTTGCCGCTGCCGGTTCTGCCGACGATTCCGAGGGTCTGCCCCGCCTGGAGGTCGAAGCTGACTTCCCGCAGGACGTCCTCTCCTCCGTCTTCGTATCCAAAGCTCAGGTCCCGCATTCCTACGGCGCCGGCGAGCCGATCCACGCTGCCGCCGGATAGATCGCGGATCTCGGGTGCGGTCTCGAGCACCTGCCGAATGCGCAGCATAGAGGCGGTACCGCGCTGGACCAGATTGATGACCCAACCGATCGCGATCATCGGCCAAACCAGCTTGGACAGAAAGAAGTTGAAGCTCACGAACTCGCCGACGCTGATCCGCCCCTGCCACACTCGCATGCCGCCGTACCAGAGCACGGCCACGAAACCCAGGCCGACCAGCAGTTGGAGCAAGGGATGAAACGCAGTAGTCCATCGGATGAGCTTCTTGTTGCGACCGACATACTCGGCGTTGACGCCCTCGAAGCTCTCGACCTCGAATGCCTCGCGGGCGTGCGCCCTGACCACCCGGGCACCCGACAGGCTCTCCTGAACTCGCGTCGACAGAGACGAGAACTGCTCTTGAACGGACTCGAACAGCACGTGGATCCTGTGACCGAACACCTTGGTCGTCACCGCCACCAGTGGCATCGCAGCCAGTGACAGCAGGGTCAGCCTCCAGTCGATCCGTGCCATGAGAAACAGCGCTCCCGCAGCGGTCAGCGAGGTGCTGGTCGAGTACATGATCGCGGGCCCGCACAGCATCCGAACCGCCTGCAAGTCGTTGGTGGCTCGCGCCATCAGATCGCCGGTATAGCTCTTCTGGTAGTACGACAGCGGCAATGTCTCGAGATGCTCGAAGTAGTCGTTGCGGATCTCGTACTCGACGGCTCTGCTCAAGGAGACCAGGATCAAGCGCTGCCCGAAGTTGAAGACTCCCTGGACCGCGGTCACCGAGACCAGAATCAGGCCGTAGGTCAGCAGGGTCGCCGACGAGGCCTGCTCCAGAAATGAATCCACGGCGCGGCCGATGATCAGAGGACCGAACAGCCCGGCGGTGACGGCCAGAACGATGCAAGCGATGCCCGCCACGAGCTTCCCGGGGTGGTGCCGGAAGTACGGAACGAGGTGCTCGAGCGGTCTCACGAGAACCGATCCTCCTCCGGGTCCCGCCACTGGGCGACGGCGGCGACCACTCCCAGGCCCGCCCGCGGGTGCACCAGCTCGGCACGTGAATCCAGCCGCGCTTCCAGGCGCACGATCGCCCGACCCTCACGCTGGTACTTGTCCTCGTAGTGAGTGCGCGGCAAGACGCCCCACTGATCGCCGGCGTCGGTTACCGAGAGCCCGGGGTGCTCCTCGAGCAATCGGCGAACCATCGCTCCGTAGTCCTGAGAGTCGGTAGCGAACAGCAGGCTGCCGCCCGGCTCCATGAGCCGTAGGATCAGGTCCAGCGACTCGGGCTCGAACAGACGCCGGCCGTGGTGCCGGCTCTTGGGCCAGGGGTCGGGAAAATAGACGTGCACCGCCCGCGCGAAATCGGGAGGCAGAACGCTCGCCATCAGGTACACGGCCTCGCCGCGCAACAACACGAGGTTGGGCAGTTCTCGACAGCGATGGCGCACGCTCCGGTAGTACTTGGATGCGACCTCGATCCCCACGAACCCCACCTCGGGGCGGGCGCGGGCTTGAGCCAGCAGGTACCTGCCCTTGCCGAACCCGATCTCGACCTCCCAGACGCTCGGCGGCGCTCCGGCAAAGAACGAGCCGAACCGCAGCGGTGACTCGGTCTCGGCAAGCGTCCACTCCTCGCCCTGGACCGCGATTCGAACCGGAAGCACGCTACCTTCCGAAGACTGGGTTCGAGTCCAACGCCATTGGCCGTTTAGAGGAGATCCGAAAAGCCCTCGCCGCCGAGTCGCTCGACCAGTTGCTTGACCGCCTGCGCGTCGTCCCTGGGCACCACCAGAACCGAGTCCGCAGTGCGAACGACGATCAGATCCGAGACCCCGACCACGGCGATCGTGCCCTCCTCTGCCACCAGCAGATTCCTGGCCGAATCGTGGGTGACCACCCGGCCCCGGATGGCATTGTCAGCGCCATCACGATCGAGAATCTCGGCCAGTGATTCCCAGGACCCCAGATCGCTCCATTCGCAATCGAGCGGCAGGCTCACGAGATCGTCGCATCTCTCCATGACCGAGAAGTCGATCGATGTCTTGGGGAGCCGAGCGTAGTGACTCTCGAACCGATCGGGCTGCGAGCGGATCTTCTCGAGGCCTTCGGTAATGCCCGGTTCATGCACGCCGATCAGCTCCAACAGGCGGCCGGCGCGAAAGACGAAGATCCCCGCGTTCCATAGATGACCGCCATCTTCGAAATACCGGGCCGCGGTCTCGGGGTCCGGCTTCTCCTTGAACGCCGCGACCTTCCGCAAGCCGGTCCCCGCGTCCAGCAGCTCGCCCAGCTCGAGATAGCCGAACCCGGGCTCCGCCCAGCGCGGAAGCACACCTAGAGTCATGACCGCATCCCGATCCCGCACGACCTCGGCGGCGCTCGCCAGGCTCGCGCGAAGGCCGGCCTCGTCGCCGACCCGGTGGTCCGCGGGAAGAACCGCGACCACCGACTCCGCGGCGTCCATTCGGTCCAGCGACCACGCGATCGCGGGAGCGGTGTCGCGCCCCTCGGGCTCGGCCAGGACCTGATCGGCGGGCACGTCCGGCAGCTGCGAGCGAACCTGGTCGGCCAGCGTTCGAGTCGTGCAGATCCACACCTCTGAAGGTTCGACCAAGGGCGCCAAGCGCCGCACGGTTCGCACCAGGAGACTGTCGTCGCCCTCCAGAGGAAGCAACTGCTTCGGCCGGGACGCGCGACTGAGCGGCCAGAAACGGGTGCCGCTTCCTCCGGCGAGGATCAATGCCTTGATCGATTCCGCCGCCATCGACGTGAAGCTTACCCGAGCGCTCGCTGGGCCGACGCCGAGCGAACCAGGAGCCGCCACAGGCGCTGGACGTGCTCGCGACCGGTCTTGATGTTCCCGATCGCCGCGCGCAGGACGAATCGGCCTCGGAGCTGGGTCTGGGTCACGAACACCGAGCCCTCGTCCGCCAGGCGTCGCATGAGCTGCTCGTTCAGCTGGTCCTCCTCCTCGGGCGTGGCGCCGGCGGCGAGGGCTCGGAAGCAGACGGTGCTGAACGGAACCGCCGCTACCCGCTCGAAGTCCGGCGAGTCGTCGATCCACGCCGCGAGCTCCCGCGCCATCGCGCAGTGGCTCCGGATTCTCTCGGCCAGGCCCTCCACGCCGAAGGCGCGGATCACCATCCATAGCTTGAGCGCCCGGAAACGTCGGCCGAGCTGAAAGCCCAGGTCCATCAGATCGACGCCTCCCTCACTCGAGCGCAAGTACGCCGGCACCAGCGAGAAGGCGTCGTGCCAGCCCGAAAGGTCGCGCACGTAGAGGACCGAACAATCGACCGGCGTGAACAGCCACTTGTGGGGATTGACGACGATCGAATCCGCCCGCTCCCAGCCCCTGAAGAGCGGCCGCATCTCCTCGCAGATCGCTGCGCTGCCGGCATAGGCCGCGTCGATGTGGAGCCACAGGCCGTGCCGTCCGCAGACAGCGGCGATCGCCTCGACCGGGTCGACGCTGGTGGTCGAGGTCGTGCCTATGGTGGCGACCACCGCCAACGGGATCTTGCCGGCCTCCAAGTCGGACTCGATCGCGTCAGCCAACGCCTCCGGTCGCAACTCGAAGCGCTCGTTGACCGCGATGTGGCGCACGTTGTCGAGCCCGAAGCCCAGCACCATGGCGCCTTTGTCCACCGACGAATGAGCCTGCTCGCTCGCGTAGACGCACATATCACCGGCGGCCGATATGCCCAGCTCTCGTACCGCCGGGATCCTGCGATGCCGCGCCGCCGCCAGCGCCAGAAGTGTCGAGGTGGAAGCGGTGTCGTTGATATGACCTCGAAACGTTTCCGGAAGATCGATCATCTGGCGCAGCCAGTCGCACACCTTGAGCTCGAGCTCGGTAGCCGCCGGCGAGCTCTGCCACTTCATGGCGTTGACGTTTAGTCCCGCCGCCAGGGCCTCGCCGATGACTCCGGGACCCGACCCCGAGATCGCGAAGTAGGCCATGAACCCGGGATGATTCCAGTGAGTCACATTTGGCTCGATCAGGCGTTCGTAGTCGTCGAGGATCGAATCCAGGCTCTCGCCGGCCCGCGGCGGTTCGTCGGGCAGAGCCCTGCCGATCTCTCCCGGCTCGAGCTTGGGCAGCACCGGGAACCTCTCGACACCGCCTAGATAGTCGGAGAGCTTCTGCGCTGTGCGGCGCAGCGCGTTTTCGAACTCGTCCAGCGGAATATCGCCGGCCACAGCTCTACTTTCTCGTGGAATCGATCAGCCGCCGGCCCGACGCAGCTCGTCGTCGATGACCTTGGCGATCGCATCGAACGGCTGCGCACCCGAGAGAAACCGACCGTTGATGAACATCGCGGGCGTACCGGTCACTCCCGCCTCGACGCCGGCCTGGAGGTCTTGGTTCACGCGATCGGCATGACGGCCGGTGTCCAGGCATTCATCGAACGACGTCCCGTCGACGCCCAACCCTGCCGCGGTCGACTTGAGGTCGGCCACTTGGAGCTTGCTCTGATCCGCGAACATCGCGTCGTGCATCTCCCAGAACTTGCCCTGCTCGTCGGCGCACAGTGCGGCCTCGGCGGCCTTTTGGGCCTGCGGGTGGATACTGTGGAGCGGGAACTGACGAAACACCAACCGAACCCGGTCGCCATATTTTTCGGTCACCTGATTGAGAGTCGGAATGACGCGCGAGCAGAACGGACACTGAAAGTCCGAGAACTCGACGATGGTGACCGGCGCCGATTCTGGACCCTTGGCCGGAGCTCCGCCGGCCGCCACCTCGATGCGCATCGGTTCGAGAAACACTTCGGGCTCGTGCTGGCTGCGCAAACCCGCCACCAGGGCGCCGTATGCTTCCTGCTGGCGAGTCTGGGCGAGGTACTGCCGGATCTGACCGGCCACGGCTTCCTTGGGCTGCTGAATCTGGCCTTTTCTGGCCTCGTAGAACACGTCGACCTCGCTATCGGTCACCTCGGCCACCTTGCCATAGACCTCTTTCTGCAGGAACTCCTCTCTGCCCACTGCGCCTGCCTTGGCCGCAATCTCGATCAGGGCCTCGCTGATGGCGGTGTCGAGGCCCCGCTCGATCAGGTCGTACCGCTGCCGGTCGAGGTCACGAAGCTCTTTTGCAACTCCGGCCTCCACCTCGGCGAGGGAGATCTCGATGTCTCCGACCCGCGCCAGCACGTCCTCACTGTGCCCCTTCCCAGCGCTTGCCGGCTCGTCCTCGGCGGAGGCGGTCTCGGACGCGACCCAGACGGCCGCTGCTGCGACGACGGCGAGCACTGCGATCCAACCAATCCTGCTCGCGCGATTCTTGTCTTGAAAACCCATGGTGCTCTTCCTTTCAGGCGCCGCAGATCCAGGGGCGCCGGGCCCTGCATGATACCGAGGCACCGGCACAGGTCAAAGCAGGGGCGCCC